>DASYVU010000150.1:0-5450 GCA_035936715.1 Gemmatimonadaceae bacterium
GGCGAAACGCGCGCGCTGAAGGCGGCACGTGGTGATCAGCGGGGATACTATGTCGCGTTACGAGAAGCATTGCACGGCCGAGCGCCGAACCCGGCACCGCCGGAGCAGGGCGCGTCGGTCATGGCTATCATCGAGGCAGCCTTGCGCGCCGAGGAAGAGGGGCGCCGAGTCTTTCCCGAAGTGACGAAAGAAGAGCGCGCGGCGTGGATAAATCAGGCATCAGCGCGCACGATCCGCCGAGCTCCATAATGACTCGCGCGCGCATCCGACTCGCTCTGTCCGTTTTGTTTGTGCTCGGCGTCCTTCCCGTCGCCTGCCACAAGAGCGCCCGCGTCCAGAGTAATGCTGACGTTCGCGTGATCAAGGACACGGCGCGCGTCATCGCCCCGGTCACGGAAACCAGCGTCGTCGCGCTCTTCAAGGATACCGCCGGCGCCAGCGTCTTCTCCGCAGAAGGTCAAACCTTCACGCTGGGAACGCCCAGGCAACGCCAATCGCTGCACGCGACGCTCAGAAAGGAACGCGAGCTATGGCGGGCTAGAAAGCCGCGTGACTATAAATTCCTGCTTCGAGTGGGGTGCTTCTGTCCCGGAACTCGGGGTTGGCTATTGATCGAGGTTCGGAGCGGCCAGCCTCTGCGAGCGTGGGACAGGACGGGTAAGCCTGCCGCCCTCATCGATTGGAACACGTTCAGCATCGACGGCCTGTACGACGATCTCGAACGAGCAGCCGACAACCGTTGGCAAGGCCCAGATCGCTTTCGACCCGCGTTGGCATTTTCCGACGTACGTCCGTACCGTCGCCGTGCGGGGCCCGGACGCCTGGTCCTTTATCGAAGTGCGAGGGTTACGGCCGATCTGATGCGGGACCGCCCCACAGACGGTTAACCGCCTGCTTTCCGGGTGCCCGGCGCACCCACTCCGAAACGACGTTTCCCGCCTCCGCCACCGCTCGTCAGAATCAGAGCAATAGTAGGCGACGATTTTCCGTCGCCGGCAGTCGCGCACGTACTGCGCACCAAATAGCGCGAACGCTAAACACCTCCCACCAGAGGAGCGATCACAATGTTTGAATCGTTTGCGCAACTATTCCCCGCGGATTGGCAAGGCGCGGTGCTTACATTGCTGGCGCCAATGCGCTGGCTCGAAGCATGGCAGTCGACGATAGTCCTGGCGGGGACGGGCGGAAATTCTGCCCTTCGCGTGCTGGCATGGATCGCACTGCTGATGCCTGCACTTCTAATCGCGGCCGGCATGTGGTGCACGGTCGCCTCTATCTACACGCTTCCTTTCCGGTCCGGTCGCGGCGCCTTCATCACGTCAATGCTCATGGCGTGGTGGGATGCTGGCCGCTGCATTTGGCTTTTCTGGACAGGAATGCTGCGCGTCGGCATCGCGCTCGTTGGCTGGATCATCGGCTCGGTGCGCTTCGCCTTCCTGATGGTCAAGAACCTGTTGCTCGGCCTGCTGCGCTCGCCGCTCACGCTGCTCAATTGGACATCGGAACGTTACTTCCAGCCCGGTGTTCCGTGGATCGCATTCCTTGTCCTCACCGTCTGGTGCGCGATCGAAGCGACGATCTTCACCTTCACGCTGCAGCCGACACTCAATGAAGTGTTTGGCAGTCTCACCGGGTTCGATCCGAACCCACGCGTGATGGCGCCGCTGCTCTGGATGTTTCTGTTCATGCTGGTGGCGGGAAGCTTCGCCTGCGTGCAAGTCGTGACTGAAGCAATCAAGGAGAAGAAGACGGCTACCATAGTACAGATGCTCGTCGTCGAGAGCGCGGTGATGTTCTTCGAGGTGATCTTCCTCTACCGCGAGCTGATTGACGCGATCACGCCGTGGATCGCCCAGCAGTCGGGCGGCTCGGTGCAGCTCGGTATCGGCGCCACCCTCGCTTTGGCCTCCTTCGGCTGGCTGGGCGTGCGCGGTATGTCATGGTTCCTGTTCGGTCGTTTCGGAACTCCAGCGTTGCTCGCGATCCTTTCGCGACAGGCTGTCTCGATGGAAGGCGCAACGCGCCCCATCGAGAGGGCGGTCGAGCCAGGACTCTGGCGCGAGCCGGTCAATGCCCTCAAGGCGGAGACCGCATGGTTCCACGAGGAAGCAAAGCGCATGTTCGAGCTGCTTTCGCTCCCCGTTCTCCAGCTCCTGGCAGCCGCAATCAACTTCGCGGTTGTCACCATCAAATCTCGGCCGATGTTCTCACTTCCTTTCAAATCGCTCGAGGAAATCCTCGCCGCTACGCCGTTGGCATTCGGCTCGCGCCCGCACCTGGAGGCCGGCCCAATGCGCACTCCTCACGAGCCAAGGCCGAGGGTAGCGTGATGAGAACCTCACGCAAACTGATTGCGTCGTGCGCGTCCGCTGCGCTGATGTTGAGCGCGGTCGTGGCGTGCGCGCCACCGGCGGATGGCGCGCGGGTCGCTCGGTCAACCCTCGTCATAGGGATCGACGTCAGCGGCTCGTTCAAGGGCAGAGGCCGTTATGAGAGCGCGATCGACTTCGCGGCGAACTACCTATACGCCCACATTCACGGGCTGGGCGGACTGAAACAGCCGACCGCGGTGTTCGTCGGCTCGTTCGGTGGGGAGAAGCCGGGAGAGACGAAGTCCTTCCAGCCGATTCACACCTTTCAGAACATGAGTGTGGCGGAGATCGCCGCGTTCCTGAGGAAGGAGTATCCGTCGAATGACGGCCTCACCGACTTCAACCCGTTCTTCGAGCGCGTTGCGACGCTGGTAAAGCGGCAGAACCTGGTACTCTCACCGCTCAATATCGTGATGCTCACCGACGGATTACCGGACACGCCGTCAGAAAAGAACGACAGCCTGAGCAAGTACAAGAAAATCAACGTGAGTGGTCTCGAGTACCTCTCGAAGAACACAACGATTCGCGTCCTGTATCCGCGTCCCACAGTGGCGGTGCACTGGGAGAAGAAAATCCCTCGGCGCCGCGTGCGTATGTGGACCGTCGACGACGAGGTGATGGCAACCTGGCGCTCGCACTATCACGTGGGCACGAAGCCGGAGGGTCAGGCCGAGCTCTGGAAATGGATCTCGGACAACGTCGACTTCCGCGTGCGGAGCGGCGGCATCCTGTAGATATTGCATTGGTCCAGCATGTCACTGCTGAATCGATGTAACCGAAGGTCTATAGGAGCCGGCAGATGTACCGCGTCCGTCAGGAAGACCTGCCGTTCAAGGGCAGCTCTCACGAATTCGTCGGGGCCGAGAACGGCGACGTCAATGTCTCGGTGTTCCTCCTCAGTGCTCTGCCCGGGCGTGGTCCCGGGCCCCATCGTCATCCCTACGATGAAGTCCAGTTCGTGAGGGAAGGCCGCGGTCTCTGGACCGTCAACGGCAAGGAATTCGAAGCCGGCGCGGGCGACATCCTCGTCATCAAGGCCGGGGAAATCCACGGCTTCCGCAACATTGGTGACACGCCCCTCGTCCAGGTGGATGTACATCTCAGTCCACGATTCATACAGGAAAACCTGGGCTAGTTCAGTCACGGGGCTGCTCTGTCCTCGTGTGTCAGGCGATTGGGAACCAGCAAGGGAGGATCTCCAGCTGCGGTGACGGCCGAGTATCTTCTGAGCGGACACAGGAGGACACATTGCTGCGCCAATCGATTCTGCTGCTGGCTCTAGCCATTTCGAGCAAGCCTGACACCAAACACGCTCCGCTTCCGATTTCTCCCGCGCGCGTCCCGCGTCCTGCTTCCTCCTTCCCGCTTCCCGCCGTCGACTCGCTCCTCCTGGGACGCTGGGATATTACCATTGCGACACCGGACGGCCCGCGTCCGTCGTGGCTGGAGATCGAGCACTCAGGGCGGGATGTGTTGGTCGGTCGCTTCGTTGGAATCGTGGGCAGCGCCAGACCCGTCTCGATGATTGCAGCGAACGGCGACTCTCTGAACTTTTCGATTCCGCACCAGTGGGAGGATGGAAACGGCGATCTCACAGTTCGTGGGAAACTGGAAGGGAACGGCCTCGCCGGTCTCATGACTTTCCCTAACGGCAAGAGTTATCGCTGGACGGCCGTCCGCGCTCCGCGTCTCGAGCGGCGATCGGCACCCAGATGGGGCGCGCCAATCAGGCTGCTGCATGCGAACAACCTGGGTGGCTGGCACTCCTCGGGAACGACCAATCAGTGGACCGTCAGCAACGGAGTGCTGAGCAGCCCGCGGTCAGGCGCCAACCTTGTTACAGATCGGTCGTTCGGAGACTTCAAGCTGCACGTCGAGTTCCGCTACCCGAAGGAGAGTAATAGCGGCGTGTACCTCCGCGGCCGACACGAAGTGCAGATCCAGGACGATTTCGGAAACGAGCCGGCAAATGATCGCTTCAGTGGCGTCTACGGTTTCATCTCGCCCAGCGTGATCGCGGCGAGGCCAGCGGGCCAATGGCAATCGTACGACATCACGCTCATCGGGCGGATGGTCACAGTTGTCGCGAACGGGCGACAGGTGATCTGCAATCAGGAGATTCCGGGAATTACCGGTGGCGCGCTCGACAGCAACGAAGGCGCGCCGGGTCCGCTATTCCTCCAGGGCGATCATGGCCCGATCGAGTACAGGAACATCGTGATCACGCCGGCGCTGTGACTTCCGAGGCTTCGTTGCACGCGTGCGAGGCGGCGCTTCGGCTCCGATATACACGCGTCTGGCGCGCACAGGCGGATGGCTGGCGTATCGTTGCCGGGCACGTGAGCGCAGTGCTCGTGTGAGACACTCCGGCGGTTTCTCTATGGGTTGCTCAAGCGCGCAATGCTGTTCTCGTTTACCAAGGCTGATCCAGCGCCAAGTTGGCGCTCGACACGCAGCCGCAAACTTCATCCCGCCCGACATATGCTCTCGTTGCGCCACCTGACCATTCCCGCGCTCGCTGTGCTTTCGACGATGGCCGCTGTTCCGAGCGCCGCACAGACTCGAGCTGCGACCAATCTCGCACCAGTCGTTCTCGACTCTGCATTTCGCAGCGGATTCAAGTGGCGCAACATCGGCCCTGACCGCGGCGGCCGCTCCATCGCGGTGACCGGCGTCGTTGGTCGCCCGAATGAAGCGTACTTCGGAGCGACGGGCGGCGGACTCTGGAAGACGACCGACGGCGGCGACAACTGGGCGCCGGTCACCGATGGCAAGATAAAGAGCGCCTCAGTCGGCGCCGTCGCGGTGAGCGAGAGCAATCCCGACGTCGTGTTCATCGGGATGGGCGAGACCTGTATCCGCGGCAACATCATGCCCGGCGACGGAGTCTACAAGAGCACCGATGCGGGCAAGACGTGGACGCACGTCGGCTTCAGCCAATCGGACGGGATCTCCAAGATCCGCATCCACCCCACTAATCCGAACATCGTCTTCGTCGCGTCGTTCGGGAAGTACAGCGTGCCGAGCGAGGAGCGCGGCGTCTACAAGAGCACCGATGGCGGCAAGAGCTGGCGCAGG
>DASYVU010000151.1:0-1529 GCA_035936715.1 Gemmatimonadaceae bacterium
GCGTGATACTCTGGGTTCTGATGCTGGTGAGCGCGGCTCTAGCGATCACCTTACTCGGCGCGATCTGGCCGAGTGTACCGGACGAAATCTGGGGCGCGACCTTTGTGGTGATGGGACTTGGCGCGTTCGCGTACTCCCGGCGTCGCGCGCAGGCGGACGCGGAAATCAGTCACGTCGCGCTCACCGCCGGCGTGTTCTGGACCCTGATCGGAATCGCCAAGCTCGCATCCACTCCGGAAAGCATTCCTCTGTGCGGAGTGGCGGTAGCACTCGTCATCAATTCCCTGGCGCGCCATTTCTCCGGACCTCGCACCCTCGGCAAATTCGTGATCGCTCTATCGCTATCGATTATCGCCGCGCACGAGCTGTCATTGGTCGACACCGGCTTCGACCATTTTCGGTGGATCGTCTCCGACATAGTCACGCTTGGAGCCGCGGCTTTCATCGCATGGCGCCTCATCGCCGACGGCGCCGAGAAGACGCAGGGGATGGTTCTTGGCGCGGCGAGCTACCTGACCGCGTTGATTGTCCTTTGGAGCGCGCTCAACCCTCTCTGGGCGCCGATGGTGACTGCGAGCTACGCCGTACTCGGCGCGACGCTGCTGATTATGAGCCAGCGCGAAGGTGCTCAGCCGTTGCTGAAGTATCTCGGAGGCGTGACGATGGTCATCGTCGTGGCGCGGCTGCTCTTTGTCGATCTCGCCGGCGTGGAGACGATCTGGCGGGTTCTGCTGTTTCTCGTCTGCGGCTTCGTATTTCTGTATACCGCGTACCAGATGCAGCCGCGACGTGGGGCGCCTCGCGCTTAGGCCCCTGCCAGGTAGTCTTCAGTTGCAGTTAGTCCAAGGAAACGCGTAAACGAGAATCACGATCGATGAAACAGCGGCTATCACAGCAGGAACACGCTCGCTCATGGATCCTCCGGACGTGCCCGTATCGCGTAGGAAAATAGACCCAAGGTCATCGTAGCCGCAGGTAACAGGCCGTCGGCAACAATTCCACCGTAGAAGTGGGTATCTTTTAACATAGGTAATCTTCGCGCGGAAACTTCCCACCAGCCCGCGTACCCGCTGTCAGCACTTTGAAGGACAGCACCGGCGATTCTGGCGACGCCTCCTTCGGCCACGTGGAGCGTCGCATGCCGTCAGAAAAATCTGGTCTACTCGTCCCCTCTCCTTCCAGGTCGGTACCCACCAATGGTGCTGCTCGAGGGCCGGTCGTAGCGGTAGAAATGCCCGCCGCCCCGCCGCCTGGTTCCTCGAGCGGGAAGACGGCGTCGCTATCCGATTTCATCCTGACGAACCGCGAGTCGATCATGGCAGAGTTCGAAGCGTTTGCACGGACGTGCGCGCCTGCCAGCGGCTCGATGGACATCACGTCGCTGCGCGACCACGCCAGCGAGATGCTCACGGTTATCGCCGCCGACCTGAAGACGCCGCAGGACAAGCACGAGCAGGCGGAGAAATCGAAAGGGAACGCACCGGCTGTAGCGGAGAACACAGCGGCAGAAAAACACGGGGCGGATAGCG
>DASYVU010000152.1:0-8712 GCA_035936715.1 Gemmatimonadaceae bacterium
TTCCGGCGGAGGTGCGCGGGTCGGGACTTTATCCGGGCGCGAACGCTGAAGATCGGTTGCGCGCTTTTCGCTCCTGGCTCTATGAAGTTTTTGCTTCGTCTTCGTACAAATCGCACGGCTGGATTCGCTGAACCACACGACGTGAATCATCACGAGGATAACTTGCAATGACATCCGGCATGCCGTCTTCAGCAGGCTCCACGCGCGCGAATCCCCACCCCCTCGACGCCGCTCAGGGAATCTGGAAGGTGATAACGGCGTCGTCCGTCGGGACGATGATCGAATGGTACGACTTCTACATATTCGGAAGTCTTGCCGCGATCATTTCGACCCAATTCTTTCCCGGCGACAATCCGACGGCGAGTTTTCTCAAGACACTGGCGACGTTTGCCGTCGGATTTGCGGTGCGCCCGTTCGGCGCGCTCGTGTTCGGCAGGATCGGTGATCTCATCGGGAGAAAGTTCGCCTTTCTCGCCACTCTGCTCATCATGGGCGGATCGACAGCCGCAATCGGATTCCTCCCCGGCTACACGCGGATTGGCATCGCCGCGCCGATAACTCTCGTGTTTCTGCGGTTGTTGCAGGGGCTCGCGCTTGGCGGCGAGTACGGCGGAGCGGCCGTGTACGTAGCCGAGCACGCTCCAGACGGAAAGCGTGGCTACTACACAAGCTTCATTCAGACGACCGCGACTCTCGGACTCTTCCTCTCGCTCGCGGTGATTCTCATAGTGAGGGCCATTGTCGGGGAGGACGCATTCAAGGTCTGGGGATGGCGCGTTCCATTTATCCTTTCGCTTGTTCTCGTCGGAATCTCCTACTACATAAGGATGCGCCTGCGCGAGTCACCGTTGTTCACCCTTCTCAAGGACACCGGCAAAACGTCGCGCGCGCCGATTCAGGAGAGCTTCGGGACGTGGTCGCGCTGGAAGATCTTTCTCGTCGTGCTTTTTGGTGCGACGGCCGGCCAGGCGGTCGTGTGGTATACGGGACAGTTCTACGCTCTGCTTTTCCTCCAGACCGTGCTCAAGGTCCCGCTCGTCACCTCCTACGTTTGCGTGGCGGTCGCATTGCTCCTTGGCGCACCGCTCTTTGTGTTCTTCGGCAGCCTCTCCGATAGGATAGGGCGCAAGAAGATAATGATGGCGGGGAATCTGCTCGCGGCCCTTCTTTATATTCCGATCTATCATGCGATGAAGTACTACTCGAGTCCCGTCAACGCCGTGGCGCTGACGGCGCTGGTTTTCGTCCAGGTATTTTTCGTAACCATGGTGTATGGCCCGATCGCGGCATTCCTGGTCGAGGCGTTCCCTGCAAGGATCCGCTACACGTCGCTGTCGCTTCCGTACCACTTCGGGAACGGATGGTTCGGCGGATTTCTCCCGATCATCGCGACGAGCCTCGTCGCCGCGACCGGAAATATCTACGCTGGGTTGGCGTTTCCGATCGTCGTAGCGCTCGTGACGTTCGTCGTCGGATCGATCATGCTGCGAGATCGACACAACGAGAGTATCTGGGCCGAAGTCCACAATCCGGGCAACGCGGCACCCAGCTCGGCGCTGCACACATGAGACGGATGGCAGCCGGATGATGATTTTCGCCGCAGCGTTGCTGCTGGCTATCGCACAGAACCGCGATTCGATAGTCGATAAAATTCAGGCCCGGATTCAACTGGAGCCGGGCGCGCAGGTTGGCCTCGCCTACATCGACCTCGGGTCGGGCGACACCCTGTTCCTGAACGCCGACACCAGCTTCCACGCCGCAAGCACGATGAAGGTGCCGGTGATGATCGAGCTCTTTCGCCGCGCGTCTACCGGTTCGTTCGGGATGAGTCAGCGGCTGATGGTCGTCAATCAGTTCGCTTCCATCGTCGACGGATCTGCATACGCGCTCGACCCAAACTCGGACAGCGACTCGACTCTGTACCATCGTGTCGGAGACCGGGTGCCCGTTGATACGCTTCTCCGGCTCATGATCACCCGGTCGAGCAACCTCGCGACGAACACGCTGATTGCGCTCGTCGGCGCCGAGCAGGTGAACCAGACGATGCGATCGCTCGGCGCTCAAAGGATTCAAGTGCTGCGCGGAGTGGAGGACGGGAAGGCGTTTGATAAAGGCCTGATCAATACGACCACCGCACGAGACCTCGCGATAATCCTCAGAGCTATCGAAGAGGGCAGGGCGGCGTCGCCAGAGGCAACAACCGAAATGCGGCAGATTCTACTCGCCCAGGAATTCAACGAAAAGATTCCGGCAGGGCTTCCGCCAGGCATTCGCGTCGCGCACAAAACTGGCGAAATCACCGCCCACTCCCACGACGCGGCGATCGTTTACCCGCCGGGAAGAAAACCATACGTGCTCGCAGTGCTCACTCGCGGAATTCAGGAAGGAGCCAAGGCGAGCAAGCTGATCGCGGACATCTCGTCGATCGTCTATGCGCGGAACAGCGCGAGGGCCGACCATCGATCCGGACAAGTTACCCAATAATGATGAAAGTCGCTTTCCTCGGACTCGGCGACATTGGCGCGTTGATGGCTTTGCATCTCGCGCGCGACACGTTCGATCTGGTGGTGTGGAATCGAACGGCATCCAAGGCGGAGGAATTCGCCCGCGAACACAGAGTGGTGGTAGCCGGAACACCAGCCGAAGCTGTGAAGAACGCGGAGGTGGTCATCACGTGCCTGCCTTCGTCGGTCGAGGTGGAGGCAGTGCTCCATGGCGAGAACGGAATGCTCGAATCGCTGCCGAGGGGCGCCGTACTGATCGACTGCACATCGGGTGACCCGTCCACGTCCCGTTCGATCGCAGCGGAACTCGGTGCTCGAGGAGTGGAATTCATCGATGCCCCGGTAAGCGGCGGGACGGCGGCCGCAAAGGCGGGAGCGCTTACGGTGATGTGGGGCGGCGAGCAGTCAGTATTCGAGCGCGTACGTCCAGTGGTGGAAGCGTTCGGCAAGAAAATCGTGCATGCGGGCCCGGTCGGCTCAGGTGATGCGCTGAAGGCCGTGAACAACGCTCTGCTCGCCGTTCACATTCTCTCCGCGGCGGAAGGACTGGCAGTGCTGGTCAAAGCGGGAGTCGATCCAAAGGTTGCGCTCGAAGTCATCAATGCGTCGAGCGGGCGATCGAACAGCTCGGAGAACCTGATCCCGCAGCGAGTCCTGACCCGCGCTTTTCCGCGAACGTTTCGGCTTGCGCTTCTCGAGAAGGACATTGGGATAGCCGCTATTATGGCGGCGGACCTCGGCGCTCGAACGCCTCTCATATCATTGGCAGCGGAACGGTTCCACGAGGCGCGCGAAAAGCTTGGCGAGATAGCGGACCACGTCGAAGCCGTGAAGATGGTCGAAGAGGAAAACGGCATCGAGATCAAGTAGCTTCTCGATCGACCTCTGCGATCCGGCGCGCGGCCAGGCGCGGATCGATTACTGGCGCGACATCCTCGTCCGATTGAGCCAGTGTCAACCTTGCCCTCTCGACCACTCGATCGCCGCCGGGGACCAACTCTCCGAATTCGATTTCCGCCCTGCGGCAAAACCGCTCCTGGCGGGCGCGGTCTTCCATCTCGAGAGGGAAGCCGAGGTTGTGCAAGCGCGCGTGCATCGCTTCGTGGAGGATCGTTGCCCCGACCTCGGCGTCCGAAAAGCTGGAATTCACGGAGAACGTCAGCTCCACCAGACACGCCTTCTGCTCATGGAAATACGCTCCGCGGCACGCGAAGCGCTCGACCAGGATATACGCGAAATCGCGTTTGAGATGGCGGAAGTGGTGCGGAACGAACCGTTGGATGAGGGCAAGCGTGCGGTCGAGGCGCGCGAGTACATCATTGGTATCGATGTTCGGGCGCGTGTTGTTGACGACAACGGGAATGCCGCGCACCAGGTGACGCGAAACCCGGGCATCGGGCCTCCGCTTGCCGAAGAGGCGAATCAAATCGGACAACATCTCAGTGGCTTCAATTAAGTCTCTTCCGGCGCCATATTTGTGAACCGATGACTACGAAAAACACGACGGTCCTCGACGCACGGGCCGTCGAGCGCACCTTGAAGCGAATGTCGGTCGAGATTGTGGAGCTCAACCGCGGCACGGATAATCTCATCATCGTTGGAATCCAGCGCCGCGGTGTTCAGCTCGCGGACCGGCTCGTGAAGATGATCGAGGGTGGAGAAGGCGTTACCGTGCCGCAGGGCTCGCTCGACATCACGCTCTATCGAGATGATCTGCAGACTGTGGGCCCGCGACCGGTTGTGGGTCCGACATACCTGCCGTGGGACCTGGAAGGAAAGCACATCGTGATCGTCGACGACGTCCTGTACACAGGGCGGACCGTCCGCGCCGCGCTCGATGAGCTCGCGGACTTTGGAAGACCGGCGTCGATCTCACTCGCAGTTCTGATCGATCGTGGCGGACGCGAGCTTCCGATCCACGCCGACGTCGTGGGAAAAAAGGTCGACGTGGGAGAAGAAGAGAGAGTGGACGTAATGGTCGCTGAGCTGGATGAGCGCACCGAGGTCGTTATCGTGCCCAAGTCCGCGGCGTGACGGGGACTCTCGGCAAAGATCTTCTCGGCCTGGAGTCGCTGACCGGCGACCAGATTCGACTCATTCTCGACACCGCCGAGCCGTTCAAGGAGATCAGCGAGCGCGCGATCAAGAAAGTGCCGGCGCTCCGTGGCTCGACGATAGTCAATCTGTTCTTCGAGAATTCCACCCGAACGCGGATCTCGTTCGAGTTTGCGGAGAAGAGACTGTCCGCTGATACGGTCAACGTCTCGACGGCGGGATCGAGCGTCTCGAAGGGTGAGACGCTGGTGGACACGGCGCGCAATCTGGAGGCGATGCGAATCGACATGGTCGTGATTCGCCACTCCGCGTCGGGCGCGGCGCAGTTTCTGGCCGAACGGATTCGCTCCAACGTCATCAACGCCGGAGACGGAACGCACGAGCATCCAACTCAGGGGCTGCTCGACATCCTCACTCTGCGAGACCGGTTCGGAGATCTCAAAGGCCGGCGGATCTGCATCTGCGGCGACATTCTCCACTCGCGTGTGGCGAGGTCGAACATCTATGGGCTCACGAAGCTGGGAGCTGAGGTGGCCGTGTGCGGGCCGCGGTCGCTCCTGCCCAATGCCATCGACGAATTCGGAGTGCTCATCTTCGACCGGGTCGAGGAGGCGATTGAGTGGGCGGAGGCGCTCAACGTCTTGCGACTCCAGTTCGAGCGGATGACGGCCGGATACATTCCTTCGGCGCGCGAGTACAACAGAGTATTCGGCATATCCCGGGAGAGGCTTGATCGCGCGAAGCGCGACATTCTGATCCTGCACCCGGGGCCGATGAATCGCGGAGTCGAGATAGACTCCGACGTCGCCGACGGCCCGCATAGCGTCATTCTGGATCAGGTGACGAATGGGGTCGCGGTCAGGATGGCGGTTCTCTACCTGCTCGCAGGTGGGAAGCCCGAACTTGCCGAGGCAGCGAAGGGTGGTGCCGGGCGCGGACGTGAACCCGGGGAGCGCGATTGAGGCCGATCCTTCTCCGAGGTGGGACTTTGGTGGACCCTTCACAGCGCCTGAACGAGATCGGAGATCTTCTCATCTCGGAAGGCGAAATCAAAGATTTCGGCCGGAAGATCAGCGCCCCCGACGAAGCGGAGACGATCGATTGTGATGGACTCATCGTCTCGCCGGGATTCATCGACGTGCACTGCCATCTGCGCGAGCCCGGACGCGAGGATGTAGAGACGGTTGCGACGGGAGCGCGCGCTGCCGCGGCCGGTGGATTCACCGCGGTGTGTGCGATGCCGAACACCGATCCGGTGACTGACAATCAGGCGGCAGTCGGCTTCATTGTGCGGCAGGCTCAGCGAGCTGCCGCTGCGCGCGTGTACCCGATCGGTGCAATTTCGGTCGGGCAGGAAGGGAAGGTTCTCGCGGAGTTTGGCGAAATGGTTGGAGCCGGCGCGGTCGCAGTGAGTGACGATGGGAAGCCCGTCGCCAGCGCTCACTTGATGCGCACAGCACTCGAGTATGCGCGCACGTTCAAGATTCCCGTGATCGACCACTGCGAGGAGCCGACGCTTGCGGCGGACGGGGCAATGAACGAAGGGATTGTCAGCGCGCACCTCGGACTCAAAGGGGTTCCGGCCGAAGCCGAAGAGATCATGGTGATCCGAGACATTCTTCTCGCGCGGTTGACGGGAGGACACGTTCACCTGGCTCACATGAGCACCAGAGGCTCAGTGGAATTGATTCGGTGGGGAAAGGATCGCCATATCAACGTCACCGCGGAGGTTTGCCCACACCACCTCTCGCTCACGGAAGAAAGCGTGCGCGGCTACAACACGAACGCCAAGATGAATCCGCCGCTGCGAACAGCTGACGACGTGGAGGCGCTGCGGGAAGCGGTGAAGGATGGCACGATCGATCTCATCGCGACGGATCACGCGCCCCATCATTATGACGAGAAGGAACGGGAGTTCGCCGATGCTCCAAACGGGATAGTCGGGCTCGAAACCGCGCTCGCCGTGATCGTGACCAATCTCGTCGAAAAGGGCTACATCGGCTTTTCCGATCTTGTCGACCGCATGTCGTGCACGCCGGCGCGAATCTTCAATCTCCCCGGTGGATCGCTCAAGCGCGGATCGGCGGCGGACGTCACCATCTTCAATCCTTCCGCGCGCTGGAAGGTCGACCCCTCAAAATTTCTCTCCAAGGGAAGGAACAGTCCCTACGCCGGAGTGACCCTGATTGGGCAAGCCGCTTGTACTATTGTGGCTGGGTCGGTCGTCTATCGATCGGGGAATTCCGCCCGCGGTCGGGAGAGCACGAAACGAATCAGGGGATGATGCACGATGGCTGACAGGGAGCCAGTTTCGCTGGACGCGCTCAATGGGTTACTCAAGGAGCGCCAGAGATACGAGGAGTGGCTTGCTGCGCTGGAAGACAAGCGCGCGAACACTCCTGACTCCGTGTATCAGCGAGTCCAGGGCGATTATCAGACGCGGCTGCGCGAAGTCTCGAGCAAACTGGCGGAGCGCGCCGGTGAGCTGCGCGAGAACATCGACGCGCTGACCGTCAAGCTCGAGGAAATCACTCGTCAGGAAACCCAGCAGCGCGAGGCGCGGCAGGAAGCGGAATTGCGGGCGGCGGTCGGCGAATATACCGACAAGCAGTGGAAGGAGATCGGCGGCGCCTGGGACAAGGAGCTGGCGCGACTGCTCAAGGAAAAGAATGCGGTGGATGCGCAGCTGAATGAGCTGAACCGGATCTTCGCGTTGAGCGTCAAGGAGAAACAGTCCGAGGCTGCGGCTCTCGCCCGAGGTACCGGTGGAGATGGATTCCGCGCGCCCATCTCTCCGGTCTTGCCACGTACAGCGGTTCCGCAGCCACCGACATTGAATCCCCCGTCTCGCGTGGAGCAGCCTGCTGCGCGAACACAGAATCCATCGCCGCCAGCGTCTCCGCCTCGCTCACCGTTCGATCAGTTTCCGGTGCTTCGACCGGGCGGCGGTAGCAGCACACCGCCGCAGACGACTACGGCGGTTGCGACACCGCCCTCGGTTCCCAAGAGCGGCGGTGCCAACGATCCTAGATCGGAGCAACACAAGACGCTCAAGTGTCCGGAGTGTGGCGCGGCTAACTATCCCACCGAATGGTATTGCGAGCGGTGTGGCGGAGAGCTGGCAACGATGTAAAAAAAAGAGGCGCCGAGAGGCGCCGCTTCGATTTCATGCCGCTCTTCTTACTTCGCGGCCTTCGCGAGCCGGCTCTTGTGCCGCGCAGCCGCGTTCTTGTGGATCAGTCCCTTACGGGCTGCGCGGTCGAGAAGCTTCACCGCCGCGAGCTTTTCCTCTGCGTTTCCAGCTGAGGACGCGCGCTTGAGCGCCGTGCGAAGAGCGGATCTCTGGGCGCGGTTTCGGATCGCGGCCGCGCGCGATTTCCGCATGTTCTTTTTCGCTGAAGCAATATTGGGCACTAACTGATCTCCGGATTGTTTTTGGCTGCGATCTGAGCGCGAAATGTGGCTCTCACGCCGTCGTATGTCAAGTTGCCGCACTGCGTTACGTGCGCATCCTCTCGTTGCGACTTTGAGATTTTCTGCGCGCGGCCGAGGCGAGGGTATCCTCTTCGGCGGCTACGCTCGCTTGGTCGGAGCCCCTAACAACGCTCCTTCGCTCCGTTCAGTCGCGGGTCTCCTCCTCGCGCTCGCTTTGCAAGCCGCCTACGAGGACGCCCTCGCCTCTCCCATTCCAGCATTCTCTCACGGGGCTCCGAAAGCTGGCGCACTCGCCGTGCGGCAACTTGTCAATCTTCCGCGTGTGAAAGGAACCGCGGGCGAGGTCGCATTCCCATTTTGTAGCGCGAGCAGGCACTTCAGACGCTTCGGGATTTCGAGAGGGAAGTCGGAGGGGGCGGGGCGAAGGCGACTTAAGCGAGCGACCAAGGAGACCCGCGACTGAGCAGAGCGAAGGAGCGTAGTTAGGGGCTCCGCCCGAGCTCGCGTTGTCGCCGGAGTCCCGCCCCCACCGACGGACCGCGCGGAAAGTTCTAAGCGCAAAGCCTGCCCGTGCGCGAGCGGAAATGCTAACTTCTACCCGCGGATTCCATCCACTCCAACCCGAAGAGTTTGGACAAGTTTCAGAACTTCATTCTCATCGCGCCGGTACTCTTGTTCTCAATGGTCGCGCACGAGTGCGCCCACGGGTATGCCGCCC
>DASYVU010000153.1:0-2550 GCA_035936715.1 Gemmatimonadaceae bacterium
AAAAAAGCTCATCAGGAGGTTGTCATGCGCCTTATCCAACTCAATAGATACCGGAACAAGGCATGGGGCGTTGCGCTTGCGTTTGTCGCGGCGTCTGCTGCTTCAGCCCAATCGCGCGTCGTGCTTCCGGCCGGAAGCGTCATCATCGTTCGCACCACTGCTCCACTGCAGTCAGCTACTGCCCGGACCGGACAGACATTCGATACCAACGTAGAGGAGAGCGTCGGCGTCGACGAGTTCATTGTCATTCCCGCCGGCAGCAAGATTCGGGGCGTCGTCTCGCTGGCCACACCCGCCACTCGGCAGCAATCGGGCGTCATCGAGGTGGTGTTTGATCGTCTGATGCTTCCCAACGGCTCGACGTTTCCGATTTCGGGCAAGCTCACCAGCACGGACTCCGCCGAGCGACGCCAGATCCAGAGCGATCCGAACGCGCGTGTGGTTCTCGTGGGCGAACGCGGTGGGATCGGTGCGGCTATCGCCGGTGCCGGATCGGGGAAAAGCGCAAATAACATTTTTGCGGCGTTGGGGAGCTTGCTCTCGGAGGGTCGAGACGTGAGCGTCCCCGCTGGCACTCCGCTCGCCGTCGAGCTCCAGAACGCGGTGACGTTGCGAGGTGGTGGAAGGCTGCGCGGCGCCGAGGGATCTACGATTTACACGGCAACCGGGCGCGTGCGTGCGGCGCAGCAGG
Source organism: Gemmatimonadaceae bacterium (assembly GCA_035936715.1). Classification (GTDB taxonomy): domain Bacteria; phylum Gemmatimonadota; class Gemmatimonadetes; order Gemmatimonadales; family Gemmatimonadaceae; genus UBA4720. The sequence continues at coordinate 692 of DASYVU010000153.1, forward strand.
CGCTTGCCCAGCTGAACTACTACCGTGGACCAGTGACCGGCGTTCTCGACGACGACACGCGCAGCGCCCTCTTTCAGTTTCAGGTCGACCGTGGGTTGAGCGGCACCGGGAATCTGGATGGCCGAACCGCGCAGGCGCTCGGACTCAACCTGGGGAATGGAAATGGTCTATCCGGTACAACCTTGTCAGCGGCCCAGGCTTCGGCCGTGCGCCGTGATGCTCAGTATCTGGTTGCGCGCCTTCGCAGCGAGTTGACCGCGTCCGGCGTGGGAAGATTGGACCCGGCGCGAGCGTACGCACAGGGCGATCTCGATCTCTGGTTCGCACTGTCGGGGTTCGCGGACAACGCTTCCATCTACGAGCAGATCGTGACGAACGGCGGCAATCCTGACGCTACGGTTCTCGCGGGTCGGACGCTCGCCGGAGCGGCACGTCGTGTCGACAGCGCAATGCAGACCGCACGAACATCGGCGCAGGTGCAGAACGCGTGGGCTTCGATTCGCAGGCAGATAACTACGATCGATACCGCGCCAGGGAATTGAGCGGCAACCAATCGATCTAACGTGACGAGCAGGCGCGGGGAATTATCGCCCCGCGCCGTTGGACGGAGATGGAGCCTCATTGGCGATATCTACGACGCAACGCCATTGACCATCCGGCTCCAGACGCCAGATCGAGTACCCTCGGAGATGAAGCGTCATTGGCGCTCCCTTTGGGCCGGGCACGGTCATTTCGTCCGTGCCGCGCATATACGCAAACTTGCCGTCGGGCGAAAACGTCGGCTTCTCCGATACCCAGTGGATCTTGAAGCCCGGAGTTTTCAGGCTCTTGGCAACGTAATTACGAATCGCCGCTTTGCCCTCGACCGCCGGCTGCCCGGGCTCGATGATCACTGCGTCGTCGCTCCAATACGAGACGATGCTGTCGACGTTCTTTCCGGCGGATGCGAGGTCAGCCCATTCCGCATCGCGACGCTGAAGCTTCGCGGATTCTGACGCCGCATCAAACTTTGGCGCGCACGCGCTCAGCGCGAGAACAGATGCGAAGATCGAAAAGCAGCGCACGCTCGAAGCTGGGCTGAACGGAATCATGGAAAGCATCTCTATCCCCATCGTGAACGGTGAACCAACAGTCGCTTCCCCCCTTCCCTTCAATCGCTCGTCATGATGAACAACGGCGCGCCGTCGAACTCGTAGATCGGCCGCAGACGATCCGTGTTGTAGTACTTCTTGACGTGCACGACTTTCTTCTCGGACGTCACGCTCGTGATCGGAACGCTGTCGTAAAAGCCCTTGTGGACACTCACGAGGCGGCCGAATTGCTTCTTCAGGATCAGGTCGAGCGCGAGATTGCCGAACGCCATCGGCACGATCGAGTCGAGTGCATCCGGATCGCCCGAGCGAACGAGATAGCCTAGCCTCTGGCTGACGACGTCGATCCGGCGGCCCTTGTTGTACTTGGGTGAATACTCCTTGAGCGCCGAGGCGACCTTGTCACCGATGCCGCCAAGCTTGCGGTGTCCGAACATGTCCGTCTCTTCGCTCTCGAAGCTCATTCCTTCCTGCGTCTTGAGGCGCGCTCCTTCCGATACAAGGGCCACGGAGTACTTGCTGGGATTCCTGTTGTGGTCGTACGTCATCAGCTCGGTGAGGTGCTCGACGTCCGCCGGATACTCGGGGATGAGGCAGCGGTCGGCTGCGCCGGCCATCGTCGGCAGGAGGGCCGTAAAGCCGGCGTATCGTCCGAAGACTTCGATGACGAGAAAGCGCTCGTGCGACCCGGCCGAGGTGCGCAGCCGGTGGGTGAGCTCGATCGTGCGCGTGACGCAGGTGCTGAAGCCGATGCAGTAATCGGTGCCG
>DASYVU010000154.1:0-12121 GCA_035936715.1 Gemmatimonadaceae bacterium
GTCGAAAGAGTAAATGAGCTTGCCGTTCTCGCGCTCGATCTCGCTCGACTTCACGCTTCCATTTGGGACCTGGGCAAGCGCGGTGGCGCGGGCGGTCGCTTCGGTGACCTTGGCTTCCTTCTGCAGCGATGCCTGGCTCTCTTCCTTCTTCACCGTTCTATGGCGCTTGGCCATCGTACCGGTCTTGACGGTGCTTTTTGCTACGGTGCCGGCAGCCTGCGCGCCAGCGACGCTCGTGGTAGCGGCGATTGCCACTGCCAGGGCGATGACTTTGAACATTTCACTCCTCCAATTGGTTTTGACCTTGCAGCCCGCTCCGGAGCGGGAAGTTGTCTGCGGTTGTCTGGTGAATGATACGGGGACAAGCTGTCCTCACCATTACACGGGACGCTCATAGCGCCGCAGGGACTCCGCTCGACGCCCGGCGGTGTAAATTGCCCGTAATGCGAGTTCTTATGGTGGAGGACGACCCCGGCCTGGCGGCCATCGTCAAGACCGGCTTCGCCGAGCACGGTGTTCAGGTGGTGACAGTGCCGAGCTACGCCGAGGGGAAGATAAAGGCAACCCTCGGCAGCTTCGACGTGCTGATCCTGGACGTGATGCTGCCGGGTGGAAACGGATTCGATCTCTGCCGCGAGCTGAGAGTGCGCGAGATCGGGACGCCAATCCTCATGCTAACCGCGCGCGACACCGTCGACGACCGGGTGGCGGGACTGGAGGTCGGCGCCGACGATTACCTGACCAAGCCCTTTGCGTTCCGTGAGCTGCTCGCGCGGGTGAGGGCGTTGGGAAGAAGGCGCGGCGCTCCGCTTCCCGAGACGCTGCGCGTTGCCGACCTCGAAGTCGATCTGGAGGCGCAACGGGTGCGACGCGCCGGCAGATCCATAGAACTCACGGCCAAGGAGTTTGCGCTGCTCGAGTTTTTTGTCCTGCACAAGGGGCAGGTGGTCGATCGCGCCGCGATCACCGCCCACGTCTGGGATGAGAACCATGACCCCTTCACGAACGTGCTCGAGGTGTTGGTGAGGCGCCTGCGTCGCAAGATCGACGATGAATATCCGACGAAACTTATTCAGACGGTGAGAGGCGCCGGATACCGGCTTGGTGACTGAAGCACTCTCCTCGCGCGGTGGCATCCAGCGCCTGGTGCGCCTGCGCCTGCGACTCACCTTCTGGTACGTAGCAACCTTTGGACTGATCATCCTGCTTCTCGGCGCGGGCCTTTTCGCGGTGATCAGGTACCAGCTCTCGCAGCAGCTCGATGATTCGCTGCACAGCGCCACGCAGGAGCTCGTCCGTGCCGCGAGAATCCGGGAGGTCGAGGCAGCAGGGGCGCGAGGCCGCGTCATCGATGCGGTCGACGAGCTGAACATACCCGACCGGACTCTGTATCTCCTCGATCCACAGGGCAGTCCGGTAAAGCCTGACACCGCGGCGGGCTGGATTCGAAGCGCTGCGCGCCAGGCTGCGCGGTCCGGGCAGATCACAGTTGAGCGTGATCTTCCCGCTGAGGAGACTTTGAGGCTCCATGCCCTGCGCTTCAGGCTCGCGTCGGGGCACACGTTCGTCGCGGTGGCTGTTGCTGACCAGATCGAGCTGGAGGACCGCTACGCTGATCTCATCGCCGCATTTGCTGCCGCTGCTTTCGCGGCGCTCGTCCTGGTGGCCGCCGGCGGATTCCTGCTCGTGCGCAAATCCACCGCACCAATCGAGCGGACGATGATTTTCATGCGACGCTTCATGGCCGACGCCGCGCACGAGCTGAGAACACCGATCACAGTGCTGAGAACTCGCGCCGAAGTCGCGCTTCAACAGCCCAGAGACGCCGCGCACTACGTGTCAGCGTTGCTTGGCGTCGAGGCTGAAGCGCGCCGGCTCGGCGGAATAGTGGACAGCCTCCTCGTTCTGGCGCGGGCAGACTCGGGCGAGCGGCAGATCGAGCGGGAACGTTTTTTCCTCGACGATGTGGCCGTTGATGCCGCGGGGGCCGAGCGCGTTGTCGCCAAGCAAAAAGGTGTCGACGTAATCGTGGAAGAGTTCGAGGAAGCTCCTGTAGTCGGTGATCCAGCACTGATTCGGCAGCTTATCATGATTCTTCTCGATAACGCCGTGAAGTTCAGTGACAGCGGTGGCGAAGTTCGCATGCGTGTGTCGCTGCAGCAGGATGTGCCGACGTTCGTGGTCCAGGACACGGGCATCGGAATCAAGCGGGAAGACCTGTCCCGCGTTTTTCAGAGATTCTTTCGCGGGGAAGCCGCCCGGAGCCGGACCGAGGGCGCCGGCCTCGGACTTTCCATCGCGAGCTGGATCGCGCGCGAACACGGTGCAGAGATCTCGCTCACCTCGGAGCCGGGCCAGGGAACCAGGGTTGTGGTAACTTTTCCGCGGGCCGTGACAGCGGTGTCATCTTAGCGACAGGTCATTCGTCTAGAGTCTGTAGACGAATCTCCCCCGCATTTATTCAAGCGAGGCAAGTGCAAGCTTCGAGCTTACGTCGTGTCGCACGATACCGATGGCCGCTGTTGATCACGTTAGCCGTGGGAGTGACAGCGGCCTTCTCATTGTCGCCCCTCGTAGGTGTCGTGCAGCCGCATTCGCCGGCCGCGGCAAGCCTCAAGACTCCAGTTCTCTACGACATTCTCGCGCCCGCGTCGAACATCCTCGATACGCTGACGCTGCTCTCCCCCGCGCAGTACTGGGCGACCTTCGCGCTCTGCGCCCTGGTTTTTTTCGGGCCCCGAATTGTCCGCGACTTACTTCGACCGCGCGGCTTCAGCTTTCTGAGCACGATTACTTCGTGTCTGCGGTTCGTCGGCGGGACAGTCGCGATAATCGGAATCATGCTCGTCGTCAGGAGGCCGATGGCCTCGCTGAGTCTCCAGGATCCGGACCTGATCGCGGTGGATTTTCACAGCCACACATCGGCATCACACGACGGACGATCGGACTTTGACGCAGAGAGAAATCGCGAATGGCACCAGAGCTCCGGATTCAATGCGGCTTATGTCACCGACCACCGGACCTTCGATGGCGCGCTCAGTGGGGCCGAGCGGAACCCATCAGTTGCCGGCGATGGCATGACGCTTCTTCCGGGAGTCGAGCTTCGGGACGGCGACGAACACCCGATACTGCTTGGAGCGAACCCCATTCGAACGAGAATTACGTCGGCGGATCTCGAGGGAGCGATGGTGGAAGCCGATGGCAGTCCGGTTCCGCCAATTCTCCTTCTCACTATCCCGGGCAACATCGTCCGTGTCCCGCCCAATGAGTACGCGGGTCCAATCCGTCTGGCCGGCATCGAGGTATCGGACGGTTCTCCCCGCGGTATGGCGCAGACCGCCAGAGACAAAAAGAACATCCTCGCCTTGGCCGGCAAGCTGCACCTCACTCCAGTTGCCGGATCGGACAATCATGGCTGGGGACGAGCGGCGCCGGCGTGGAGCGTGTTGCGCATACCCGGATGGCGCCGCATGGCTTCCGCATCGCTCGACGTCGCGATTCGCGCAACGATCCTCGCGCGCGCGTCCGGTACGACAGAGGTGATTTCCCGCAGAACCGTGGGCCCGCCTTCGGGAAGAATGGAAGCCGCCCTGGCCGGCGTCGCTGTCGGCTCATTGATGCTCCGCACGATGAATCTCCGCGACAGGCTTTCCTGGATCCTGTGGAGCTGGGGGGCCGCCCTTCTCTCACTGGTCCGCGCGCGAAGGACTCGCAGACAGCTTCGCATCCGAGTCAGAGAAACGATGCGAAGGAGAGTACCGCGTCCGCTCGTCGAGGCGGCGGCCGCCGTGCCGGTCGCTTCGTGACGAGCATCGACGCTCCCGAGCCCCGCTACCGGGGTCGGGAGTGGTTCAAGAGACTGCTCACCTACTGGACACTCATCGCGATCGTCTCGGCGATCGCGCTGGCGATATTTGCCGATGTCGGAGAAGACGTCGCGGAGAAATCGACCGGACCGTTGGACAACGCCGTTCGTGCATGGTTTCTGGCGCACCAGAACCCGACGCTCTACAAGATCGCCGCCGCACTTACGTCGATCGGCTCCCCAACAGTCATGGTCATCCTGGCAATCGCAGCAGGCGTATGGTTTTACCGTGCTCGCGGTCGGAGCAAAGCAGGCGTGATAGTCGCCGCGCCGGCGGCAGGGGGACTTTTGGCCGGTGGAATGAAGCTGATCTACGGTCGCGCCCGTCCTGCCGGCGCCGCGCTAATCAACGAGCGGACGTTCTCTTTTCCGAGCGGGCACGCAGCAACCTCGGCGGCAGTGATGGTAACGCTCTGTTATGTACTCGCACGAGAGCGGATCGTATCGTGGCCTGCTGCGATTGCCATCGGCGGGATCGTGCCGCTAATCGTGGGACTGACGCGTTTATATCTGGACGTGCACTGGACGACCGATGTCGTCGGAGGGTGGACGGTTGGACTCTTCGTCGCCGCGATGAGCGCTGCTCTTTACGAACGCTTGCGCACGAGCGAGCCCCCTGGGGTGGAAAGAGAAGGCGCGCAACCGGCCAACTAATCGCGCTTGAGCGCGGTCACCACGTGGTTCAGCAACCGAGCACGAGCAGTCGAGTCGAACACGCGCCCATCGGCAATGACGGCGGAAATTCGAGTCGTGTTGCGAATGTCCTTCAGCGGATCCGCGTCGAGCAACACCAGATCCGCGATCTTCCCCTCCCCAATCGTGCCTAGCGAGTCCAACGAGCCCAGATAGGCGGCCGGATTGTAGGTCGCGGCTCGAAGCGCCTCGAGGGTAGTGAGTCCCGACCTGACCAGCAGTGCGAGCTCTTCGTGCAGACTGAAGCCGGGGTAGATGAATGCCCGCGGCGCGTCGGTGCCGGCGAGAAGTCCCACGCCCGCTTTGTTGAGCGCTCCGGTCCGCTCAAAACTGAATGAGCTCTGCACCATTGCCGCATCGGGCTTCGGGACAGCGAGCACTTTGTGTTGCCATCCACCCTCAACAATTCCCGGAACGTATTTGCTCCACTCTGGATGCCGTGTGGCACTGTCGAATGAGTGCGCATAAGGCTGATACGCGACAAGCGTCGGCGTGAGCCATGTGTGATTTCGAGCAAGAGTCTCGATGACCAGGCGGCAGCGCTCCGGGTCGTAGGACGAGAGTATTGCGTGAGCCTGACTCCGGATCTGAAGAGGGTCGTCACCCGTCCTTCTCTTGGTCGTGTCGGCAAGCTGTTCGCGGAACGCGCCCTCACGCGAAGTGCACGCCCGCATCAAGTCATCTTCCTGCTCGACACTTCGTTGTCCGGAGTCCGACGCTTCGATGATGCTGACCGAGAGCGGTACGCGCCCCGCGAAAGGAAACCGGAGTTTCCGTGCCTCTCTTGCGAGACCGAAGAATGCCGCGCGCGGAATAAACGCGTCCGTGCTGAGGAAGTCAGCCCGGATAGATCCATCTTTGTCTCGCGCGAGAGTGTCTACCGCTCGCACCGCGTCCGTTTCGCTGGCAACATGACTGACGAATTGCGCGCGGCCCACGGGCCCATCGACGCGAACACCGACGACGAGGCGCGGTCCCGATTCACGCCCGGCAGCGATGTCGCGCTTCCACCTGAGCGTCGTGTCTATGAAGTAGCCCATGTCTCGCGCGCCCGTGACGCCGTTTGCGAGCATGAGCGGCCCGGCGAAATCGGAAAAGCCCCCCACGAAAGAATGCACGTGCATATCCCAGAGGCCAGGGATGAGGAATTTCCCGCGCCCGTCGAGCAAGCGGGCATCGCCGGGAACGTTGGCGCTGGCCGCCGGCCCCGCATAGACGATGCGATTGCCCGTGATGATCACGGTGTTGTCGGACCGCGTCGTTCCGGAGACGACGTCGATCACCGACACGTGCGTAATCGCGATCGGCGGCTGCCTCGTGCCGGTACATGCACCGGCAGCCATGAGCGCAACCGCGGTGACCGCGGGAGCTAGCCGCGCTTTACTTGCCAGGTTCCAGTCTGATGGAAGGTCGTGTCGAACACTTCGAGGGGACGGCATGCCAATAAGACAAGGACGCCGCTGAGCGCGACGTCCAACAACGTGCCTTGGAGAGAGCGGGCGACCGGACTCGAACCGGCGACGTCCAGCTTGGGAAGCTGGCATTCTACCAACTGAATTACGCCCGCGTACATGAGAGCCACAGGTGAGAATTGAACTCACGACCGCCCGATTACGAATCGGGTGCTCTACCCCTGAGCTACTGTGGCAAGTTCTTCGAAATAGCCATCCTTTACCTGCGTGGCGGGGCGAGCCCCGATGCCGTTGAATGGCTTAGAGTCAAAGACACTGGCCACTGTGAAGCTGTCAGCTAATGAGAGTGCCCTGGAGCGGACTCGAACCGCTATGCCTTTCGGCACCACCCCCTCAAGATGGCGTGTCTACCAATTTCACCACCAGGGCAAAACCACTTCGTCAACTGCACCGCTCAGCGCTCAAGCTGCGCGAATATGCCGAAAAAAAACGGGGCCGACGGGGCTCGAACCCGCGACCTCTCGAGTGACAGTCGAGTGCTCTAACCAAACTGAGCTACGGCCCCAACTACTGGAGTCAGGGTCGGAAACCCCCTTCTCACCGCGCACCTTCCTTGTTACCGGACTGGGTGTCAATCAATCCGCCTTGCAATAGCCCCAAGGGGAATCGAACCCCTCTCTGCACCGTGAAAGGGTGCCGTCCTAACCGATAGACGATGAGGCCAATCGATGCTTCGTCAGCATTCTTCATCCATCAATAGCGCTAACGGGATTCGAACCCGTGTTTGGGCCTTGAGAGGGCCCCGTCCTAGTCCCCTAGACGATAGCGCCGCAACCGCAACGACCCGCACACCCCGGGCAGAAAAGAATTTCAAGCAATGCGACAGGCCCGGAGGGAATCGAACCCCCAACCGCCGGTTTTGGAGACCGGTGCTCTACCAATTGAGCTACGGACCTAAACCGATTGTCGCCTCCACGCACGGCACCGTGAAAGCTGCAACGCTGGCCCTTCGAACCGTTTTCAGGGGTGGCTGACGGGAATTGAACCCGCAACCCCCGGTGCCACAGACCGGTGCTCTAACCAATTGAGCTACAGCCACCATTGAACTGCTCTGCATTTTAACCGCGTTCGACAGTCGAATCAACCGACGAAACCGGCGCTGAGCCGCTCTACTTCGCGCGATCCATGTACTCGCCGGTGTTCGGATTCACGCGCACCTTCTCGCCCGTGTTGACGAACTCAGGGACGTTGACGGTAACACCGTTCTCCAGCTTGGCCGGCTTGGTGGACGCCGTCTTCGTCGCCGTCTTCATCACCGGAGCCGTGTCGACGATCTCCAGCACCAGCGAGTTCGGCAGCTGAATGCCGATGACTTTCCCGTCGTAGTACTCGGCCTGAATCTTCATTCCGGACTGCATCCACTGCGCGTTGTCGCCGAGAACTTCATCCTCGATCTCGAGCTGGTCGTAGTTCTCGGTGTTCATGAAGTGATACGTGTTGCCGCCCTGGTACATGAACTCGAGGTCGTGCGTCTCCATCGACGCCTTCTCGATCGTGTCGGCTGCGCGGAAGCGGTGCTCGAAATTGTTGCCGGTGCGAAGATTCCTGAGCTTCGCCTGAACCATCGCGCGAAGGTTGCCCGGCGTATGGTGACGAAACTCTACTACCCGGCAGGGATCGCCCTCGAAAACGAGGACCATTCCACGCCGGATCTGGGTGGCAGGCATTGCCATATAGGTATTCCAGAACTGGGGGTCGAAAGCCTACGATCGAGCTCGGCAGAGCGCCGCATTCGCGTCGATCGGAACGGAGCGTAAACGCAAACAGCCTCGAAACTTAGCCGCGTTTCGGACCTCGGTCAAGCTGCGCCACGATTGGCTTCAGCGCCTTCCAGAGGTTGTCCGCGACGATCCGCTCGCCGGCAACGTTCGGGTGCACTCCGTCCGCCTGATTGAGTCGCGAAATGCCGGCGACACCCCCGAGTAGGAACGGCAACAGCGGGACGTTCTCCTTCCTGGCGACGTCCGCGTAAATCGCCCGAAAGTTTCGCGTGTACGTGGTGCCGTAGTTGGGCGGCGCTTCCATCTGGACGAGCACGATCTTCGCCCGCGGCTGCTTCTGCCTGATCGTCGCAATCACCTGTTCGAGATTCGCCCGCGCCGCCTCGGGAGACAGACCGCGCAGGGCGTCGTTGGCGCCGCCCTCAACAACCACCAGATCCGCGGGTGTTCGGAGCACCCAGTCAATCCGTCGGGCCGCGCCTGCAGTCGTCTCACCCGACAAGCCTCCATTCACCGACTTGATGGAGAGACCCTCGGCCTCCGCCTTCTTCTCGATCAAAGAAGGAAATGCCTGTTCGGGATCGAGTCCATATCCAGCGGTGAGACTCGTTCCGAAGAAAAGGACCACAGGTGTGCGTACTGACATCGACGGGCCGGCAGCCGTTGGCGCCGAGGAGTCCTCGGTTGCCTTCACTCCACTCATGTTATTCTTCGCGTCTGCCACATTTCTTGAATTGTCCGCGTTTCCGCCCGACCCGCAGGCGCTCGCCACACACAGTGTCGCAACAAAAAAACCACGCTCAGTGCTCTCGCGCAGCCGCTCGACGGCATTTGTCATCGCGGCGCCGGTTCCGACCTACACTCGAATTCGTTCATGCTGATTGCCCGTGAAGTAACGAAAGAATACATGAGCGGCGAGCAGAAGCTCGCGGTGCTCCGAGATGTGTCGTTCGGCATTCCTCAAGGCGCCTTCGTCGCAATCGTCGGACCCTCGGGTAGCGGCAAGACAACATTGCTCGGACTTCTCGCCGGACTTGATACACCAACACGCGGCACTGTGCTCCTCGACAACGCGGATCTCGGAACGCTGAATGAGAACGAGCGGGCCCGGCTGCGGGGAGAAAAAGTCGGCTTCGTGTTCCAGACGTTCCAGCTGATTCCGACGCTCACCGCCCTGGAGAACGTACAGGTCCCGCTCGAGCTGCGCGGGACGCCTGGCGCGGTGGAGCGCGCACGCGACCTCGTCGACCGAGTCGGCCTCACAGGCAGGGGCCACCACTTCCCCACTCAGTTATCCGGGGGAGAACAGCAGCGGGTCGCAATCGCCCGCGCCTTTGCCAACTCGCCCAAGATCCTCTTTGCCGACGAGCCGACCGGCAACCTCGACAACGCTACGGGACACCGCATCTTCGAGCTCCTCCGGTCGCTAAACAGCGACGGCGGCTCGACGATCGTTCTCGTGACACACGACTCGACGCTCGCTTCGCGCGCGTCCAGAATCATCCGCCTCCTCGATGGCGCAATTGTGGAAGACACGGGTGCGACCGCTGGAGACGTGGCTTGACCGCCATGTCCCGCAGCGTCTGGAGCCTGGCCTGGCGGGAGAGCCGAACTGCGCGTCGGCGCCTGCTCCTCTACATGTCGTCGATCTCGCTCGGTGTCGCGGCGCTGGTCGCGATCGACTCTTTCTCGACCAACATCGTGCAGTCTGTGAAGGAGCAGTCGCGCGCGCTCATGGGGGGAGACGTCTCCTTCAACTCGTCCAAGCCCTTCGCTCCGGCGATGGACTCGCTGTTCGATTCGCTCTCGCGCCAGGGGCTGTCCTTTGCGCGCGTAACGACCTTTCCGTCCATGGCTGTTGTCCCGCGCACCGCGGGCACACGGTTCGCTCAGGTGCGCGGCGTCACGGGCAACTATCCCTTCTACGGAAACATCGTCACCGAGCCGGCGGGCCGGTGGTCAATGTTGCAGCGCGGCGCAAACGCCATCGTTGATCCGTCGCTGCTCACATCGCTCAACGCAAATGTCGGTGACACTCTCAAGTTGGGCTTCGGTACGTTCACGATAATCGCCACGATCAAGGACGTACCGGCCGCCGCTGGAATCGCCGAGATGCTCGGCCCGCGCATTTTCATTCCCGCCAGATACATCGCTGAGACCCAGCTGTTGGTGTTCGGCAGCACGGCTGACCGGACTGTCATGGCGAAGCTTCCGCCCAACGTCGATCCCGACAAGTTCGTCAAGCCTCTGCGCAAGCGCATCGAGAACCAGCAGATGCGCGTGCGTACCGTGACGCAGACCGAGATGCAGACGTCGGATGCAATCGAGAATCTTTCGAGCTTCATCGGTATTGTCGGACTGGTCGCGCTCCTGCTCGGAGGAATCGGCGTCGCCAGCGGGGTGCGCGCATTCGTCGCGCGCAAGATCGATACGGTTGCCGTCCTTCGATGCCTCGGTGCTTCGAGCGGACAGGTGCTCGCCATCTATGTCGCGCAGGCCGCCGGGATGGGTCTCGCCGGAGCCGCGGCAGGAGCAGCGCTCGGCGTCGCGATTCAATTCCTCCTGCCGCAAGCACTGTCTGATTTTCTTCCAATCGACGTGACGGTGCGGCTGGTGCCTGTTGCCGTGCTGACCGGACTAGCGGTCGGCGGGTGGATCGCGCTTGTTTTCGCGCTCAGGCCGCTGCTCGCCCTTCGCAACGTCTCTCCGCTGCAGACTCTGCGTCGCGACACGGATGCCGAAGTGCTGCGCATGCACTGGTCGGACGTGCCGAGGATCGCAGTGGACGTCGCCCTGATATTGAGCGTGGTGGGCATCGCATTTCTGCGCGCGCGCACGACGAGACAGGCTCTATCGATGAGCGCCGCAACTGGAGTGGCGATTCTCGCGCTCGGAGCGAGCGCCGCGCTTCTCTCGTGGGGGGCTCGCAAGGGGCTTCGCACTGGCTGGCCGTACGTCGTCCGCCAGGGCGTCGCAAATCTCTATCGGCCTGGGAATCAGACGCGGGCCGTCGTCCTTGCGCTCGGTTTCGGCGCGTTCCTGGTCAGCACACTTTATCTCGTTCAGCACAGCATTCTGCGACGGTTCACCACCGCAGCGGCCGAATCGCGCGGGAACGTCGTCTTTTTTGACGTGCAGCAGGATCAGGCGGCCGGGCTGGATTCGATCATCAGGTCCCGAGGGATCGAAGTCGTGCAAACCGCGCCGGTGGTGACTATGCGCATCGCCGCGATCAACGGGAAAAGAATTGCGGACCTGCTGCCGGCTAGCCGCGAGCGGGGCGGCCGCAGTGGGTGGGCGTTCAGACGCGAATTTCGCTCGACCTATCGTGACAAGCCGGCGGCGAGCGAGACAATCGTCAGCGGAACCTGGTTCGGCGGCGCGGCGCTTCGGGCCCCTCAAGACACCGGCGAGATTTCACTCGAAGAAGGCATCGCGAAAGAGCTGAGCGTAAAGCTCGGTGACATCATCGTCTGGAACGTGCAGGGAGTGGAGATTCCCACTCGCATAACGAGTCTGAGAAAAGTCGTCTGGACCCGGTTCGAGCCAAATTTCTTCGTCGTCTTTGCGCCGCCGGTGCTCAGAGACGCGCCAAAGCAATACGTGCTGCTGGCGCAGGTCAAGGATCCGCAGGGTGTATCGCCCCTGCAGCGCGCGGTTGTGAATCAGTTTCCGAACATATCGAGCATCGACCTGACTTCGATAAAGCGCACTGTCGACCGCATCGTGGCCAGGGTATCACTGGCCATCAGGTTCATGGCGCTCTTCAGTCTCGCTGTGGCGATACCGGTTCTCTTCAGCGCCGTTGCGGCGACGCGCCGTGCGCGCGTTCGCGAGGGGGTGTTGCTGAAGACTCTGGGGGCCACGCGCGGGCAGATAGCGAAAATCCTGCTCGCCGAATACTCGCTCCTCGGAGTGCTGGGCGGGCTCACGGGGATGCTGCTGTCGATGGCGGGAGGGTGGGCCGTTGTGCGCTATGTGTTCAAGATGCCGTTCACACTGCCACTGGCGCCGATAGCCGGCATCGCTTCAGTGATCGTCGCGCTCACGCTCCTGATCGGACTTCTTGCGGGGCGAGACGTCTTCAGCGAAACGCCAATCGCCGCTCTTCGCGACGTCTAGGCGATGTCGCCGCTACCGCTTGACCGGGGTGGAGCTGGCGGTCGGGAGACGGCGGATAGGAAAGCGAATCACGCTGTCCCGACCGAGAATGGAATCCTTAGCGGAGGAATCGGTCGACCGAACAGAATTATTCGCGCCGTTTTTGCGCGTGGTGGATCCCGACGCTTTCTTCCCGGATGATGTACGTCTCACGGTCGACGACGAGGTGGTCACTTCGGTAGTGGTGGTCGCGATGGTGTCCGCTGTAG
>DASYVU010000155.1:0-11384 GCA_035936715.1 Gemmatimonadaceae bacterium
TCCTTTCACCAGGCGGAAGTCCGCCCGCTTTCTCTACTCTGCTGCCTGATCAACCCAACGGTTCGTTGCCGCCAGAACCGCCAGAGCGCTCGCTGTTTCCGCGCTCCCCTTGATCTCACAATTCCCCACCAGTAGCTGGCTGTCACGGCCCGAACGCACCGTCACACCCACGAACACATACTCGCGCTCGAAGGCCTCCATCACCTTCACGCCCTCCACCGCCAGCTGTCCTTCCCTGCCCTCGGCACTGCCGATCGCGAACACCGTCGCTCTCGCGGCCAGATCGAGGCGGGACCTGTCCCCCTCGATCCCATGGGCTTCGCCAATGTAGGACTCTTCACCCTTCCTCAGGGTAACCCTGCAGGAAACACCCTTGGTCCGGGACCCCCTGACCTCCACATCCTCGAAGTAGAGCCGCCGTCCCGTATAGCGCTTTACGCCGCCTTCCGGCGTCACCCCCATCACGAACTGGCTCCGCGGTGTCGGGTGCGCCGCCTGCGGCTTGGGCTTCGCCTCGCTCGTTATCGCTACCGAGATTTTCCGGTGGTCCACTCGCATCGCCAGGTGCGCCATCAGCGCGCTCTCGATGTTGCGAACCACTTGCTTCGGCGTGAGCTCAGCAGTCGTCAGAACATGGATCTGTTCCACCGCCCCGCTTTCGCTCTCTATGATTTTCGCGGAGACAACTCCCGGTAACGTGAGAATCAGCTCCTCAGCACGTTTGATCGGAAGAACGCTGCCGGCGATGTTGTTCAAATTCAATTTCTGCGGGGATTTGATGCGTGGTTACAACAGGTGGCCAATATCGTAGACGACTGACCGTTAATCAAGCAAAATCCCGGCGCGCTCGCTCGCGGAAAAAAGGAGCGCAGCTCGATCACACGCTACACATCGCTGTCTCCGAAGTCGATGCTTGTTTCGTATCAACGCGATGCTGTTTCCTATCAGCGCGACAGTACCAGCTCTTCGCTGCGCAGACGCTACCCCGACGCTGCCACAAGCTCCGGCTCAATTCCGTAATCGCGCAGCTTCCTGTACAGCGTCCGCTCGCCGATGTCGAGCATCTCGGCCGCCTTTCTACGGTTTCCTCTGGTATCTCTGAGCGCCGCCTCGATCGCCGCACGCTCTATCTCCGCCATCGTCATCCCGGGCGTCAGCGTCAATGTGCTCGGCGGCGCCGACTGATTCGGCGGCTCTATCGCCCCGGTGATTTCCCCGGAGCCAAGCGCTGCCGCGGAATGAACGTCGCCGACCCAATGCCCATCGCGGCGCTCCTCGTCGAGACGTCTCCGCAGCTCTTCCACCTGGAGCCTCAGCTCGAGCATGCTCCTCACCAGAAACTCGAGCTCCCTCCCCTCTGCGCCAGCCGCGCCCCTCACCACCGGGCCCACGTGCACCGGTAGGAAGCGCGCCGCTCCTCCCTCCCGGATCGCGCGCGGGATGTCGTCGGGCCCGATCTCCCGGCCCGGCGCCAGCACTACCATGCTCTCCACCAGATTGCGCAGCTCGCGCACGTTACCCGGCCACGGATAACTCATCAGGATCTGCATCGCCTCCGCCGAGATGCCATGAAACTGCCGGTCGTGCTGCGACGAGAACTCCTTGATGAAGCGGCGCACCAGCAGCGGAATGTCCTCGCGCCGCTCCCTCAGCGGCGGCAGATAGATGCTGAGGACGTTCAGCCGGTAGTATAGATCGGCCCTGAACCGCCCCTCCTCAACACTGTCTCTCAGCGGACGATTGGTCGCCGCCACCACCCGCACGTCGATTGGGATCTGCGTCGTGCCGCCCACACGCGTGAGCTTGCGCTCCTCCAGCACCCTCAGGAGCTTCACCTGTGTCGAGGGCGGAATCTCCCCGATCTCGTCGAGAAACAGCGTCCCCGTGTCGGCCAGCTCAAACCGCCCGATTCGTCTCTCCGTCGCTCCTGTGAACGAGCCCTTTTCGTGCCCGAACAGCTCGCTCTCGATCAGCGTCTCCGGCAGCGCGCCCGCGTTCACCGCGATGAACGGCTTCCCGCGCCGTGGGCTCTGTCGATGTATCGCTTGCGCAGCCAGCTCCTTTCCCGTCCCGCTCTCTCCCTCGATGATGACGGTGCTCGACACCGGCGCGATCTGCTCGATCTTGAGCAGCACTTCGTTGATCGCATCAGACTGACCGATAAGTCCCGTCGCCTCAGTGAGGCGCTTTCGATCCATTACTCTGCGCACAGCCAGATACAGATCGTCCGCCGAGATGGGCTTCGCGTACACATCGACGAATCCCATCATCCGTAGACGCTCGCGCAGTACCGGATCCTCGACGTCTGCGAGACCGATCAGCGACGTCCCGTTCCACAACTGATCGCGCACGATCTGGAGCGTCCCCGCGTCGCCAAGTCCGCCGGTGAGCACGATGAGGTCTGGCTTGAAGCGCTTGATCTCTCCGCGCAGGTCGTCGAGCGGAGATACCACCGCCGTCTGGGTGCCAACCGCCTCGAGCAGCGCGTTGAGCCTTACCGCCGGCTCGACGTCGGTGAGCGTGATCAGGACTTTCATTTCGGCGCCGCCGGGTGCTCCGTCACTCGTCCGCGCAACACATCGCACGCGTGCTGAACGATCGGATCTATAGCCTCCAACCCATCGCGCGCCCCGCCCGGCGAACCCGGAAGATTTATGATCAGCGTCCCTCCGCGCACTCCGGCGACGCCGCGTCCGAGCGCGGCGCGCGCAAAGTTGGGCAGCGCGATCACACGGATTCGCTCGGCGATTCCTTCCGCTTCACGCTCGATCACCGCGCGGGTCGCTTCGGGCGTGACGTCCCGCTCCGACAGACCCGTCCCGCCCGTCGTGATCACCAGCTCTGCGTCTTCCACATCGGCGGCGCGAATGAGCGCGCGAACGATCTCCGTGGTTTCGTCGGCGCACGCCGTGGCGGAGACAATCTCGTGATTCCTCGCGCGTGCCCAGCCGGCGATGATCGCGCCGGACGCGTCCTGGCGCTCCCCACGCACGACCGAGTCGGAGACGGTCACCATGGCTACACGCACGCGAGAGCCTTCACGGAGTGCCACATCGTCCGCGCGGCTAGAGCCGGCTGCCGTTCCTGTAGAACGGCATCTTCTGCACGACGGCGGGAACGCGCTTGCCGCGGATCTCGATCTCCAGCGGCGATCCTTCCGCGGCCGATTCAACGGGGACGTACGCCGTTCCAATCGGAATTCCCAGCGTCGGGCTCATCGTCCCGCTCCTCACTTCTCCACTCGGCTTCCCCTTCGCAAACACCGGATAGCCGTGCCGCGGGAACGACCGCTCGGGCGTCGTGAATCCAACGAGCTTTCGCTTGAGGCCCTGCTCTTTCTGCTTCGCCAGAGCGTCGCGCCCCACGAAGTCGCCTTTCTTCATTTTCACCAGCCAGCCGAGTGAAGCTTCGAGGGGCGTGGTGGTGTCGTCGAGATCGTTGCCGTAGAGCGCCATCCCCATCTCGAGGCGCAACGAGTCGCGCGCGCCGAGTCCCGCCGGCGTCACTTCGCCCGACGCGGTTAGCGCATTCCAGATTTTCTTGGCCTGCTCCGCCGGGAAGTAGAGCTCGAATCCATCCTCGCCGGTGTAGCCGGTGCGCGAGATGTACACCTTCTCCACGCCGGCAATCTTTCCGATGGTGAACTCGTAGTACTTGATATTCGACAGATCCGTGTCGGTGTGCTGTTGCAGGATGCGCGCGGCGTCCGGACCCTGGAGCGCGAGCAACGCGATCTGGTCGCTGATGTTCTCCAGCTTCGCCTCGGGGAATTTCTTCAGGAAGCGCGAGATGTGCGCGAAATCCTTGTCGATGTTGGATCCGTTCACGACCATCAGCACCCGATCGTCGGCGCGGTAGACGAGACAATCGTCCACGATCGTTCCGTCCTCGCGCAGAATCGTGGAGTAATGCGCCTGTCCCGGCTCGAGTCCGGCGACGTCGTTTGTCGTGACGTAGCTCACGAAGTCCACGGCCTGCGGGCCGCGCACGATGAACTCACCCATGTGGCTTACGTCGAACAGGCCCGCCTTCTCGCGCACTGCCTTGTGCTCGGCGGTGATCCCGGTCGGATACTGGACCGGCATCTCGAACCCGGCGAACGGGACGATCTTGGCACCCAGGGCGGCGTGAACGTCGAACAGAGGCGTCCTCTTGAGCGGCTGGGGTGCGGCTGGTGCGGCTGAGGAAGAGCCCCGGTGGTCTTCCTGGCGGCCGGGGGAGGCGTCAGTGGTAGTTGCTTCAGGCATCTGCTAAAGGGGATCTGATTGGAGAGATTGGTCCCAATATGCGCGAAGCGCCCCTCGATTACGAGGGGCGCAGTGACAATTTGGCAGAAACAGGGGAAAAGCCCTGCCTAATCCATCAATTCGGCTCCCGTGACCTCTGTTACCTCGCCTCCGACCCGGCGAGAGCCGGTCACCATGCCCTTCAGAGTCTCGAAGAGGATTACCGGTCGCGGCTTATTGACCTTCATGTAGCAAGCGTAATCGGCGTCCACGAGGATCAGGGCGATGCGGGAATCAGTCGGTCCGCCGTCCCGGTCTCCCCCCTGATCCCCGAGCCATGCCTTCCACTCCTCTTTATATAGTTGCCGGATCTTCGCCCGGTTTTTCGACACGTGCGCAACCCCGGAGACCGAGACCCACTCGTGAGTCCGGTTGTTGTAATACGAGCAGTTGACGTGTGGATCGAGCGTGAGATCGTCGAGCTTGTGGGTGGACGCATCGGTGACGAAAAAGAGATCCGCGCCCTCGATCCGCTCCTGCGTCGCCATCGGTCGCGAGACGAGCAGCCCGTCGGCCCGGCGGGTGGTGAACATCGCCGTCTCGATGCCTTCGATCAGGTCGTACAGCTCGTCGATTTTCTTGGAGGCCGCCATGTCCCACTCTGCTGCAGAAGACATGCCGGGGAACCTCGCAGGCCCTGCAAACAAAAAGGCGGGGCGCACTTTCATGCGCCCCGCCTCACTACTCCACAATGTCGCTACATCAGCGTACTCGCTGGATCTGACTCGCCATCGGTTCAGACGAGCAGCCCATCGCACCCATAATTCTTGTCGCCTCTTCGATCATGTAACTGGACTCGTCGGCCTTGATCGGGTCGCCATCCTTGACGACCATGTTGATGAAGTCGCGCATCTTGACGCACGAGACATGAGCGTCGTTGGCGCGGAAAGCCGCGCGCAGCTGGTTCACCAGCGGGTTGGCCGTGCCGTTGGGGTAATTGCGGCTCAACACGTAGGCGATCAGGTCTCCGACCTGCTCCTCGGGTCCAACGACGGCAACGGTGAAGCTCTTGGAGGCTCTGTTGCCGGCAGCGTCGCTGGCCGTGCACGTCACAGGCGTCGAACCCATCGGGAACATGGCACCTGACGCGGGCATGCATGAACTGGCCATCACGCGGACATTGTCGTTCCACGAGACGCTGTAGTTCACGTACGCGCCACCCGGCGAGCTCGCGTTCACCCTCATGTCGGCGGGAACGGTGATCGTCGGAGCTTCGACGTCGAGGACAGTGATCGCCTGAGTCGCCGCCGCGGTGTTGCCGGAGGCGTCTCTCGCCATCCAATTGATCGTCGTGACTCCCACGTTATACGGTGCGTCGAGAGCGGCGCCATCGTTGCGGGCGCCGTCTATACTCACGTCGTGACAGTTGTCTGCGGCCGATGGCTTACTGACGGCGACTATCGCCGACGCAAGTCCACGATCGTTTCCGCTCGACAAGTCGGCGGGCTTGCTAATAGACGGCTTCTCGCCGTCGTTGACCGTGACGGTCTGACTCGCTGACGATGTGGCTCCGTCAGCGTCTGTGGCCGTCCAGGTGATACTGGTGATGCCTTTCGGGTACGCCGCGCTCAGCGGCAGCCCGTCACTTCTCCGGGGCAGAATCGTGCCTCCCTGGGTGTCGTCTGTCACCCCAGGAGTCGCAACGTTTACCAATGCCAAGCAAACGCCGGGGTCCGTATTGAACACGAGCATCATGGGCGCGGCGATGACAGGCGGCTTGTTGTCGCTTATCGTGATCTGCTGGTCGGCGCTACCGGTGTTGCCGGAGGCGTCGGTCGCGGTCCATTTGACCGTAGTAAGTCCAATTGGATAAGGAGCCGAGAGGTCGGCGCCATCGCTGCGTGCGCCGGCCACTTTGACGTCGGGGCAATTGTCGGCCGCGATGGCGCTGCCGACTACCACTGTCGCGGAAGAGGCGCCGCGATCGATACGGGTGGAGATGGCCGCCGGCGGAATGACCGATGGATTTTCCCTGTCCTCGACGGTGACTTTCTGGGACGCGGTGGACGAGAGGCCAGCCGCATTTGTCGCCGTCCAGGTGATCGTGGTGATGCCCTTTGGATAAACAGCATCGAGCTGAAGCCCGTCGCCCCTCGCACCTGCTATCGTGACGCCGGTGGCATCGCCGTTGACTGTGGCGACGCCGGGATTGACGACCGCGTTACACGTTCCAACACTCGGACTGATGGATGCGATTCTGGCGTTGGCGAGAGTCGCCGGAGCCATGGTCGGGACTGAAATGTCCGCGGGCGGGACGACCACTGGCGGCACGGCGGGACGCGGCAGAGAGAAGCGAACTGCGTCGTTCGTGAGCGCGAAGAACGAGCGCACTCTGCCCGGAACGAACTCTGCTTCGCTGCCATCGGCGTTCTCGATGCCCTGCGTCACCGGGTGATACTGGTTGGTGACGATAGTATTGGAAAAAGTATAGATCGTGATGTCGTTCGAGCCTTCGGCCAGGACGAGCTGCGCGGTCACGCGGCCGGGTCCCTGCCAGTATTCCGGAACGTTGTTGAACTGGAGTACGAACTTGCGGTTGGGCGCAGTACCCTGGGTCTCGTAGCGGATGTCGGAGTTCAGCGCACCCGAGTTCAGATCCGTCCAGGCAATGGAGATCATGTTGTTGTACGGCGCGTCGCCAGGCGATGGAATCCCGCCGCCCTGGCAGCAGCCGTCTGAAATAGACCGGCTGAAGCCGACGAAGCCGTTCGCGCCGACGTGAACCTTGTTGTAGGTGTTGCCGAAGAACGTAAAGTCGAAGCCGAGCGGCGTGTCGTACGCGACACAGTCGTCGCACGAGGCCAGGAACTTGGCTGGCGCCCGCTCGGGAGTGAACGGAACGGAAGAGACCGTGTAAGTCGCCGCAGCAACGGACGCAGAGGCAACAGCGGAAACGTGGCTCGCAGCGTCCTGTACGCTGGTCATGTCGTTGGCGATGCGCGCTGCACTGATCGCAATCGAGCTCGAAGGCGCCTGCATCGAATGCTTGAGCGAATCAGGAACCTTGATGTCGACGACAGTGATGCCGTCGAGCGCAGGATCGCTATTCGTCGTTTTCGGGGCAGTCGTGCTATCGGAGCAGGACAGGATCGTCGCCAGGGCCAGGGCACTAGCGAAACCCGCTTCTAAAAGGCTGAAAGGGCCTGAAAACAGGGTCGAACGGCGCATCGTAACTCTCATCGAGAGGGTTACGTATTAGACGACCGCCCAGCCCGAGCTCAACAGCAGTTAAGGCCTACTACAACGGCTTAACCCACTCTCACAGACCGAGTGGGAAAGATAGATTTGTGAGTGACGACCGGGCGTTTACAGCCTCTCCCCACCCATCAAAACGGCCATGATCGCCTTCTGGATGTGCAGCCGGTTTTCTGCCTCGTCCCAGACCCTGCTCTGCGGTCCGTCGATAACCTCGGCGGCCACTTCCTCACCACGGTGGGCGGGAAGACAGTGGAGAAAAATCGCGCCCTCCTTTGCGCGCTTCATGATCGACGCGTCGACCCGGTAACCCTTGAACGCCTTCTCACGGATCGCCTGCTCCTCCTCCTGGCCCATCGACGCCCAGACGTCAGTGCTGATGACGTCCGCCTTGTTAGCGGCTTCGGCAGGGTCGCGAACAACGGTCACCTTGGCCTTGGACTGCGCGCGCTGGAGAATCATCGGATTGGGGTCATAGCCCTCGGGGCAAGCGAGTGTCAGCTCGAGGCCCAGCACGTATGCAGCGTTGAGCCACGAGTTCGCCATGTTGTTGCCGTCACCGATCCAGGCGAAGCGCTTTCCCTTGTAGCCTCCGAGGTGCTGGTTGACGGTAAGGAGATCCGCCAGGACCTGGCACGGGTGCACGAGGTCAGTGAGTCCGTTGATGATCGGCACGTCGGCGTATCGAGCCAATTCTTCTATCTCTGAGTGAGCAAAGGTCCTGATCATGATCCCGTCTACGTAGCGCGAGAGAACGCGCGCCGTGTCGGCGATCGGCTCGCCGCGTCCGAGCTGGACGTCACGGGGAGAAAGGAAGAGCGCGTGCCCGCCCAGCTGCCACGCGCCGACCTCGAACGACACACGCGTGCGGGTGGATGACTTCATGAAGATCATCGCCAGCGACTTCCCGGCGAGCGGCTTCTTCTTGTACTTGCCGTTGCGCATCGACTCGGCGAGCGAGAACAGGCGGTCGATCTCTTTCGCCGAAAAGTCGGGGATCTGCAGCAGATCCCGGTGAGCTTGTTGTCTGGTCGTCTTTCGAAGCATATATGAGTTGCGCGGAAATCCGGGTATGTGAGTTGCGCCGGAAATATAGCAACACAGTGTGACGTCTCTCTCTCCGGGGGCCCGATGGTCCTTCCGCCGATTCGTCTGCTTTGCTCGAGCTTACTCGTGTTCGCTGTCGCTGACTGTCATAGCTCAGATGCTACTGGGCCGGGCGACACAACTCTGCCGCCGGGTCTCACTCTCAAGCTGAATCCGTTCGTCACGACCGGACTCACGAGCCCGGTCTTCCTCACGCAGCCGCTCAACGATGGAAGGATCTTCGTCGTCGAGCAGGCGGGAACCATTCGTGTGATCAAAAACGGCGTGGTGCAGACCACGCCGTTTCTCGACATCACGAGCAGAGTGCTGAGCGGAGGCGAGCGCGGTCTGCTCAGCGTCGCGTTTCATCCTCAATACGCGACCAACCACTTCTTCTACGTGTACTTCACGACGCAGACGAACGGCGACATCCGGATCGAGCGGTTCACCGCAACCACCGCCGATGTTGCGGATCCTGCCACGTCGAAGCTGATCATCACCCAGGCGCATTCGCTTCAGTCCAATCACAACGGCGGCCTCGTGAGCTTCGGCCTCGACGGGATGTTCTACGCCGGCTTTGGTGATGGAGGCGGAGGTGGAGATCCGTACCAGACCGGTCAGGATCCCAACGCGCTGCTGGGATCCCTGTTGCGGCTGGACGTCAACAACGGCGATCCGTACGCCATTCCTCCGGACAACCCATACGCGCGCGTGACGATCGGACGCAGCGAGGTGTGGGCGAAGGGTTTGAGAAATCCGTGGCGCTATACGTTCGACCCACCGACTGGTCTTTTATACATCGCCGACGTAGGCCAGAACACCCGTGAAGAAGTTGATGTTGCCCCCGCGTCGCAGGCCGCTGTCAATTACGGCTGGAGCGTGATGGAAGGCTTGAGTTGCTATAACGCCACGACGTGCACGCAGACCGGGCTGACGTTGCCGGTGATCGACTATGCGACCCACGTCAGCGGGACGTGCGCGGTCACGGGTGGATACGTCTACCGCGGCAGCGCGATCCCCGGCATTCGCGGGCACTACTTCTATTCTGATTACTGCGCTGGGTTTCTGCGCAGCTTCCGGTACGCGAACGGCGTCGCGGTGGATCAGAAAGATTGGGGACTGACGATGAGCTCTGTCGCATCGTTCGGCGTCGACATCGACGGCGAGCTTTATGTGATGTCGGGCAACAGCATTCTCAAGGTTGCTCAGGGGATCTGATGGCTCGCGCGTGCATCATCATCGATCGCGGCGAGAGGCATGTGTTCGCTGCGATTTGTTTGGTGAGCATTCTCCCGCTGAGCGCGGCCTCATCGCAGGCGCAGTCCGAGTTGCGGGTGAGACTCGAGTCCAGTGACGGCACTCCCGTCGCCGGCGCGCTCGTGGCCCTGCTGGGCGCGAACGACAGCGTCGTCGCCGAAGGACTGAGTACCGAGAAGGGCGCGCGACTGCTGCGCGCTCCGTCCGGCGTCTACCGGGTGCGTGCAAGAAGAATCGGGTTCCTCCCGTTTGTCTCGGCGCCCGTAGTAATCCCGCGCCAGGACGAGGTTCTCCTCGCCATTGAGACTGCCCGGGTGGTTCTTGATCGCATCGTCGTCAACTCGAAATCGCAGTGCAACCGGAACGACCCCGGCTCTCGGTCACTCGGCATCGTCTGGGACGAGATCGACAAGGCGTTGCGGGCCAGTCAGCTGACAATCGCCGACCTCTCCGGATTCGGCCGCGGGCGCGTGTACCACAAGGAGGTTGGACCTGGCGGCAATATTATTTCGACGGATACGACCCTCTTCGCCATCGTCAACCAGCGGCCCTTTGGAGCGATAGATCCGGACTCGCTTGCAAGGGCAGGATATGTCTTCGGCGATGAGGCGAAGGGCTGGATTTTCTACGCGCCTGACGAAACGGTGCTATTGTCAGATCAGTTCGCGGCAACGCACTGCTTCCGACTCGTGCGCGAAGCTGCGCGGTCCGGGGCAATCGGCGTGGCATTCGAGCCGGTTCCCCAGCGCAAGGTCGCCGACATTGTTGGCGTGCTGTGGGTCGACGAGCGCTCGGCCGAGCTGCGCGAGGTCGTCTTTCACTTCGTGAACGCGGGTGTTCTCAATCGGTTCGAAGCCGGCGGGTTCACGCGCTTCCTGCGCGTAGCTTCGGGGGCGTGGATCGTCGACGAATGGTTGCTGAAACTTCCGCGGCTTGCAGTGAAGCGGTCGGCGTTTATCGGCGAGCAGTACATGCTGGTTGGATACTACGAGCATGGGGGCGGGATACTCAACGGCGAACGACATGCGCCGGGTGTTGCAGATAGCTTGAATAGGAAACACTGACTGAGGAGGAACCAGCCATGCGTCGTTACGAGCTCGTCTCCGGAATCATTTTCACCATCATTGCCTTCGTCCAGCTCCTGCGAACCGTGCTCGGCTGGCCAGTACAGGTAGACCTGTTCACGGTACCGGTCTGGTTGTCTGGGGTCGCTTTCCTGATTACGGGAGGCATGGCGATCTGGGCATTTCGTTCCGCGAGGAATCCCGCGACCGTGTAGTCGACGCGCACAACACCGACGGGAGCACAGATGATTCGCAAACTGAAATCGGGCGAGTACCGGCTCTATTCCCGAAAAAAGAATCCAAAGACCGGGCGGCGCCGCAATCTTGGCACGTTCAAGAGTCTCGCCGCCGCGAAAAAACACGAGCGCGCGGTGCAGTTCTTCAAGCGTGGCGGATAAGAGGCCGGCTATCGTCTGACGGCCTATATTACGGCTATGAGCGACGCGCCGGCCTCCCTCGCCAACACGCTCGCCGATCGGTACACGGTCGAGCGCTT
>DASYVU010000156.1:0-2741 GCA_035936715.1 Gemmatimonadaceae bacterium
AGTGTACGCCGGCCTTACGGAAGTATGATTCGTTCGCCATGTGGCAGGCCAACGCCGCGTTGTGACCGAATACGACGTCCTCGACAACCGGTTGGCGAGACCGCACCGCGTTAAAGAAATTCAAGAGGTGGGGCGTGATGTCGTCGAAGTCGGGGCCGCGAAAAGTCTGTGAGGTCTCCGCCATCGCCTCACGGGCGAGCCGCGCGTCGTTCTCCTCGTGCCATTTCTTCAGATACTCCTCACGCATCGCGCGCGGGAAGCTCCCCGTGTAATAGCTCGGGTAGGAATCCTTGCCGGTCTGCGGCGAGAATGTCACGCTCGATCCACTTACTTCGAGAAGCCCCTTCGAGCCCTGGATGCGGTACGTCTCCGGCATCTCCGTGGCAAGATTGAGCCTCATGTAAACCGGCAGGTCCCCGTAGTAGTAAACCGTGGAGTGCACGTCCGGCATGTTCCGACCGTCCTTCCAGTGGCGGATTCCGCCGACCGCCGACGCCTGCTTCGGCGGCTCGTTGATTCCCAGCATGAACATCATGCCGCTGATCAGATGGACCAACAGATCACCGGCGACTCCCGTCCCGTATTCTTTCCAGCAGCGCCAGCGCGCGAAAATGATCGGATCGAACGGCCGCTTGGGGACATCCCCCTGCCACGCATCCCAATCCAGATTCTGAGGCGACAGATCGAACGGCGGCGGATACTGCCAGGCTCCGGTGGGATCGTTACGTCCGAGCCAACCCTCCACCATCATCAGATCGCCCAGCATCCCCTGAGCGATCATTTCCTTCGCCTTCGCGCAGACGAGTGAGCTGACACGCTGCGAACCGATCTGCACGATGCGGCCGCTCTTTTTCGCCGAGTCTACCATCGCCACGCCGTCGGCGGCGCTGTGCGACATGGGCTTCTCGCAGTAGATGTCTTTGCCGGCGCTCACGGCGTCTATGACCACCTGCCTGTGCCAGTGATCGGGAACTGCCGCCACGATGCAGTCGATATCCTTGTTCGCGAGAAGCTCCTTGTAGCGCCGGGTGACGGGGAGATCCGGCCGTACGATTTCGCGCGCCAGGACGTGTCGGCCGTCGTAGAGATCGGCCGCGGCCGCACACTCAACTCCGGGAAGGGTGATGGATGTCCCGAGCAAGCCGGATCCCTGCATGCCTACGCCGATCATCCCGAAGCGCACCTTGTCGCTTGGAGCAACCGGCCGCGATGTCGCGTGAAGAGGCTCGGACGTCAGAAGAATGGTCTTGCCCGCCAGAGTTCCACCTGCTGCAGCCGCACTGATTCCGAGAAATTCGCGGCGTGAGAAGTTATTCTGCTTCACGGCATCTCCTGGTGTCTATATTGCCCACGGGGTTCCAGCTGAGCTCGCTGAACGAACTCGACGCGTAAGGAAGGTGCGCCTTCGTTGCGCGCCGGTCAAATGACGACTACCGGTGCTTATCCTGATTCGCCACCTCCTTGCTATCGCCGCGCTCCCATTTCTCGTGGCCGTGCTGATTCCGATCTGGATTGCGCGGGGAGATAATGTGCGGTTCGCGCTGGCCACGACCATGTCGCACCTGTTCGCGCAGATTGCGGGGCTTGGCTTGCTGCTGGTGGGGTTGTCGCTCTTCGTGTCCTCACTCCGGCGATTTGCAGGCGAGGGGAAAGGCACGCTCGCGCCCTGGGATCCACCTCGGCGCCTCGTGATTCACGGGCCGTATCGATTTGTTCGCAATCCGATGATTTCCGGCGTGGTGTTCGTGCTTTTTGGGGAATCATTGATGCTCCTCTCTGGGCCGCACGTCCAATGGGCGCTCATATTCCTTGTTATCAACTTCATCTACATTCCGCTGTTCGAGGAACGACAGTTGAAAGAGCGTTTTGGAGAAGCGTACATCGAATATTGTCGCCACGTTCCTCGCCTGGTTCCGCGGCTACGACCCTGGACGCCGACACCTTCGGGAGATGCCCGATTGTGATCCCCGCGCGGGAAGCACTCGAGCGTCTGCGACAGGGGAATCTCAGGTTCGCCGCGAACGTGCGTGGCTCCGACGCTTTCGTGAGTCACACTCGACGCGTCGAGCTGGCGGCCGGGCAGCAACCTTTCGCGATAATTCTCGGATGTTCCGATTCCCGCGTTCCGGCGGAGATCGTGTTCGACCAGGGTTTGGGGGACCTCTTCGTCATTCGCGTCGCCGGCAACATCGTCGCTCCATCCCAGGTCGGCAGCGTCGAATTCTCTGCAGCGCGATATGGCACGCGACTCGTGGTGGTGCTCGGCCATTCGCAATGCGGGGCGATTCTGGCCACCCTCGAAGAGTTGCTGAGACCGACCGAAAATCAGTCCGGGAGCCTCCATGCGATCGTCGATCGCGTGCGGCCCTCAGTCGAGCAGCTCCTCGAGACCGATCTGAAACACGATCCGGATGCTCTCGTCACGCAGGCGGTTCGGGCCAACATTCGCGCCTCGGTAAATCATCTACGGCACGGCTCTCAGGTTCTCGAGCAGCTGATTCAGGAAGAAGGCCTGATGGTCATGGGTGCGGAGTATTCGCTGGAGACTGGCGTGGTGGAGTTCTTCGAGTCGTGAAAGTTCTACTCTTTGGCGCGAGCGGAATGGTCGGCCAGGGCGTCCTGCGCGAATGTCTCCTCGATCCCGATGTAGCGAGAGTCGTCACCGTGGTCCGGAAGCCGACGGGGCGGAAGCATGAGAAGCTCAGTGAGCTCGTCCAACCCGATCTCGCGACGCTTGCCTC
>DASYVU010000157.1:0-5534 GCA_035936715.1 Gemmatimonadaceae bacterium
TTCCATCGCCGCGGGGATCTCCATCCTGCGCAACAAAGTTTGGAACGACCCTATGGAAGCGTGTGTCGCGATAATATCCCGAGCGCGCAAGCGAAAGAAAATTCCAGACGGTAATTGGCGCATCCGTCCCGAAGAGCTCGAGGCGGATCGGTCCCCGTACGGTATAGATAGTTGCGTTGACGGTCTTGCCGGTATAAACGGGCATCACGATCGCTTTCACAACTCCTTCATACCATGCAATCGGCTTCGGAGCGGCCGGTACTTCAGACCATTTCGCCCAAACCGGAAAGCCCTTCCCCGCGGCA
Source organism: Gemmatimonadaceae bacterium (assembly GCA_035936715.1). GTDB lineage: Bacteria > Gemmatimonadota > Gemmatimonadetes > Gemmatimonadales > Gemmatimonadaceae > UBA4720. The sequence goes on from DASYVU010000157.1 coordinate 306, forward strand.
CGCTCGAGCGGGTCGGAGGGCACAGGAGTTTGGGCAAGGTGCTGTCGCCAGGTCGCGTTCAGCGACGTGCTGTCTTTTTTCCAAAGTGCGACGACGTATTGAATCGCGGCGAGCCGCGCGTCGTTGGCCGAATCACGGGTGGCCAGGTTGTAGCTCGTGAGGACCGCGGAGAGATCGGCGGTCGTTGGTCTGTCCGCCAATGCGCCGATAACGGTGGCCCTCACGTAGAAATCGGAATCACGGAGCCCGTTGATGAGTAGCGCATGTACGGTGTCCTCGAGCGGCAGGCCAGCAATTGGCGCGATCGCGGCGTAAGCAGCCTCTCGTACCCGGGCGTCGGGATCCTGCGTCAACGGCGCAGTGCGCGAAAAAGCGAACGCCCGATCGAGAGTGTCTCCTGACGCAGATGCTACCGCAGCCCTGAAACGCCAGTCGGGACTCGACGCCCACGAGGTCAGCTCCGCCGGCCGAAGCCCGGCTCGAGCCGCTGAGGAAAGCAGCGAAGACCTGTACGCGACTGACGTATCCGCTGCCCACAAAGCGGGGAAATCGGTCGCATCCTTCCCAAGCACGGTGCCAAAACTTTGCGCGGCCGCAATCCTCACGTTTGGATCCTGGTCATGCGCCGCATAAACGAGCGCTGCCTTCGCCGGGGGTCCGTACGTACCAATAGAGCGAACGGCGTTGATGCGCACGTGCGGGTCAACATCGCCTACCAGCCGGGCGAGGACGCCAAATGCTTTGACGCCGAGTGAATCGCCGGCGGCAGATTTTGCGAGACCGCGCGCGATCTCAGATCGTGCGCGCTGACTGCCGCTGAGGGAGTCCGCATAAGGCGGTAAATTCTCCACGCGGCGACCGGGGTTCTGTGGTCTCGAGCTCACAACTGGTGAGGCCTCAAGATCGATGAGATCGCGGACCCCTGCCGGCGCGCGAGTTCGCGCGATAGCGTAAGCTGCGGCCCAGACTACGGACGGGTGGCGCTCGCGCAGGTACGGCTCGAGATCGGTGATAGGCACCGGCCGCAATTTCACCGCAGCCAGCAATAGTTGGATTGCCGTATCGTCGTCGCGCCGCAATTTGAGTCCCGCAACAATTGCTGCCCGGGCAGGCGCGCCAATCTCACCAAGCGCCCACGCCGCTTCGCGCGCCACTTCGCGATTCGCGGCGAGTGCCGTGCTCAAATCGGCGATTGCCGCCGTGTCGCGCAGCAGCCCGAGAGCGTAGGCAGCGTTCGCGCCAACGCTGACATCGGCGTCCTTGAGCAAGCTCCGGAGTTGCGTCGATCCAGGCTTACCAACTTCCGGTCCCACCTGACCGATCGAGATTGTCGCAGCCGCGCGCAATGGCTGCCACTGATTGGATAGCGCGCGCTCCACCAGCGACATGTCGAGCTGCCGAGTGTCCGTCATGGCCAGTAGCCGGGCGTAGAGATTGATCTCCTGCGCTCCGACAAAAGGCGGGAGGCGTTGCGCGCTCGCCCGACCAGCGAGCGCCAGAATCAGAACGCCAACGAGCGTTTTATTTGGAAGTCGCATTTTCCAACAGTTTGCGAAGGGACTCTGGCAACGTGGTCAATCGAGAATCCCGAGTGAGTGAAGCAAGCTTCGTTGATGCCGTCACGAACCGTTCTCCTGTTTCCGCGTTCGCTATCACGTAGTCGAAGGTCAACATGCGCGATTTCACCTCGCTGATCGTCGTGGTGACTCGAATCAGGTTGTCATACCGCGCGGCAGAATGAAACCGAAGGCTCGCCTCCACCACCGCGAGCGTGACGTTCTGGCGCTCGAGCTCGGCGTAGGGAGTGCCCAACGCACGAATGAACTCTGTTCGCCCGATCTCGCACCAGATCAGATAGTTCGAGTGATACACCACCTGCATCTGATCGGTTTCGGCATACCGTACCCGGAACTCGACGGTATGAGCCGTACCACGATTGGATTCGGATGTCATGTGCGGGGGAAATCCGAAAATGCCCCTCTGGGGCTGCTTTGTAAAGTCTCCGCCAAGACGCTAACTTGTGCCGTGCTCAACGGCCCCTGCTACATCGTATCCGACGCGCACCTCGGAGTCGCCAGTCCGCAGACGGAGCGCTCCTTTGTCGCCTTTCTCCGTGGGCTTGCGGGTGAGGCGCGATCCCTCGTCATCAATGGCGACCTGTTCGACTTCTGGTTCGAGTGGAAAACCGTGATCCCGCGAAGGAGCTTTCGCGCGCTCGCGGCACTCGCGGAGCTCAAGGAGGCCGGCGTCGAAATATTGTGGGTCGCTGGCAATCACGATTGCTGGGGCGGAGAAATACTTCGAGAAGATGTCGGCATCACGTACATAGCGGGTCCCTGGGAAGGAACGATGGCCGGCTGGAAGGTACGACTCGAGCACGGCGATGGCTTGCGTGACAAGGAAGATCGCGGTTACAGGCTGATTCGTCCGATCATGCGCAATCCGCTCGCGATCAAGGCGTTCCGGCTGATCCACCCCGATTGGGCGAGCAGCCTAGCGCACGGCAGCTCGAACGCGAGCAGAACCTACAGGGCCAGAGACGAAGGCCGTGGTCTTCGCGGCTACGCAGCCGAGCAATTGGCCAGGTCGAAAACCTTTGAGCTGCTCGTGTACGGTCACTCGCACGTTCCTGCGCTGGAAAAGATGGAGAGCGGTGGAGTGTTTGCGAACGCGGGATCATGGCTCGACGCGCCTACGTTTCTCAGAGTGACCGACGAAGCGGTGGAGCTGATCGAGTGGGACGGATCATCCCAGGGTAAATGTCTCAACTCGGTCAATCGGTGACCCAAGGAATCGCTCCCCGAGACTGAGAAAAGTATCTGGCGCATCGGATGAGATGAACCGATAGCGGGCCTGGTTCGGCGCGGTGTTCTCGAGGGCGTTTGCCAGCAACAGCTCCCCGGCTTCCCGCGCCGTCTCGTAAGCACTGTCGATCAGTCTCACCTCCCGTCCCACGACATTGCCGATCACGGTCTTCATTAGCGGGTAGTGGGTGCACCCGAGAACGAGCGTGTCTACCTGAGCGGATACGAGCGGGGCCAGGTAGTTTCGCGCGATGGCGCGTGTGGGCTCGGTGTCCACCCAACCCTCTTCCACCAGCGGCACAAAGAGAGCGCACGCCTGCGCAGTAACCTGGGCGTCCGGCAGAAGCTTCTTGATTTCCTTTTCGTAGGCGCGCGACTTGATCGTTCCGGCTGTGCCGATCACGCCAACGTGCTTCGTCTTAGTCGCGGCAGCAGCAGCGCGAGCACCGGGCTCGATCACGCCGACTATCGGGAGATCATATTCTCTGCGCAGTGCCGGAAGAGCGTGTGCCGTGGCGGTGTTGCAGGCGATGACGAGCGCCTTGATCCCTTCACCGCGCAGATAGGATGTGATCTCGCGGCTGTAACGAAGCACCGTGTCGGGACTCTTCGGCCCGTAGGGGACGCGTGCAGTGTCGCCGAAGTAGATGATGCTCTCGTTGGGAAGCTGGGTCATGATCTCACGGACGACCGTTAGACCTCCCATGCCGGAGTCGAAGACGCCGATTGGCGCGGCGTTGCTCACCAGAGGCGAACGCTGGCGTAGACGGTCACTGACCGCGCGCTCGATACTGCTCCGATGTTCGTCTTGAAATCCCAGAGATTGGCCGCGACGTAGGCATCGGCCCCTGAAAAGAGGTGATTGAAGATGATCGCGGCGATCCAGTCTTCGTAGTGAGTTCTACGCGCCTTGATGCGGTCGGGTGTGTAGCGGCTGGCGATCCATGTGTCCGGAACGGGGAGTCCGGTCTTCGGATCTATGACAGCGACTCCAGTCGTGGGATCGACCTTGTAAGTCGCAACGACGCTGTCGTGGGCGAGCGCTCTCGCTTCGGCGAGATCGAGCGCCGATTTGCGAGCCATGCCTATTGATCCGACCTCGACGATCGTGAAGAGCATCGCGGCACGGTCGCGACCGAAAACGGTCTGGGCATATCCGGGCAGGAGGAGAGACGTAAGGAACGCGCGGCGCGGACTCATCGGCGGACGCGGTGTCGTATCGGGTCGCGGTGTCGGCTGCGGCTGCGTTTTCGGCGCGGCGATGCCCACCCGTCCACTGTCCCGCTGCTGTGCCTGGCTCGAGCCTGGAACGAGCGAGACTGCGCAGAACAGCGCGACTGCGATCGAGGTGGCGGGAGAGTGTGGGAATCGAACCCACCCGACCCTACGGAGTAAGGTCACAGTGATTTTGAAGATCACGGAAGCCACCAGGCCCCATCCACCCCCATTTGTCTCAGTAAACCTCGATCGCAACTTCTCCCCGGTCGATGACCTCGCCAATCAGCACTGCTCCGGCAACGCGTGAAAGATAGTCAGCGGCCCGGTCACGATTGACGCAAACCAGCAACCCACCGGAGGTCTGGGGGTCATAGAGAATCGCGCGGTCCTCGTCGCTCCCCTTTTTCCACAACACCAGCTCACGCAGGTACTCGGCGTTTCGCTTTGACCCGTCGGTGACAAACCCGGCGCGCACAGACTCCCGCACTCGGGGAAAGATTGGAATTGAATCGAGATCCACGCGCAGGGTGACCTTGCTCGCCCGCGCTATGTGCGACATGTGGCCAAGCAGTCCGAAGCCGGTGATGTCCGTTGCACACCGAACCCCGAGCGCCAGCGCGGCTCGGCTCGCCAATCCGTTCAGGGACTTCATTGCGTCGAGCATCGGAATCTGCTCTTCAGGCGACAGCTGGCCCCGCTTCGCCGCAGTGGCAAGAATCCCGTTTCCGATTGGCTTCGTGAGAATGAGCTGATCCCCGAGTTTTGCTCCAGAGTTGGTCAGAAGAAAATCGGGGTGAGCGCGACCGGTAACCGCCAATCCGTATTTGAGCTCCGTGTCGATGACCGTATGCCCGCCGACGACGAGCGCTCCGGCCTCGTGCACTTTATCCTGGCCGCCGGCAAGAATGCGCGTGAGCACCTCGAGCGGAAGATCCTTCGTGGGGAATGCAACGATGTTCAGCGCGGTGAGCGGCTGACCGCCCATCGCGTAGACATCGGAGAGTGCGTTCGCGGCAGCGATCTGACCGAACTCGTACGGGTCGTCGACGATTGGCGCGAAAAAATCCACTGTCTGAACGAGGGCGAGATCGTCGGACATGCGAAAGACCCCCGCGTCGTCGAAGGTCTCTCGACCGACGAGCAGGCGCGGATCGGATTTGATTGGAAGCGCGGCCAGCGCGCGGGATAGGTCACCCGGACCCATTTT
>DASYVU010000158.1:0-11347 GCA_035936715.1 Gemmatimonadaceae bacterium
TCGCCGAGGATGTGAAGCGCCAGACCGAGATCAAGATCGAGCAGCACCAGCGCGAGTTCTATCTGCGCCAGCAGCTGCGCGCGATTCAGTCGGAGCTCGGCGAGGGCGATCCGGGCGAAAAGGAAGCGATCGAGACTCTGAAGAAGCTCGAGGAGGCGAATCTCCCGGAGAAGGCAGCGCAGGAAGCAAAGCGCGAGATCGAGCGCATGCGAAATCTCTCTCCCGCCTCGAGCGAGTATCAGGTCATTCGCACCTACCTCGACTGGATGCTGGCGCTGCCCTGGAATGTGAAATCGTCGAAAGACGAAATTATCGAGCTGAAAAAGGTCGAAGAGCTTCTGGACAGTCGGCACTACGGGCTGAAAGAGGCGAAAGAGCGCATCACAGAGTACCTCGCGGTGCGCAAGCTTCGCGGCGGCGATCCTCACGGTCCGATTCTGTGCTTCGTCGGGCCTCCTGGAACTGGCAAGACGTCGCTCGGCGAAGCAATCGCGATGTCCATCAGCCGCGCGTTCTATCGGATTTCAGTCGGCGGCGTGCGTGATGAAGCCGAGATTCGCGGTCACCGCCGCACGTACGTCGGAGCAATGCCCGGACTCATCCTGCAGTCGCTGCGTCGCGTACAGGTTCGGGACGCGGTTCTGATGATCGACGAGATAGACAAGATGACCAGCGGTGGACCCTCGGGAGATCCGACCGCAGCAATGCTCGAAGTTCTCGATCCCTCGCAGAACTCGAACTTCGTCGATCACTATCTCAATCTGCCGTTCGACCTCTCGAGCATTCTTTTCATCTGCACCGCGAACAATCTGTTCGACATTCCCGCCCCGCTGCGGGATCGCATGGAAGTCATTCGGGTTCTCGGCTACACCGTAGAAGAAAAAGTCGAGATCGCCTGGCGGTACCTCCTGCCGAGGCTGCTCGAGGAGCACGGAATCACGGACAAGGACATGCAGTTCACCGACGAAGTGCTCGGCTTCATCTCCAATCGGTACTCACGCGAGGCTGGACTCCGCAATTTCGAGCGCAACATCGCGGCGTTGATGCGCAAGCGCGCGCGCAAGAAAGCCGACGGTGAGGAGGGAGCCTGGGTAGTGGATAATGCGATGGTCAACGACATACTCGGGAATCCAACGTACACGCTCGAGGACGCGGAGCAGGAGCCGGAGATCGGCGCCGTGACGGGGATGGCGTGGACCGCGACTGGTGGCGATCTGATGGTGATAGAAGCACTGAGGATGCCCGGCTCCGGGCGTCTCACGGTGACGGGACAGCTAGGCGACGTGATGCGCGAGTCGGTGGACGCCGCGTATTCCTACGTACGCTCGCGCGCGAATACACTCGGCGTCGCCGACATCGAGTTCAAGGAATGCGATCTTCACGTGCACTTCCCGGCAGGCGCGATACCGAAGGATGGTCCGAGCGCTGGTGCGGCCGTTACACTCGCGATTGCGAGCGTATTGAGCAGGCGTCCGGTGCGTCGCGACATCGCGCTCACTGGCGAGATGACGCTGCGCGGGAAGGTGCTCGAGATCGGCGGAGTCAAGGAAAAGGTGATGGCTGCGTACCGCGCCGGACTTCGCCAGGTCATGCTGCCGAAGGCGAACGAGAAAGATCTGCGTGGCATTCCCGACGAAGTCGTCAACAGCATGACCTTCACGTTCGTTTCTACGATGGATGAGATCATTCATCTCGCCCTACTCGCCAGAGGCCCGGGCTCTCTCGCCGACGCGGCCGAGCCACACGGCGATGTCGCGCCGAAGAACGCCGTTTCGGATTCGGCGGGCGCCTCGATCAACCAATCGAGCCCGGTAGGAGCAGTAACGCAGTAGGTGAATGTCGCCAACCCCTGGATCCAGTTCGGCATCCACGTCTTCGTAGGCACCATGGCGGGAGGGCTCTCCGACACCGTAGCGGTGTGGATGCTCTTCAACCCCAAGAAGAAAAAATTCGGTTTCCAGGGCGCGATTCCGAAGAATCAGGCGAGACTCGCGAAGAGTCTCGGGCGCACGGTCGGCGAACGACTGCTCACGCCGGGAGATCTGCAGAGCGAGCTGGCGCGGCCGGAGCTGCTCGCCGCGTTTCAGTCGCGGGTCGAGGATGTCATCGCCAACATGCTCACCTCGCGCGATCCCTTGATCGACAAGGTTCCGCCCGCGGTTGTGACCGCGCTGGAGGGGGCGACGACCGCGTATCTCCCTGTCGCAATGACCAAGCTCGGCGCGTTCCTTGGCCAGCCCACCACACGCGTCAAGCTGCGCAATGCGCTCCACTCTATGTTCAATCGGTTCGTGGACGACATGCGCTTCCACGAGCGCATCTTCGCTAAGCTGATGATGACGGAGAAGAAATTCGACTCAGTGCTCGACGCAATCGAGGCGGATGGCGTCGAGCAGGTCGTCGGCTTGCTCGAGGAGCCCGAGATCAGAGAGGAGATCTCCAAAGCCATTCACGACGCGATACTGAGCTACCTGCAGAAGCCGATCTCCGATATCCTGGGCAACGTCGAAGCGAAGAAGGATCCCGAGGCGCCGCGTCGACTGGCAGCCTCGGCGGCGCCAGTGATCTGGGAATGGATACACGATCAGCTGCCTGAGCTTATCAAGAAGCTCGATGTGCAGGCGATGGTAGAGCGTAAGGTGATGGCTTTCAGCGTCGAACGCGTGGAAGAGATCCTGCGCAACGTGATACAGAACGAGCTGAATCTGATCATCACCACCGGATACGTTCTCGGCGGATTGATCGGCGTCTGTACTTTCGGTTTACAGAAGCTGCTGGGACTCTAGGCTTCTCGCTGCATCTTCTCGAAATCAGAGTAGACAGCGGCAGCGCTGGCTACTGCGTCAGCTTGACCTGACTCGGCTGGATGATCGAGGTACTCGCACCAGCAGGCACATCAACGTAGATCACGGTCGGTCTGCCCTGGATTTCCGTGGTCATCACTCGAAGTGAACGTCCGTTAGCCGAGTAGTTCTTTCCTGGCGATGCAGTGGATGTCGTCCCCTTTGTGTTGAATCGCTTCTCGATCGATTGCCCCGCGAGATCGTAGAATTCGCCGGCTTCAACGGCTGAATCCCAGACCGTGAGCCAGACGATGCCCGGGCCCTGTGGAGTGTTCACAACGGCGTAGCGATCTCCGTCCCAGCCCGACGCGCCGCGGATCGCTTCGTTCTGATCATTGAGATGCTGGAACAGGTACAGTCTCGTCTCGAATTCTCCCAGATCGTTCTCGTAAACTTCGTTCGCGTTTGTGAGCGGGCCGAGCGTGACCTTGGTTGGATTGTCCCGAGCACCGAAATACGCTGAGGGATGAATGATCTGCTCGGTGGAAACGGGCATGTCCTTGTAGATGACAGTGCCCGGCTTACGCTCCTTGTAGTTCCGATAGAATTCCGCGCCGCTCAGGTACGGGAAGATGAGCGTCTCCTGAATTACGCGCGGAGCGGCGGCGAAGATCGGCATCGATGACTGCGTCTCGCGGATCATGTCTCTGATCCGGTCCCATCCGCCCGGCAGATTTATGGCGATGTTGGAGCCGCCAAGCATAATAGAGATCTGCTCGTACACGGCCTGACCCTCGAACACGGATTGAGCGGCCGACGTTCGATCGTTGTCGCCGACTGTTTTCTGAACGGAATCAAGACTGATGTACTGATCCTGGAGCGCGTGAATGAGCTCGTGGGTTACTATCGTCGCCACGAGGTCCTTGGGCGAGCCATCGACGATGTACAGAATCTTCGTGTGGGGATCGAAAAAGCCGACTATCTGCTCGACGAGCAGGCTCTCCAGAAACGACTGCAGCTTGAGCGTATCGGGAATGAGGCCGAGTCTCTTGTACGCGGCCTCTTCGCCGTTGAGCTCGCGAACGGACTGCGAGTCACTGACCTGTTTGACGATGTACTGCCTTACCTGCTCCTTAGAGCGCGTCTCGACTTTTGGCGGCGTTTTGAACTTGAGACCCACCGCTTTCTCTATCATCGGGACCGCTTCGGCGACCTGCGCGGCGTACGGGCCTTCGTATTTGGGCTTCTGGCTTTCGCACGCGGATACGAGCCCGAGAGATCCCACAGCCGCGAGGAGGATGCTTCGATTCAGGTAAGCGGTCATTTCATGCAGATGGAGGAAAGGCCTTATTACAGCCCCGAGATGCGCAGATACCACGCAATGATGGTGTCTCCCCAAAGCAAGGCGATCAGCGCGGCGGGCGCAAGAAAGACGCCGAACGGCAGCTCGCGTTTGCGCCACCCACCGCTCGATTGCAGCGCAAGCTCCGTCTGGCCCGCATCATCAGCCAACCCGCGCGCGGACAGTGGGTAAACGACGCCAAGCAGGACTATCGGCGCGAGAACAGCGCCTATGAATATTGTGAGCAGCGCCCGGGTCGGACCGACGGCAGCCCCAACAACAGCCATGAGCGTCACATCACCGAATCCCATTGCGGGCCTCTTGAGCCACACTTCGCCCAGCCATCCGACTATGGATATCGCGCCTGCGCCAACGCACATCCCAATGACCGCGTCCCACGGGCCCGCGAACGGGTATGACTCACCAAGGTAGAGCGCTACGAATGACGTCAGAAGCACGAAGAACACCCCGAAGACGGTAAAGCCGTCGGGAATGAGAAAGTGCTTCGCATCGGTGATTGATATCCCGAGAAGAACCGTCGCCAGTACGGCCACGCGAAAGGCCGTGAACGACAGACCGAATTGCAGGAACGCAGCAAGCCAGAGGAGGCCAACGAGGAGCTCCACGATCGGATATTGGATGGAGATGCGCTCGCCGCAGCCGCTGCACCGTCCGCGAAGCAGCATCCAGCTCACCAGCGGGATGTTCTCAGTCGCCTTGATCTGGTGCCCGCACTTGGGGCACCTCGACCGAGGCTTCACCACCGAGAGACCTTCCGGCCAGCGGCCGATGCAGACATTGAGAAAGGAGCCGATGCAAGCCCCAACCGCGAACACGTATATGGCTTCCAGAATGTCGATCATGGACGAAGCTCGTGGAGGATTATCCCCGCTGCCACCGCCACGTTCAGGGACTCGACGTTTCTAGCGATCGGCAACGAGATGGTTCGGTCCGCTTTCGCGCGAACATCAGGGCTGAGACCCGACCCTTCATTACCTACGACGATTGCGAGGCGCTTAACAGCACGGGTTCTGTCGAGTGGCTCTCCACGCGCGTCCGCGGCCCATAACTCGATCCTCTCCCGCTCCAGAAATCGTGACAGGTCTGCCCATTCGGCGTGAAACGCAGTGTGGTGAAACTGAGCCCCCATAGAGCTTCTGATCACCTTTGGGTTCCACAGATCCACGGTTCCCGGCAACGCGATCGTCGCAGTTGCCCCGAGGGCCGCGGCGGTGCGAAGGATCGTTCCGACATTGCCCGGATCCTGGACCGCGTCGAGCACAAGAATGCGGCACACCAGCGGTACTTCGAGTGTATTCAGAGATCGGGACGGAACTTCGCCGATCGCGATTACGCCTTGTGGCGACTCCGTTTCGGCCGCGCTGCGGAAATCCTTCTCGGAAACCTCCGAGATTTCAACGCGCGATTGATCGAGCTGCTTCCGCAAGGCTTCGCCTCGCGGAGCGGTTGCCAGTTGAGGGGCTACCAGTGCGCCGCGAACGATCAGGCTGGAGCGCAGGAGTTCCTCGACCGAGCGTACGCCTTCGGCGACGAATAGCGAGTGTTTTTCGCGCGCCTTTCGTCGGTGCAGATCACGCGCAAGTGTAAGTAATTTCACAGGGTACGAGCAGGGTATTTCTTGGAATAGGATTTGCCTTTGCGTATTAGAAGCAATCTCATCGCCGGAGTATCAATGAAGCGATTTGTCATAGGCATTGCCGTCACGTGCTCCCTCGTTGCTTGCGGAATCTCCCAGCAGCAGGAAGTGCAGATGGGACAGGAATATGCGCAACAGATCAACGCGCAACTACCGATCATCCAGGATCCGGAGGTGAACCGCTATATCAACGTCTTGGGCGACTCCATCTCCAGGATCACAAGCAGGAAGGATCTCGACTGGCACTTTTTCATCGTTGACAGCAAGGAAGTCAATGCGTTCGCGGTGCCTGGCGGCTTCGTTTACGTAAACCGCGGGCTCATCGAGCGCTCGGACAAGATGGATGAAGTTGCCGGTGTCCTTGCCCACGAGATCGGTCACGTTCTCCGCCGCCACACGATCAAGCAGATGGAGAAGGCACAGGGCGCGAACGTCGGCATAACGCTGGCGTGCGTGCTCACCGGCGTATGCAACAGCCAGGTCGCTGGCGCCGCGATCCAGATTGGCGGTGGCGCCCTCTTCGCGCGATTCAGTCGTCAGGACGAGGCGGAGGCGGACCAGGAGGGATTCAACAACGTCGTGCGCGCTGGCATCAGTCCGGAAGGCATGGTGAGCATGTTCCGGAAGCTTCTCGAGGAGCGGAAGAGCCGCCCCGCGGGGGTTGAGGCGTGGTTCCTGACTCACCCCCTCGAAGAGGATCGCATCGCCGCGATCCAGGCGCGCATCAATCAGCTCCCTCCCAGCACGCTCTCCAACCTCGGGACGGATACTCGCAACTTCCACACATTCAAGGCGAGGCTGCAGTCGCTGCCGCCGTCACCTCCGCCGCGGCAGATCCAGTAACGGTTTAGTCCGCTCTTAACCTCTGGGTGCGCCGCGACACGTCGCGGCGCATCTTTTGTTTCATGCGCATTGCGCTCACCATCGCAGGCTCTGACTCCGGCGGCGGCGCCGGAATCCAGGCCGATCTCAAGACGTTCCAGCGGTTCGGAGTCTTCGGAACGTCGGCGATAACTGCGATCACCGCGCAGAACACTCGCGGAGTGGACAGGTGGGAGCCGGTGTCGCCTGATCTCGTTCGGGGGCAAATAGACTCCATCTGCGAGGACCTTCCTCCCTCCGCATTCAAGACCGGAATGCTGGCGACCGCTGCGATCGCGTTAGAAGTCGCAGCGGCAATCGAGACGCATTCACTGGCGAACTATGTTCTCGACCCGGTAATGGTTGCCACCTCCGGCGACGTACTGTTCGAGCGCGACGCCATCGACGTAATCCGGACCCAGCTGGTATCAAAGGCATTTCTCGTCACCCCGAATGTCGCCGAAGCAGAAATTTTGGTCGGAGAAAAGATCGAGGATGAGGACGGAATGGCGCGGGCCGCTGAGAAGATCGTGAGCGAGATGGGCGCGCAGGCGGTGTTGCTGAAGGGCGGACACCTGAAATCCGGTGACCGAGTCGTCGACGTACTTTACGACGGGAACGTGCGCACCTTCCGGGGCCAGCGACTGCAGACCACCAGCACCCACGGAACGGGCTGTACTCTTTCGGCGGCGATCACGGCACACCTCGCGAAGGGTGAATCGCTTCACGCGGCGGTGCGGCGATCGATTCAGTACGTGCACAACGCAATCGCGAGTGCTCCGGGTCTCGGGTCAGGTCACGGACCCCTGAATCACCTCGCCGAAGACAGCTGACGCGAAGCGGATCGCGCCAGGTACTCGGTAACCAGAGCCTCGAAAGCCCCGCTGACGCGACGCGTAGTCTCCAGCACTTCCGCATGACTCAAAGCGGACCCGGTGACACCCGCTGCCGCGTTGGTGATGCAGCTGATCCCCGCGACACGGATGCCGAGCGCCCTCGCCATGATCACTTCGGGCACCGTGGACATCCCGACCGCGTCAGCGCCCAACATCCGCAGCATCTTCACTTCGCTCGGCGTCTCGTAAGAAGGGCCGAGTAGTCCCGCGTAAACTCCTTCCAGGAGCGGGATGTCGAGTTTCTCCGCTGTTGTGCGCAGCACTTTCCGCAGCCCGGGATCGTAGGCGTCGGTCATGTCGGGAAAGCGTGTCTCTCCTTCCTGAGCCGGCCCCACCAGCGGATTAGTGCCCATGAAATTGAGGTGATCCGAGATCATCATCAGATCTCCAACCGCGAGCCTGGACGAGATTCCCCCTGCCGCGTTCGACACGAACAGCTCGCGCACTCCCATCGCGTGAAAAACGCGCACGGGGAACGCCGCGAGCGCAGCCGGGTGTCCCTCGTACATGTGAAATCGCCCGCTCAGCGCAACGACCTCTCGACCTCCGAGACCGCCGACGATAGCCGCACCTTCATGTCCGACTACCGTAGCCTCCGGAAAGCCAGGTATGTCGCCGAAGGGGACACGCACGGCGTTCTCGATCGCGCTGGCGAGCCCGCCGAGTCCCGAGCCGAGTATGATGGCGACGGCTGGCTGACGCGCGCCCGCGCGCTTGCCTATTGCTTGCGCAGCTTTGCGCGCCGCCTCGGCCGAGTACTCGTTCTTCACTCTTCGGACCCGATCATCTCGTCGATCTTGTCCGAGACTTCCTCGATGAGCATCAAGCGCTCCTCCCACGGAAGAAATGCGCTCTCGAATCCATTCAGCGCAATCCCGGCGAGCTCGTCCATGGTAAATCCCAGGTGCTCGGCCGCGTAGACGTATTCGTCGGTGAGCGTGGTGGCGCTGATCAGCCGGTTGTCGGTGTTGAGCGTGACGTTGAGGCCGCGATCGAAGTACTCCCGAAACGGGTGCGTGGCGTACGAATCGGCGACTCTCGTCTGAACGTTGCTGGTGAGGCAAACCTCGAGGGCGATACGCCTGTCGTTCACGTACTGCGTAAGATCCGGATCTTCGATAAGTCGTGTGCCGTGACCGATGCGATTTGCGCCGCAGACATGCACTGCCTGGCGTACTGATTCTGGTCCGTCGCCCTCTCCAGCATGGACGGTCACCGCAAGGTTGTGCTCTCGCGCATATCTGAAGGCTTCCGCGTGCAACGACGCGGGATTGCCCTTTTCCCCTCCCGCCAGGTCGAATGCGACCACGCCATCGTTCCTGAATTCCACTGCGAGCTTTGCCATCTCCAGCGAGTGCTCGGCGGGGAATTGTCTTAGGGCGACGACGATGAACCGGCCCGTTATTCCGAAATCATTTTCCGCCCGGCGAAGTCCCCGGAGTGGGGCCTCGACGGCCTCCACCAGCGTCAGACCCTGCACGACGTTGAGGATCGGCGCGTTTCTCACCTCGATGTACCGGACGCCATCCTCTGCCGCGTCTTCGGCCAGCTCGTAAGTGATGCGCTCGAGCGCATCTGCGGTCTGCATCACCGATATTGTGACGTCGAAGAGCCGCAGGTAGTCCTCGAGATTCTTTGCGTCGTCCGCCCTCATGACTTCAGCCAGCTCCTCGGCGGTTTGCTTGGGCATGGGGATTCGATATTCGCGCGCGAGATCGAGGAGGGTCTCCGGGCGAAGTGACCCGTCGAGATGGCAGTGCAGCTCCGCTTTTGGGAGCTGGCGGAGCTTGGTTGAAAAAATCGAGAGGGGCATTACAGTTGGTTTGGGTCCGTGTCGTCGTCCGAGGCCTGACGAGCGCGAACGATGCGAAAAATCGCACCGTTTTGCACGCGCGTGTCGTTAGCTGTAACTATACCGCGGCTGTCGGTGATCAGACGCTCGCCACGGCGGATTGCGGCCGCCTGCGTCGCGTCCCACGCCTCGACCGCGTCGAGAGCCGTCGCCGACGCGGCAATTTCGATCGGCTTGGCATTGATGTAAATCCGGACTGTCTCGCTCATTGTGTGACGGGCGCGATTCGTATATCCGCCGGTGCCGTGATCGGCGCCGGCAATGTTCGGAGATAGTCGATGAGCGCGTCGAGGTCGACAATGTTGAGCGGCCGAGAAGCACTCGCCCGCCCGCCGGCGTTGTAGCCTTCGCCCCCGGTGGCGAGGAAGTCATTCATGATGACGTTATAATCACGCGTGTCGGACAACGGAGTTCCATCGGCCATTATCGCCGTAACGATACGCGACCCTTCGGATCTCGACGGGTCGTACTTGATGGTGAGTCCGCTCACATGGTCGTTGACTGGAGATTTGTTCAGCATTTCCTCGAGCAGTCCACGAAGCTGCGTTCCCGTCATCGTGAGAGAGTAAAGCGTGTTGCCGAACGGCTGAATCTCGAATAGCGATCCGTAGGTCGCCTCACCCGCTCTCAACTCGGTTCTGATGCCGCCGTTGTTCATGATCGCCACATCGCCCTTCCCCGCCCATCTCTGTGCATCGGCGATGAGGTTGCCAAGCGGATATTGGGGTCCCCGCCGAGCAAGTGTGACTGGGATAGTGGCGACGTGGCGCTTCACGAGCGGTGTTACGCGCGCGACCGCTCTTCGCACAATCGAGGCGACGGCGGGAAGCGGCTTGATTGTGTCGACCGCCAACTCGCGGACCTCGTGCCTGACGGCACGGCCTACGTCGGGACCCGTCGGTAAATCCAGTATGTCGAGCGCCCTTCCACTCGAGCGAGCCTGTACGATTGGGATTCCGTTGACCTCTGTATTGACCAGCGTATGCGTGTGGCCACTCACAATCGCGTCGACCTTCGTTTTCACTTTTCGAGCGAGGTCGATGATCTCGCCGCTGCAGGCAGTTGCCCCATCCCTTCCGCAGGTCGCGCCGGCGTGAGCAATGACGATTACGAGATTTGCGCCCCGTCTCCTCAGCACCCTGCCGATGCTGTCGACAATGGGAGCGGGATCATCGAAGCGAAGCCCGACGACGTTGGCGGCACGAGTGGTCGTGGGCGTGTTGACCGTCGAAACTCCGATGATGCCAATCTTGATTCGGCCACGGGTAACGATGGTGTCATTCGGAATCCACTTCACATCGCGCCCGGCGCTGTCGCGCACGTTGGCCCCGAAGATTCCGAATGTCGCCTGACGCATTCGGGCGCGGAGGGTGTCGACTCCCCAGTCGAACTCATGATTGCCCAGGGCAGATGCGGCATAGCCCATTCTATTGTAGTAGTCGACCACTGGGCGCCCGTAGGACAGGTTCGACGCGAGGGTCCCCTGAAAAAGATCGCCGGCATCCAACAGGATGGTTTCGCACCCGGGGAGGCATTCTCTCCGCGCCCGGTCCAACGCGGTCGCAACGTATGCAGCGCCGCCGCGTCTCACCCCTGATGCATCAGGTCGTGGCTCCAGCGCGCCGTGAAAATCATTGGTGGCGATGATTCGCAGAAACTTGGTACCGGGAGGGAACGCGGGCTGCACGACTGGCAGCGCCCCGATCAGCGGCACTCTCCCTCCGCGGTCATTGATCTCGAGGCCGGGCCCCCTCATCAGCTGCCAGTTGGGCGTGAAATACTCCTCCTGCTTCAGAACTCCACGCCGTTTCACTTCATCGATGAGAAGCTGCCTGATCTCCTGTTGCTTGTCGTACACCACCGGCGCGCCGCTGAGCATCGAGTAACCGCCGCCGCCCGTTTGCCGGTAGTTGTTGAGCGCCATTGCAAACGTGTCCGTATCACGCACCGGCGCAC
>DASYVU010000159.1:0-18077 GCA_035936715.1 Gemmatimonadaceae bacterium
AAGTTCGGACTCTGCAGAATCTGTTTCAGAGAGATGGCGCTGTCGGGCTACATCCCGGGCGTTCGCAAGGCGAGCTGGTAACCATTCACTTCTACGCGTCCCGGGAACGGGATACGGTAGGACTAAGGAAGATCATTTTAATGAGTATGACCGATCCGATAGCCGATATGCTCACGCGCATCCGCAACGCCTGTGGGGCGAAGCACCGCCGCGTGGACATGCCGGTCTCGAAGCTCAAAGTGGAGATCGCGAAGATCCTGAAGGAGAACAACTTCATTCAGGACTACAAGACGCTCGATACCGAAAACGGCAGGCAGCTGCTTCGCGTGGTTCTTAAATACGCGCAGGGCGGGCAGCCCGTGATTCGCGAGATGCGCCGCGTGTCCACGCCTGGCCTTCGCAAGTACGTCGCTGTCGCGGAGATTCCGCGCGTTCGCAACGGGCTCGGCATGGCGATTCTCAGCACATCGCAGGGTGTGATGTCGGATCGTCAGGCGCGGCAGAAGCGCACTGGCGGCGAGCTCCTCGCGCTCGTCTGGTAAGGAGATATAGAGAGATGTCACGAATTGGAAAGCATCCGGTACCGCTCCCCAAGGGCGTAACCGCGACAGTTGAAGGAAACAAGGTTCACGTGAAAGGCCCGAAGGGCGAGCTCGATCGCATACTGCACCCGGCGATGAAGGTGACGCTCAAGGACAACCAGATCCTCGTCGAGCGTCCGTCGGATGAGGACCTTCACAAGGCGCTTCATGGCCTGTCCCGCACTCTCGTCGCCAACATGGTCGAGGGCGTGACGAAGGGATTCCGCAAGGAACTTGAACTTGTGGGCGTCGGCTATAAGGCAGAGCCCCGTCCATATGGACTGCAGATGACGCTGGGGTTCTCGCATCCAGTGAAGTACGAGGCGCCGAAGGGCATCAAGCTCTCCGCGCCGCAGCCGACCTCGATCGTCATCGAAGGCGCGAACAAGGAAGTCGTTGGTCAGGTGGCGGCGGAGATCCGCAGCATCAGGCCACCCGAGCCATATAAGGGGAAGGGCGTCAAATACGTTGGAGAACAGGTCCGCCGCAAAGCTGGCAAGGCGGGAGGTAAGTAATGCCGAAGATGGCCAGACCAAAATCGCGCGATCAGCTGCGTACGCGCCGTCACTTCAGACTTAGAAAGAAAGTGATTGGCAGCGCGGAACGTCCACGCCTGGTTGTATATCGTTCGATCAAGCACATCTACGCGCAGCTCGTGGATGACACCGCGCAGCGCACGATCATGACGGTGACAGATTCGGGACTCGAAGGAAAGCCGACCGAGCGGTCGGTGGAGGTAGGGAAGCGCCTCGCTGCGAAGGCAAAAGATGCCGGCGTAAAACGAGTCGTCTTTGACAGAGCTGGATACAAATATCACGGCCGCGTGAAAGGTGTGGCCGACGGAGCCCGCGAGGGCGGGCTGGAGTTTTAATAAATGGCAGAAAACGAGAATCCTGAAGCAGCTTCGCCGGCATCACCATCTGAGCAACCGGCCCAGGAACGTCCGCGTAGTGGCGGCAGCGCGCGCAGTGGCGGCGGCGCCGGCGGACGTGGCGGTCGTGGTGGTGGCGGACGCGGCGGGCCTGGTGTCGGTCGCGGACGTGGCGCTCCGGGTGGGGGCGGACAGGGCGGCGGCGGCCCGCGCGGCGAAGGCGGCGGGCGCGGCGGTCAGGGCGGCGGTGGACGTCGCGAGGGCAAGGGTCGTGACCGCGACGGCGGCCGGGGCGATGGTGGGAGCGAGCTCGTCGAGAACGTGATCGCGATCAACCGTGTCGCGAAGGTCGTGAAGGGCGGACGCCGCTTCTCCTTCAACGCGCTCGTCGCGGTGGGAGATGGACAGGGCCGCGTAGGGTTCGCGACTGGCAAGGCGAACGAAGTGTCCGAGGCGGTCCGCAAGGCCGTTGACGGCGCGCGCCGCAACATGGTGAGCATTCCGATGACGGGCGGTACAATTCCGCACGAAGTCGTCGGCTCGCACGGGGCGGGAAAAGTATTGATGAAGCCTGCCGCTCCCGGAGCCGGAGTGATTGCCGGTGGTGCTGTGCGTGCCATTATGGAATGCGCGGGAATCGCCGACATCCTGACGAAGAGCCTGGGCTCGACCAACCCGCACAACATGGTGCTGGCGGCGTTGGACGGCCTGCAACAACTGACAACGGTAGAGCAGATCGCTCGCGAGCGCGGGATGGAAGTCTCGAGCATTGGTTACCGCTCGCGCGCCAAGTCGAAGGAGGCCGTAGCACATGCCTAGAACACACGTGTGGTGGAACACTCGCGGTCCCAAGACGACGGCGAAGGAGACCATCACTGAAGGAAAGGTTCGCATCAAGCAGGTGAGAAGCGGAATCGGCCACTCGTGGCGGATGAATCGCACGCTCGAGGCTCTTGGGCTCCGGCATCACCAGGCTGAAGTGATCAAGCAGGATTCTCCCGCGCTCCGCGGACAGATCAAACACGTGCGTCACCTCGTAGAAGTGACGCCGGTAGAGGAATAACGAGTGGCAGACAAACCAACACGTCGGGAACGCCTCGGAGCGCCGGATCGCGCCGATAAGATCGGCCTCCACAACCTTGCTCCAGCTCCGGGATCACACCGGAATCGCAAGAGAATCGGACGTGGTCCGGGCTCGGGCACCGGCAAGACGTCGGGCAAGGGACACAAGGGAATCAAGGCCCGCTCGGGACACCATGGACCAGGTGGCGGCAAGCCCCAGTTCGAGGGCGGTCAAATGCCGCTGACTCGCCGCATCCCCAAGCGTGGGTTTACGAATATCTTTCGTACAGAGAATCAGATCGTCGGTTTCGACGATCTCACTCGCTTGCCCAAGGGTGCGGAAGTGACGGAAGATACTCTGGCCGAAGCGGGACTTATTCGAAAGGGTAAGGGCCCTGCTAAGCTTCTCGCGAACGGAGATGCCGCGAAAGGAGTCACGGTGCGCGGGATCAAGATGAGCGCTGGTGCTAAGCAGAAAATCGAAGCGGCCGGAGGCCGGGTAGAGAACTAATGGCGCAATCAGCCCCCGCGGCGGCAGTAAGCAACATCTACAACACGCCGGAGTTGCGGGACAAGATCATGTTCACGCTCCTGTGCCTGGTGATCTACAGGGTCGGCGCGCACATCACCGCGCCAGGCGTGGACGTAGTTGCGCTCACGGATTTCTTCGCCAACAAGGGCAAGGGCGGTTTGCTGGGGCTTTACGACCTGTTCGTCGGCGGCGGACTCTCGCACGCGACGGTCTTCGCGCTCGGTATCATGCCCTACATCTCTGCCAGCATCTTCATGCAGATCGCCGGTGTCGTAATACCGACCGTCGAGAAGATGCAGAAGGACGAGGAAGGCAGAAAGCGCGTGACACAGTGGACGCGCTACATCACCGTCGTGCTGGCCGTGGTGCAGGGCTGGGGATTCGCGCTCTTTACCGCATCACTGCAGAACGCTGTGGCCAACCCCGGATTCGGGTTCAAGCTGCAGATGGTGCTCGTCCTCACCACCGGCGCGATGTTCGTCATGTGGCTCGGCGAACAGATCACCGAAAGGGGTCTGGGCAACGGGGCTTCGCTGATCATTTTCTTCTCGATCGTCGAGAGGTTCTGGCCGGGAATCTTCAGTACCGTGGGCTTCGTGAAGACGCAGGCGGTCGGTCCGTTCTCGCTGGTGGTGCTCGGCATCGTCATGGTAGGGGTCGTTGCCGGCACGATCGCGATTACGATGGCAGCGCGGAGGGTAATGATTCAGATCCCGCAGCGAACCATGGCACGAGGCCGGCAGAGGGAAGCGGCGAAGAATTTCATTCCGCTGCGCGTGAACGCGGCGGGCGTGATGCCGATCATCTTCGCCTCGTCCGTGATCGTCGTCCCTGGCGCAATCGCGCAGTTCAGCGGCAACGAGAACGCGCGCATCATCTCCGAATACTTCCAGCCCGGCACCTGGCTCTACTACGTGCTGCAGACGATTCTGATCGTGTTCTTCACGTACTTCTACACATCGATCATCTTCAACCCGGTCGACATCTCGGAAAACCTGAAGAAGCAGGGCGGGTTCATCCCGGGCGTAAAGCCGGGCGCCAAGACAGCCGAGTACATAGATCACGTTGTGTCGCGCATCACCTTCCCGGGCGCTCTGTTCCTCACGTTCATCGCGCTGCTCCCTGTTTTCATCGCCGACCTGATCAACGTGCCTTTCCGCTTCGGCGGAACGTCGCTTCTCATCGTGGTCGGCGTTGCGCTCGACACGATGACGCAGATCAACCAGCACCTCCTCCTCCGCAAGTACGACGGCTTCATGAAGAAGGGCCGGGTGCGTTTCCGCGGTCGACAGGCCGGCGGCGCTTACTAGGCCCGGGCAGGGCTTCATGATCATCGTGCTGCTGGGTCCGCCCGGCGCCGGAAAGGGAACGCAGGCCGACAAGCTCGCCAAGCGACTCGGAATCCCGAAGATCGCGACCGGCGATGTGCTGCGCGCGGCCGTGCGCGATGGCACCAAACGCGGTAAGGAAGCGAAGGCGTACATGGATCGCGGGGATCTCGTCCCAGATTCGGTGATCCTCGGCATCCTTCAGGACGTGATGACATCTCCCGCCACGAAGAAGGGCGCGATCCTCGACGGCGCTGTCCGCACGGTTCCTCAGGCGACAGGCCTGGGCGTTACGCTCGCCGAAATCGGCAAGAAAGTCGACAAGGTGCTGCTGTTCGACGTCGACGATGACGAGCTAGTGAAACGACTAAGCACACGCACGGTCTGCGAGGGTTGTCAGACTCCCTACATGGGCCGCGAACAGGGAACCGACTGTGAGAAGTGCGGTGGGAAACTGGTGCGCCGGAAGGACGACGCGCCCGAAGCCATCCGCAATCGCCTCGAGGTCTACCGGACCCAGACGGAGCCGGTGATAGATTGGTACGGCGACAACAAGATGAAAGTCTTAAAAATCGACGCGGACGGTCCGGTGGATGAGGTAACCGCCCGCGCGCTCGAGGCGCTCGGGTAATGATTCAGATCAAGTCGCAGCGTGAGATCGAGATCATGGCGAGGGGCGGCGAGATACTGGCCGCGACAGTGCGGCTGCTGGAGAAGAGCGTGCGTCCCGGGATGACGACGATGGAACTGGACAAGATCGCCGACGATTTCATCCGCAGCCATCCGGGCGCGACGCCCGCGTTCAAGGGACTCTACAACTTTCCCGCGAGCATCTGCACATCGATCAATCAGGAGATCGTGCACGGCATCCCCTCGAAGAAGCGGGTGATCGAGGAGGGTGACATCATCTCCATCGACATCGGCGTGAAACTCGACGGATACTACACGGACTCAGCGACTACGGTCGCGGTCGGAAAGGTCGACGCGGAGTCGAAGAAGCTGCTCGACGTCACCAGGAATGCGCTCGCAGCGGGAATCGAGGCGGCTACGCCGGATAATTTTCTTGGCGACATCGGCGCGGCTGTGCAGGGCGTCGTCGAAGCTGCCGGATTCAGCGTCGTGCGCGATCTCGTCGGGCACGGAATCGGCATCGGCTTCCACGAAGATCCGCAGGTGCCCAACTACGGGAAGCCGAAACACGGGAAGCGACTTCAGCCCGGGTTTACGATCGCTATCGAGCCGATGGTGAACGTAGGGAAACCGGGAACCCGGACGATGCCTGATCGCTGGACCGTCGTCAGCGTGGACGGGACCCGATCCGCGCATTTTGAGCACACGATTGCCATTACCGAAAACGGACCGCGGGTGTTGACCGCGCTACCGGGCTAGGGGCAGCGTTCAGCCTGAGAGTGCGCGCTCCACTGCGGAAGTAGCTCGTTCCGCGAGCTCGCCACCTTTTTTCACGAGTCGCTCGGCTTCGCGCGCCAGGCTCTCGCCTTTGGACTTGTCGTCCAGTGCCTGCACGTTGACCCGCACGTTGTACGCGGCGCCCCTGCATGCAGCCTGCGCCAGAAGCGCCGCGACACCGGCGTCCGTGACAGCATTCGTATTTCCTTTCTCGGCCACGAGCGCAGCGAGCTGCGCGACTTCAACGCACGCGCGAGCAGTTTCGAGGGGTACCTCGGCAGCTTTCAAGAGTGCAGACGTAACGGCCTCCGCGCGACGAGCAGCTGCTTCCGCCGGCTCCTTCGGAAGTTTGTAAGACTCCGAGACGTGTGAGTATGCCTCTGCGTCGCGCTTCACCAGAGCAGTGAGACTGTTGCCGAGTGCGGCGGCCTTGAGCGCGGCTTCCTTCATCTCTGCGTCCACAGCGGCGTATTTCTTTTTGCCGATCGTGAGTCCCGTAACCATCTGCGTGAGCGCCGCCGCCAGCGCGCCGGCATGCGCCGCGACGCTTCCTCCCCCGGGAACCGGATTGGACGATGCGACGGACGCGACAAACCCGCTCAAGCTCTCGCCGCCACTCGTGACTTCGCGCACCTGCCGCTCAAGAACCTGCTTCGGGGTGAATTGACGGAGCTGGAGGTGGCTCGCCGCTGCGTCGAACAAGACCCGCTCCGGAACGAGTCCAACTATCTCGCTCCAGGTGACCTGCGCTCCTTCGGCCTCCGCCCGCATCTTCACGAAATCGAACGCCGTGTGGAGAGGCGTCCTCTCGGTATCCACGAGGTTCATCGACACCTGTGCCTGTCCGTCGACTTCCAGCCCGAGGCCTTTTACATACTTGAATCCGCCAGACGACCCGCGCACGGCTTTGGCGACGTTCTTTGCGACCTGAAGATTGGAGGCAGGGCCGAGGTAGACGTTGTAGGCGACGAGAAAGGGGCGTGCGCCGATGGCGATCGCGCCGCACGTCGGGTGAATCTGGGACGGTCCAAAATCGGGATTGCGCGTCGGGTTCTTGCCCAGCTCCTCGCGCAGCCCCTCGAATTCGCCGCGACGCACGTCGGCGAGATTCTCTCGCGCCGGCGTCGTCGCCGCGCGCTCGTAGAGATAAACGGGAATCTTGAGCTCGCGCCCCACGCGCTCGCCAAGCTGGCGGGCGAGGGCAATGCAGTCATCCATCGTCGATCCTTCGAGCGGGATGAACGGAACGACGTCCGTCGCTCCGATGCGCGGGTGCTCGCCGGTGTGCTTGCACAGATCTATGCGTTCGGCCGCGACACCAATGCCCGCGAATGCGGCGTCAACGGCTGTCTCGACCGGCGCCACAAAAGTGATCACTGAGCGGTTGTGCGAGGTGTCGGACGAGATATCGAGGACGGAAACGCCCTCGACCGCGGCGATGGCGTCGCGGATCGCCGCGATGACCTCGGGCCGGCGGCCTTCGGAGAAATTCGGAACGCATTCGACCAGCTTCATTCAGTCTCTTCCTTGAGCATGTTTGCGCGCCTCACCGTTTGCAGCAGCCATGCATGCATCGCCGGATTTCCGGCGACGAACGCTCCGGCGATAGGTCGAGCCGGATTGCCCTCCAGATCGGTGACGATTCCGCCCGCCTCCTGCACCATCAACATACCGGCGGCGACGTCCCACGGCGCCAGCACCAGCTCCCAGAATGCGTCGAACCTCCCACACGCGACGTTGGAGAGGTCGAGCGCCGCCGATCCCGCCCGACGAATTCCCGCGGTGCCCCGCATCACCAAACTGAACTGTGCCATGTACTGTGGCAACAGCTCGAGAGTCTTGAACGGGAAACCGGTGCCGATGAGCGCGCGGCCCGGCTCCCTGAGGCTCGAAACGTGTATTCGCTGTTCATTCAGGAAAGCCCCGCCGCCCTTCAGGGCTGTGAACTCGTCACCGCGCGGAACGTTGAGAACGACCCCGGCGCAGACCGCTCCGTCGCGGGCGATCGCGATGGACACCGCGTACTCGGGATACCCATGCAGAAAGTTCGCGGTGCCGTCGAGCGGGTCGGCAACGACGACGAGGCCCTCGGAAGAGACCGCGCTGGGAGACAACTCCTCGCCGAGAACGATCGCGTCAGGGCAGCGGCGCTTGACGATCTCCACGATTCGCTGCTCGGATGCCTTGTCGACTTCGCTGACGAAGTCGGACCTGCTTTTCGTCTCCCACACGAGCTTCTCGCGCTGCGCGGTAGCATCGCGAATCACCACGGCTGCTGCGCGAGCCGATTCGAGCGCGACGTCGAGAAGCTCTAAATTGTCTCGATCAGTTCCGGAAATTGCTTGCAACTCCTCTCTCGCGCTCTTTAATTTGGTGCAATGTCCCGCATCTTCAGCGGCATTCAGCCCTCAGGATCTCTGCACATCGGAAATTACCTCGGAGCAGTGAAGAACTGGGTTGATCTGCAGCACAAATACGAGTCGTTCTTTTGCATCGTCGACTATCACGCCATCACAGTGCCGTACGAACCGGCGGAGCTGCGCGCCCGCACTGCCGACATGGCGCTCTCGCTTCTGGCAGCGGGATTGGATCCGACGAAGTGTACTCTGTTCGTGCAATCGATGGTCCTGGAACATACTGAGCTAGCCTGGATATTCAACACTTTGACGCCACTGGGTGAGCTCGAGCGACAGACGCAGTTCAAGGACAAAGCGAGCCGCGAAGAGAGCGTCCCCGCTGGATTGCTCAACTATCCTGTACTGCAGGCAGCGGACATTCTGTTGTACCGCGCCAAGCTGGTGCCGGTCGGCGAAGATCAGGTTCAGCACCTGGAGCTGTCGCGCGAGATCGCCCGCAAGTGGAACGCGAGGTTCGACGCTCCCGCCGCGGCGAAGAAAACCCCGCGAGCGGGCGAGACCGAGCCGCCGGGTTTCTTCCCTGAGCCCAAGGCGTTGTTGACGCCGGCGAAGCGCATCATGGGACTCGATGGGCAGGCGAAAATGTCCAAGTCACTCGGCAACACGATCGACCTGCTCGAGTCGCCTGAGTCGGTTTGGGAAAAACTTCGGCCCGCGGTCACTGATCCAAAGCGGGTGCGCCGCTCGGATCCCGGGACGCCTGAAGTGTGCAACATCTATCACCTGCACAAGGCGTTCAGTCCGTCCGCGACCGTGGAGCACGTAGCGGTGCAGTGCCGCACCGCCGGGTGGGGTTGCCTCGACTGCAAAAAAGTTCTGCACGAGTCGATTGAGAAAGAGCTGGCGCCCATCCGCGCCAGAGCGAAGGAACTAGCGTCCGACCCGAAGAAAATCGCCACCACACTGGCCGCTGGCGCCGACCACGCTCGAGTGGTTGCACGCGAAACCATGGGTGAAGTGAAGAAGAAAATGGGCCTCCTCTAGCTCACGATCTCAGTGGCCGACACGGAGCTCGTTCAGCGCGCGAAGGATCTGGTGGAACGACTCTCACGGACGCCGAGGTTCGCGGGAAGCCAGGAGGAAACAGCGGCACGCACGCTGTGTAGGGGGGAGCTGGAGCGCGCCGGCTTCGCCTGCGTCGAGCGACCGTTCGAGTATTCGCAGTGGCCAGGGAAGTGGGGCGTGCCTGTCGCAGCCGCGGTACAAACCGCAACAATTTTCATTGTCTCGCGTACGGCAATACATCAAGGCGCGCTTGTCGCGCTGATAGCAGGGGCGGCCTTGTACGTCGCGTTGCTCTTTGCGTCGGCTGATGCGAAGCGCCGGTGGATTACAGCGATGCCCGTTCAACGCGCCGGTTCGGTGAATCTCGAAGCGGGGCGCGGGAACCCTTCAGTGTGGCTGGTCGCTCATCTAGACTCCAAGTCCCAGACGGTGCCGATGCTGACAAGAATTGCGAGTTCGATTGGAATGGCAGCAGTCACCCTGGTCGCGACGACCGTGCTTGTCTACTCGCTCCTCGGCGACCTTGACGCGAGTGCCGTGTGGCGCGCTATCGAGATCTCTGCGGTGATCGTGGCACTCCCCTCGATTCTGTGCTGGGTGCGCAATCAATCTCCGGGAGCAGTAGACAATGCAAGCGGAGTCGCGGCGGTGCTGCTCGCGGCCGGATCTCTTCCGTCGGTGCGCGACCTTGGTGTGCTTATCACGAGCGGCGAAGAGCTTGGGCTCGCCGGTGCTCGGGTATGGGCCGCGAAGGCAAGCCCGGGAATCGTCGCACTCAACTGCGATACTGTCGACGACAGGGGCGTCTGGCGCTTGATGTACTCAGGCGCGATTCCCGTTCGAATCAGAGTCGCGGCGGAAGCAATTTCCCTTTTCCAAGGGTCAAAGTCCGCTTTCGGACGGTTCATTCCGGGAATCCTGGCGGACAGCATGGCATTCGCGGATCGGGGCATCGAATCGGTCACGATGAGCCGGGGAACCCTATCCACACTCGCGCGCATCCATACACGGCGCGATAATTCCAATGCGTTTAGCGGGAGCGGTGTGGCCGACGCAAGCGTGCTTCTCGCGGCGTTAACCAGGGAACTGGCCTGATGGCGCTACTGATTCTGGCGGGGGTAATAATCCTGTCCCTCATCCTTATCGTCCTGGGACTGCCGGGACTCTGGATAATGGTGGCGTCGGCCGTAGTCTATAATATGATTGTGCCCGGCGATCCAATCGGGTGGGTTTCATTGATCGCCGTCGCCGTGCTCGCTCTGGTAGCGGAGTTGCTCGAGTTTACTATGACCGGGCGGTACGCGCGAAAGTATGGGGGCTCGCGACGGGCCGGCTGGGGAGCGATCCTTGGTGGAATTGTTGGTGCAATGGTCGGATTTCCCGTTCCTATTGTCGGTCCGATCATCGGGGCCTTTGTCGGGTCGTTTGTCGGAGCCCTCGTCGCGGAACTGACGGGCGGAGCGTCAGCAGGTGATGCTACGCGGGTCGCCAAGGGAGCACTGATCGGACGCGTTGTTTCGACGGTGCTCAAGATCGGAATCGGATTTACGATCGGTATCTGGATTTTCATTGCGGCAATGAAATAACTCATTCCTCGAACCAACATGACTCCAGGCGAAGGTGCGGCGGAAAGGTCGGAGCCGGTTACGCCGGAAAACACGGGCGAGGGCAAGTACGTGTACTGTATCATCCGCCTCGATCGTTCACGCGAATTCGGCGAGATCGGCATCGGGGGCGGCGCCCGAGTGTACACGGTAACCCACAATGATCTCGCGGCCGTCGTCAGCGACACACCGATAGTGATCTATGATCCAACCCGCGAGAACGTGCTCGCCCACGAGTTCGTGAACGAAACGGTCATGCGCGAGTTCACGCTGATTCCGATGTCGTTCGGCACGGTCTTCCGCTCGGAGAAGGACGTGCTCGCCCTTCTCAATTCGACTTACCAGGCATTTACCGATGTGCTCGAGAAGATGCAGGACAAGATCGAGTTCGGCGTCAAGATCCTCTGGGACCGCGACAAGGTTGTCGCGGCGATCGAGCGCGACAACGACGAGATTCGACGTTTGAAGGACGAGATCACCCGCAACGCGGCGTCTTCGACTTACTTCGCGCGCATGCAGCTCGGCCGCCTGGTCGAGGCGGCGATGGAGGAGGCGAGCAACAGGTATGTCGCCGATGTCCACGAGCAGCTCAAGGATGTGTCGGTCGCCAGCCGCAGCAACAAGGTCATCGGCGACCGCATGATCCTCAACGCCGCGTTTCTCGTCGACAGGAAGGCGGAGAGGCAGTTCGACGAAAAAGTGAAGGCGATCAGTCGCCGGTACGAGGATCTTCTCACGTTCAAGTACACGGGCCCGTGGCCGCCCTACAACTTCGTGACCATCAAGCTCAAGCTGGAGAAGGCGACCTGACGCGGGTCTGATCATCATGGGACTTCTCACCAACATTCTGCTGGCGCCATTTCTCGGCCCTGTCTGGGGCACGAGGTGGACGCTCGACAAAGTCGACCGCGTCGTGCGCGAAGAGCTGACTGACGACACGCCCATCAAGGAAGACCTGATGGCGCTTCAGCTGCAGCTGGAGATGGGCGAGATCGACGACGCAGAGTATGTGCGCCGTGAGGCGGCGATCATGCAGCGCTTCCGCGAGGTGCGCGAATGGCGGGAGAAGTTCGGGATGTCCACCAGCGGTGGACCGGTTCGCGTCGCGGAAGGCGACGAGACAGAGTAGCCGGCGACCGCCGGGACCGATGATAAAGCGCCTGTGCTATGTGTATGGAGTTGTCGGGTCGTCGGTGGAGACGGCGACTGCTCCCCAGGGCATAGAGGGCGGCGCAGTCAATCTCATCCCCAATGGCGAGGTCGCGGCACTCGCGACGTCCGTCAGCGCCGAGGATTACGCACCTGACAAAGTCGAGGCGCTAACCGCCGACGTAGACTGGGTCGGTCAGCGAGCGATGGCGCACGACCGCGTTCTCACCTGGGCATCTGACACTGGTGCGGTGATCCCGTTTCCGATGTGGACGCTCTTTCGCGACGCGAAGGGAGTAAAGGCAATGCTCTCGAAGCGCATGAGTGAGCTTGGGCAGACTTTCAAGCGAATCGCCGATGGCAGGGAATTCATCGTTCGCGTTTATGTGCAGCCGGGCGTTCTCAAGGATCATCTGGCGGAGCACAACGCCGAGCTGACGTCACTCGAGGCGGAAGCCGCGAAAGCGTCGCCTGGCCAGAAGTACCTTCTCGAGCGAAAGATGGAAAACCTCCGCCGGGATGCAGGCCGCGAGGTAGCCTCCCGTGTCGCTAATGAGATTCACGACGCGCTGCGGGCGCCGGCGATGGAGACGGTGCGCGAGCAGCCAGTCAACTCGGGCGCGCCCCGGGAACAGGGGCGCGCAATCCTCAACGCTTCCTTTTTGGTTGCTCCCCCGCGCGTCGTTGAGTTCCAGCGCGCGCTGACGGAGATGGTGAACAAGTACGAGCCGTCCGGCTTCAAATTCGACTTTACCGGGCCTTGGCCGCCCTATCATTTCGTCGGCGAGACAGCGCGGTGAGCGTCGACAACATATTCGGGGATGAGCGACTCGAGCTTTCAGATCTTCTCAGCCACGTTCTCGATAAGGGCGTTGTCCTCAAAGGTGAAGTCATGCTCGCGGTCGCGGACATCGACCTCGTGCGACTCGACCTCGGACTGCTCTTGACGGCCGTCGAAACCGTGCTAGGCCGCGGTGGCGGCTTAGCGGTGCCGGAGAGGGCCGGGCTACTCGGCGCGGCAGGTCCGCGTGAGCGGCCGGTGATCGTGCCATCAGGATCGACGATGGAAAGTCAGGTTGTCCGGACGCTCGACGCTCCTAAAGATGCGGCCATCACGCCGCTGGAAACCGTTGCTGAGGGCCTGCCGCCGCGTCTTAATACAGACCCCGACAAGGTGGAGAACGGGCTCGCCAAGCTCGTCTTGACGTTGATTGAGGTATTGCGTAAGGTCCTAGAGCACCAGGCAGTCCGGCGAATGGAAGGAGGGCATCTGAGCGACGAAGAGGTGGAGCGTCTCGGTGTTGCGTTACTCCGCCTCAACGACCGGATGCAGGACATGAAGGGGATCTTCGGCCTGACCGATGACGATCTCCAGATAGACTTGGGCCCCCTAGGAAGATTACGCTAACACGGCGCACGAGCCGAACGGAGACGACTGCTTGGCAGACTTAGTATCCCCGTCGCGCACCTATGGTCTTGTCGATATCCTCGATCGCGTGCTCGACAAGGGCCTCGTGGTCGTCGGCGACATCAAGATCAATCTCGCAAACGTCGAGCTTCTCACCATTCAGATTCGTCTGCTCATCTGCTCGATCGACAAGGCCGAACAGATCGGATTGAACTGGTGGCGCCATGATCCTCGCCTGAGCACGCCGGAACACTCCGCACCAGCCATACCGCAGGCTTCACACGCCGCCCCGGCACCACGCACACAGGAGACCAGACATGGCAGTTGAACGATCGCCGAGCGGCAGCTCGCTTATCGATGTTCTCGATCGCGTTCTCGACAAGGGCATCGTCATTGACGCGTGGGTTCGCGTCTCGCTGGTCGGCATCGAACTCGTGACTGTCGAAGCGCGCATCGTCGTCGCATCGATCGAGACGTATCTCAAGTACTCTGAAGCAGTGGGCCTCGCTCCGCCGGGATCCCGCCCGTTTCGCGAGCTCGGCACTGGTGGAGCGGACGAGCTCGACCGGATGCGCTTGGAAAATGCGGATCTGAAGCGGCGGCTTGAGCGACTCGAAGCGTGAGAGTGCAGCGGTAGCCGCCAGCCCGCAGCTCAGCGGAGAGAGGCTCGCGGAGCTGCTCTCCGCAATCTCCGACGCGCCTGATTTTGTCACTGCGGCGACCTACATGATCGCCCAGTTGGCCGACATCCTGGGCGCGCGGCGAGGAATCGCCATTACACTCGACAGCCCACCGCGCCGCTTCATCAGCACCGCGAGCGTCGGCTTCGAGGGCGAGGCTACGCCGTCGATCTCACTCCCGGTGGACGACCTTTCCAATCCAATCGTCCTCTCCGCTCTCTCCCTTCATGCGGTGAGCTGCGACGGTGTTGCGCCACTGCCGGGGCTCCCCTTCGGTGAATGGGTCGCGATTCCATTCCCCCAGCCACAGTATCGGGGTGCGCCGCCCCTGGTCACCGATGCCGAGCTCGATCAGGTACGGCTGGATGGGTGCGATGTGAGACGGCGAAGCGCCATCGACAGGAGACGGAGGCTCGGGCACGCACCCGCTGGGATCCTCCTGATCGAAGCTTCTATCGATGAGGCCACTCTTGGCGAGGTGATGCACGCGGCCTCCCTGGCCGGCCCTGTGTTGTCACGAATGGCGGCCGTTGAGGAGTTTCGGCTCTCCAGCAGTCGCCTGGACCAGCAGCGCGAGATGCTCACAGCGATCGTGAACTCTCTGCCCGATCCGATCGTGATCATCAACGCTGAACGCGACATCGTGGTCCAGAACGAGCGCGCCGAGCATCTTCTCTCAACCGGCGACAAGGATTCCGAAGGCCGTCGGCGCGCGGTGGAGATCAACAACCTGCTGTTCACATCCCACCTGTCGAAAACGGCGATGGGTCCAAACGAGACCGCTGGGTCCCGTGAGCTGAATCTCGTGGATCCTGACGAGGGCACGGATCTCCTGTTCGAAGTTCTGACCCACGACCTTGGGGGGCTCGAAGGAGCCCAGGCTGGCTCGACCGTTTCCGTTCTGCGCGATGTGACCGATCTGCGGCGCGCCGCAAACGAGCTCGAGCAGCAGGTTCAGAGAGTGAGGCTGGCGGAGATCGAGGCGAAGCGCGAGCGGGATCGCCTGAACCTGATTCTGGAGAACGTCGCCGATCCAATTCTCGTTACCGACGACCGCTCCAACATCATTCTGATGAACAAGGAAGCGGAGCAGCTGTTCGAGGCCGATGACAGCCAGGCCTGGGAGCGAGCGGCGACCGTTCAGGCGAACGACACCAAGTTCACGACGTTCATCTCGGATTTCACCATCAGCCCTTCGCTCGCGCGTCGCGAGCAGATGAAACTCCACATCCCCGGCACCGGCGTCGAGCTGCCCGTGGAAGTTGTATCGGGAAAAATTTTGAATCGGCGTGGAGAGCCGCTGGCAATCGTGTCTGTGCTGCACGATCTCACGGAACAGGTCGAGAACGAGCGGCTGTACGACGAGCTGAAGACGTTTTCCAGTCAGCTCGAGGATCGAATCCAGGCGGCTACCGCCGACCTCGCTGAGCAGAACACGAGGCTGCAGTGGCAGTCGCGGGAGCTGGAGAAGGCCAATCGCCTGAAGTCGGAGTTCCTCGCCAGCATGTCGCACGAGCTGCGCACTCCGATCAACGCGCTCATCGGCTACGCGTCGCTGATGCTCGACCGCATTTATGGTGACCTCACGCCGCGGCAGGAAGAAGGCCTGAATCGCATCCAGGGCGCAGCGCAACACCTGCTCGCACTCATCAACGACATCCTCGACCTCGCCAAGATCGAAGCCGGCCGGATGCCGCTGCACCTCGACGATGTCACCCTTGCCGACCTCGTCAACGAGATCTCCCAACAGATCGAGCCGCTCGTCAAGAAGCGGTCGCTCACCTTCACGGTCGATATGCCCTCGAAGGACGTGATGCTCCACACCGACCGGACCAAGGTCAAGCAGATCCTTCTCAATCTGCTGTCCAACGCCGTGAAGTTCACCCACCATGGCGGAATCTGGGTCACTGTCTCGAAGGATGAAGAAGATCTGCGGTTCGACGTCCGCGACACCGGCATTGGAATTCGCGCATCCGATCTCGAGTCTATCTGGGAGGATTTCAGGCAGGTGGATCAGTCGAGGACGCGCGAGTTCGGCGGGACCGGCCTGGGTTTGAGCATCACTCGCAAGCTCGTCGACGCGCTCGGCGGAAACGTCTTCGCGGAGAGCGTATTCGGGAAGGGTTCGACATTCACCGTTGTATTGCCGATCAGAAGCGTGGCGCGTCCCGATGATCCCCCCCGCGTGATAGATGAGGTCCCTCCGCCGTCGCCGGTCCGGCGTTGACAGGGAATCCCGAAAAGGTAGATTGAACCAACGCCCCGAAGCTCTCGGGGCGTTTGCTTTTCCCTCCGCCCGAACCTACCGAACTCAACCAGATGTTCGATTCGAAAACACGCACGATCGTCGTTGTCGGCGCGCAATGGGGCGACGAGGGTAAAGGCAAGCTCGTCGATGTTCTGTCCGAGCGAGCGGATTGGGTCGTTCGCTACCAGGGCGGCGCCAACGCCGGCCACACCGTGCAGATTGGCGACAAATCGTTCGTGCTCCATCAGATCCCCAGCGGCATTCTGCATCCGGGAGTGCGCTGCGCGATCGGGAACGGCGTGGTGCTCGATGTCGAAACGTTGTTCGCGGAGATCGACGAGCTGGTTTCCGACGGAATCGACGTCGAGGGCCGGCTCTACGTAAGCGACCGCGCACACCTCGTCATGCCCTATCACAAGCTCATCGACAGCCAGAGCGCTGCAAGCAGGGAGATCGGCACAACGGGTCGTGGAATCGGACCGGCATACGAGGATAAGTACGGGCGCCGCGGCATCCGCGTGCTTGATCTGAGAAATCCTGAGCGACTGAGGACGCTGATCGAGCGAGGTGTGGCGCACGCCAACATCGAGCTCGCCACCTCAGGATCCAAGCGCGCGGACGTCGACTACACGCTGGACATGCTCGGCCGGTTCGCGAAGAGACTTCTCCCGCTCGCCGAAGACGTCGGACTCAGGATCCACCGCGCCATCGTAGGCGGCGCCGCTGTGCTCCTGGAAGGCGCGCAGGGATCGCTGCTCGATATCGATCACGGCACTTATCCGTACGTGACGTCGAGCAGCACGACGTCCGGCGGGGCGGCCACGGGCGTCGGCATCGCGCCGAAGGAGCTCGACTCGGTGATCGGCGTCGTAAAAGCCTACACAACGCGCGTGGGGAACGGTCCGCTGCCAACGGAGTTCGAGGAGCCACTCGCTTCAGAAGTGCGCAACCTCGGCAATGAATTTGGGGCCACGACCGGACGTCCGCGGAGATGCGGTTGGTTTGACGGGGTCGTCGTACGCTACGCTGCGCGCGTCAATGGACTCACCGATCTGGCCGTGACGAAACTCGACGTTCTGGACACACTCCACCGCATCGGACTCTGCACCGGTTACGAAGTGGACGGCGAGGTCTATGAGGAATTCCCGGGCGACCTGAGCGTTCTCGACCGCGCTGTGCCGAGGTACGAATGGTTCGAGGGATGGAAGAGCTCGACGGCCGACGCGCGCGGTCTGCTGGACCTGCCGACGCAGGCCCGCCGGTATCTCGATCGCATACAATCGCTGGTCGAGACGCAGATCACCTACGTGAGCGTCGGAACGCGCAGAGACCAGATCATCGGAGTGGAAGGCGCACTTCCCGCGCCTCCCGCCGCGGTCAGCTAGCGGTTGAGCGTCATGTCGGACGACGCGGACCTCCTCATCGTGGGAGCAGGACCGTGCGGCCTTGCTGCCGCGATCTCGGCACAGAAAGCGGGACTCAAGCCGCTGGTGATCGAGTCGCAGGTCGCGGTGAGCTCGATCGCCGCTTATCCCGCGTACGTTCGCTTTTTTTCGACGGCCGAGAAGCTGGCAATCGGCGAACTGCCGTTCGTCGTCGCGACGGAAAAACCCAGCAGGCGGGACGCGCTCGCGTACTATCGCGCTGTCGTGCTCCACTTCGGGGTTCCGCTGCGCCAGCGCGAACGGGTAACGGCAATCGAAAGGCAGTCCGCCGGCGATAGCTTTGTGGTCCGCTCCCGCACGCAGGCTGGGGAAGAGCGCCGAACCAGAGCGCGAGCGGTCG
>DASYVU010000160.1:0-7280 GCA_035936715.1 Gemmatimonadaceae bacterium
AAGACGCCTTCATCCAGCAACATGTCACTCATTTTGATGGCGGTAGCCGTCTCGCCCACGATTATAGGGACGATTGGGGTCTCTCCCCGCAGAGGCTTGAACCCCGCCTCGGTGATCGCCGCCCGGAAATAACGGGTGTTATCGCGGAGCTTCTGCACCAACTGAGGACTGTGCTCCAGATGCTTGATCGCGCCGAGCGCGCTCGCTGCCACGGTGGGCGGCAGCGCGTTCGAAAAGAGCTGCGGCCGTGAGCGCTGCGTGAGCATGTCGCACAAGGACGCGCTCCCCGCCACGAATCCGCCTGCTGCCCCGCCCAGCGCCTTGCCGAGCGTGGATGTGATGATGTCGACTTCGCCGAGCACTCCGAAATGCTCCGCGGTGCCTCGTCCGGTCGCGCCCAGAACTCCGGTCCCGTGAGAATCGTCGACGGCGACTATCGCGTCGTAGTCTTCCGCGAGCTGAAGTATTTCCGGCAGCCTGGCGATGCTTCCTTCCATAGAGAACACGCCGTCAGTCCAGATGATGCGCCTCCGCGCGCTCTTTGCGGTCTCGAGCTTTGACCTTAGATCGTCCAGATCGAAGTGCTGATAGACAGCCGTCGTGCATTTGGTGATCGCCTTGGCCAGCCTGATCGAGTCGATGATCGACGCATGATTGAGCGCATCCGAGACCACGAAATCGTTCTGCTCGACGATCGTTGCGGTGAGTCCCTCGTTCGCGTTCCAGGCCGACACGTAACTGAGCGACGCTTCGGTACCCACCAGATCCGCGATCGCCTGCTCCAGATCGCGGTGGATGGTGAACGTGCCGCAGATGAACCGGACGCTGCCGGTACCAGCCCCGAACACCTTCAGCCCTTCCACTCCCGATTCCACCACGCTCGGCTCGTTGCACAACCCCAGGTAGTTATTCGAGGACAGGATGATGATTTCTCCGCGTCCTTCCATCTGAACGCGCGCGTCCTGAGGCGAGGCGAGATAGTTCAGTTGCTTGTAAACCCGATCCTGCTTGAGCTTTTCGATTGCGGCCTTGAGCTCGGAATCGAACTTTGTGTTCAGCGCCACTTCAGCCTCTCCGTAATTCGATAGTTCAGGCGATTTCGAAAATGACTTTTCCCGCTTCGCCCGATTTGATCGCGGCGATCGCGGCGTCCGCTTCGGAGAGTGGGAATCGATGAGTGATCACTGGCGTCGGATCGAATTCTCCGGAACGGAGAAAGCGCGTCATCTGGTGCCACGTCTCGTACATGCGGCGGCCGACGACGCCGTAGATGGTGAGACCCTTGAAGATCACCTCCGTCGCCAGATCGAAATCCACTTTCTTGGAAGGAATGCCGAGCATCTGTACCCGCCCACCGACTCGTACCAGCGCGAACGCCTGGTGAATAGCGGCCGGCACTCCCGACATCTCCAGCACCACGTCCGCGCCCAGTCCGCCAGTTGCCGCCTTCACGATCTGCTCGGCCTGATCGGGATGAATCGCGTCGTTCGCGCCCATCAATTTTGCGAGCGCCAGCCTGGTGTCGTTCACATCCGTGGCAATTACCCGCGATGCTCCCGCCGCCCTGCATATTCCCGCCGCGAATATTCCTATCGGCCCGCAACCCGTGATCAACACCACCGAGCCGGGAATGTCCGCGGTGAGCACGGTGTGGAACGCGTTGCCCATCGGGTCGTGAATTCCCCCTACGTCGAAGGAGATATCGTCGTCGAGATGCCAGACGTTCGTTGCCGGCATGGATATGTATTCCGCGAAGCAGCCATCGCGATCGACGCCGATAATCTTCGTGTACGGGCACACGTGAGAGTTGCCGGTTCGGCAGAGCAGACATCGTCCGTCGACGATGTGGCCCTCCGCCGTGACGCGGTCTCCTTCCTTCACATCAGTGACGAGGCGACCCACCTGCATCACGTCACCCGCGAATTCGTGTCCGACCACGAAGGGTGGCTTGCA
Source organism: Gemmatimonadaceae bacterium (assembly GCA_035936715.1). GTDB lineage: Bacteria > Gemmatimonadota > Gemmatimonadetes > Gemmatimonadales > Gemmatimonadaceae > UBA4720. The sequence continues at coordinate 1,954 of DASYVU010000160.1, forward strand.
GCGTCCCTTCGCCCACGCGTCCCAGTCGTAGATGTGAACGTCGGTGCCGCACACCCCCGCACGTCGCACGCGAATCAGAACTTCGTCCTCGCGGATCCTAGGCTCGGGAACGTCCTTGAGCTTGAAACCTGGCGCCGCGGATTCCTTTACCAGCGCTTTCACGAGCAGCTACTCCGTTGGAATTCGAGAAAAAAGTTTTCTTGGGTACGGGGAGTCCTAACCTGCCAGCAGCGAGGCGGTTTTGGAAGTGATGATTGCGTCGAGCCAATCGTCGGTAAAAAGCATTGCACGCACATCTCTTGCATTCTATATTCGCGACGAGTCACGAGCAGTGATGCGAGCTCGTCGTCGTGTTTTTGTGTGGTCACACGCGTGCCGGTCAGGACGCGATGCAGGACTCGCCGGTTCCACCGGGGCGCTGGTGAGAGTTCTACTTCATCGTGGAGAGACAACATGGCAGCAGCGAAGAGACGTGGTCGCAAAGCCGCGGCTAAGAAGGGCGGCAGAAGGACCAAAGCACAACGTAGCGCATCGGCGCGCAAGGGTGCGCGCACGCGTGCAAGGAAAAAGGCAGCCCGTGCCGCAGCGCGCAAGAAGAGGCGGTAGCTCGCTTAGAGACAGAGCAAACGGAAAAGCCGGCGACATCGCCGGCTTTTTTGCGTTCTGTGGTATCACCTCGAGTAGCGCGCGCTCGCGAGCTGCACGATTCTCTCGATGAGCGCGGGATACTCCATCCCGCCTTTCTGCGCCGCTCGCGCGAACTCGCTCTTCGCTTCCAGGTAGCAGTTCGGATTGGCCTCGATCACGTAGACTTCCTCCTTGGCCGTGACGCGCAGATCGATGCGGGCGTAGTCCCTGAGACGCAGCGCCTGGAAGGAATCAATCGCCACCTGCTGGATCTTTTTCGTCATCTCCTCGGACAGATCCGTCGGGAACACCGACTCGGTTCCTTCGAACTCCGCGCCCTTCTCGTCGCCATCGTCCCCCCACTTCGCTTCCCAGCTCGCGATCCTGGGCAATCCGGCCGGGAACTTGGAGAAGTCGAGCTCGACGATTGGCAGCGCTTCGACCTTGCTGTTTCCGAGCACTCCCACGTAAAACTCTCTGCCGTCGATGAACTCCTCGACCAGCACCGGCGACTGATACTCCTGCTGCGTGCCGCCCATGACGTCGAGAAGCTCCTTCACGTTGTTGACGATCGACTTCTGCGTGATGCCGAGTGACGCATCCTCCTGCGGCGGCTTCACCAACAGCGGAAACTCGATGTCGCCGGCCCAGTCGACCTGACCCCGGTACATCGTCGCAAACTTGGCGCTCAGGATTCCGTGGAAGGCCAGAACCTTTTTCGTGAGAGTCTTGTCTCCGGCGAGGATGAGACCTGCAGGACTCGACCCGGTGTAGCGTAGATCGATCAGATTGAGAAGCGCCGCGACGTTCGATTCGAGCGCGCTCTTTCCGCGAAACGATTCCGCCAGATTGAACACCAGATCTGGCTGCTCGCTCGTCAGCTCGTCGATCAGCGGCTGGACAGCGTCATCGACAGCCAGTCGCCGGGACGTGTGACCGTTGGCGACGAGCGCCGCGTCCAGTTGATCGAGAATCGGATCTACCGGCGGATCGAGCGCATCCTTGCTGTGCAGTACGGTGATCTTCACGTATCGTCTGCCGGGTCGGTTCCGTCGATCGCATTCGTGTGCCTGTAGTTCATCATCACTGCAGTCCCGAATGCCGTGAGCTCGATGAGCGTGGCGGCCTCGAGGCCGGCAAGCTTCAGTTCGAGTTGCGCAACGCGCTGGGCGAGAAAGTCCACGAACTGTCGCACGACGGATGCATTTTCACCAGTCCAGTACGAAATCCTGGTTACGATCTCACGCTTGTGGCGCGCGAGGAACTCCGCCGCCGACACGGCGCCAGGCGCGTGTTGCGCGTCGGCAAAGATCGTTTTCAGATCCCCATCGAAGATTCGTTGATCGCGAATCGGAATTCTTTCCTCGCTGTCCTCATAGTGCTCCGCGAGCGTGTACTGCATCGCCGCCACCGGAAGATCGTCGTCCGATGGCTCGGGGACCTCGGGCACCTGGTGCGCGATCTCTTTCATCACTCGGTCCACGTACTCCAGCTTGGCCAGCGCGCCCCATCCATCGTACGCACGACGCCAGTCGAGATCGGGCGTGAGCCATACCGCAAACGTCTCGGCGAAATCCTCGTCCGGATGCTTTTGCGCGTACCAGCCGAGTATGTGCCGCACAAAATCGTGTGAGAACGGGTCGGCGCGATATCGCTCGCGATAGGGGCGCGAGTACGGACCGAACATCTTTCGCCAGTCCGGCCGGTCGTATAGCCGGTAAGCATAATTGAACGCGTGCCCCGCTTCATGACGGAGATATCGCATCGATTCTTCTTCGCCCTCGACCGTTGTCGAATAGTCCTCTTCAATCCTGGAGAGTCGCGCATCGGCGAGATAGAACGGCACTCCGATCAGAGGTACGCCATCGGGACAACCCCACTGGTCGCTGAGGTAAACCGGGGGACGGAAGTCGAGGCCCTTGGCGGCGAGCTCCTCGTATAACTGGTTGACGAGCTTCTCGAGCAGCGTCCCCCGGATCGCCAGGCCAATGTCGGAGATGCGCTGCGCGAGGAGCGCATGACGCTCTCCTTCCCAGTTTGGCGCCGTTTCTTCCACGTGCACCAGTCGGGCAAGATTAGCACCGCCCGCAGCCGTTCGCCGGCCCGCACACAGCCCCCGCCCGGTGGTCTTCAGTTGCAGTTAACCACTGGACAAAAAAAGGCCCCGCTAAGCTTAGCGGGGCCTCAACCTTCCTTTATAGTTGCAGCGGCTTAAGCGGCTCTCGTCGCGGACTCGGCTTCTGCGTCGGGTACCGGACCCCAGATGTAAGCGGAGAAAACGGGCGTAGGCTCCGTCTTGTCTCCCCTGGAGATGATGATGCCGAGTGGCTCCTCGGAGACTGCTTCCTTACGATCCTTCTTCATTCTGCTCTCGCTTGGGTAGGTGCCACACCGTGGCTCGCCGCATATAGAAGCACCCGACGTGCCTCGATGGACCCCATTCTCAAGTCATTGCCAATCAACGATTTGCACTAGAGCAGCAATTTTGAAGGGGCCCGGTTGTCGCGAAATGACACGCCACTGTGGGACACCTGTGTCGTTAGGACACGGGGCTAGCTGGCGAGTTTTCTGGCGAGAAAGGTCTTGGAGGAGCTGGAATCGTCTTCGACTGAGATCGACCAGCCCTTATACTGGCGCCGTAGCTCGGCGACGGAGACACCCGTCTTCCCGCGTACGATCGTTCCCACCAGGTGAACGCCGCCGTCCCTGGTCGCACCCTGACGAAGCTCGAACGCTCGACCACGCTCCTCAAGGGACAGGTCACCGAACGCCTCCGACGTGCAGACGAGAGCGCCCAGTGGCACGTCGGGCGACCAGTCAGAGAGATCGGCGACATAACTCTTGATCCGGTCGCCGAGACCAGCCGCGTGAGCGGCGTTCATCACACGCTCGAGTGAATTCACCTCGCGGTCGACCGCGGTCACATCGCATCCGTGCGCGGCCAGATAAAGCGCGGTCCGATCTATATCTCCGCCGGCGACGAGCACTTTCGATTCAGCCGGAGGATGGATCTCGCGGGCCAGCACTCCATCGGGCCGGATTCCCCAGTGTTCCGGGCGGCGATACTCCTCGAGCAGTTTGATCCGCTTTCTTCGCCACGTGGCGTACGCGGGGATGCGAATGCGCTTCCTGATGATGCGGTCGACTTCCGCCCAGAGCAGAAGCTCGTCCATCGCGAACTGCTCCCCAGCGCGCAGAGATGCGGCAGCCTCATCGCCAATCTTGAGAATGGCGGACCGCGACACCGACTCCTTGTAATTCTCGATTTCGTGTTCTACGTAGAGCTCGTATTCGTGCTTGAGAGACCGAGGACTCTGTTGCGTCATGGGGTCAGACAGGGGTGGACAGGTGTTTAAGGTAGACCGCATGACTCAACTCGCAAGAGCGAAGTTCGCGAAGCTCGACGGTAACGCTCACTCAGCGCGCTCGTGCTCTCTCAAACGGCAACGAGGGCCAGCTGCAGGCTGTCCGCCTCACGCACAAGATCGGCCACACGCGCATCGGCATCCTCGAAACTTGCTCGACGCCCCATCAACTCGAGCACGTGGGCCGCGCGTACTGCGCCGCCCGCCCCGAAGTTGCCGCACGCGCCCCTGAACCCATGCGCGGCGCGCTCGAGTCCGGCTGAGTTGCCCGTGGCCACGCACCGTCGGATTTCGGCAATGACGCCGGGGACCTCCGTGCGGAAAATCTGCGCGAGCTCCCTCAACAGCTTCCGATCTCCTTCGACTCGAGCCAGAACGCTTCCCATGTCAAATGCCGGCTCGGACAGCAGCGCGACATCCGACTGTGCGGGCTTTGTACTGGTCGTGGCTCCCGTGAGTGTTTCGATGAGCGCAAAGAGCTCCGTCGCGTTTACGGGTTTGGACAGGTACTCATCGGTTCCAGCGGCCAGGCACGCTTCGCGGTCGCCTTTCATCGCGTGCGCCGTCAGCGCCACGATAGGCACGTGGGCTCCTGTGATTTCCTCCGCTTTGCGAATGGCCACGGTCGCCTGCAAGCCATCCAACTCCGGCATTTGGACATCCATGAGAACGAGGTCGAACGCACTGTTCGCGACCGCGGCGACAGCTTCACGTCCATTCACGACACTGACCGACGTGTGACCCCGTTTCGAGAGGAGGGCCGTCACGAGCATCCTGTTCACAGCGTTGTCCTCCGCCACGAGGATGCGCAACGATCGATGGGCTTCGTTGATCGTATGCCGCGTCACGAGGACCGGACGATCGAGCGGACGATCATTCGCCGCGAGCACCGATAAGATGGCTTCCAGCAAGACCGACTGCCGGACAGGCTTGGTGAGATAGGAGGCGACTCCGAGCTCTCTGCAACGAATGGCGTCACCCTTCTGGCCGACGGACGAGAGCATCATGACCATCGTTGTGGCAAGCTCCGGTCGCGCCTTGATGCGGGCCGCCAACCCAAATCCGTCGAGATCCGGCATCTGAAAGTCGATGATCGCCAATGGAAATGGTCCGCCGTCGGCCAGCGCGCGGTCGAGGGCGTGGATCGCCGCAAGACCTCCATCAACCAATGTCGGTCGCATTCCCCAGCCGGTGAGAATCTCTTCCAGAATCCGGCGATTCGTGGCGTTGTCGTCCACCACCAGGACGTGCAAATCTCGTAAGTGGAGCGGCTTGGTCTTGGGCGGCCGACCGTCTGGTTCATGGGCGAGTCCAAAGCACGCCGTGAAATGGAAG
>DASYVU010000161.1:0-22226 GCA_035936715.1 Gemmatimonadaceae bacterium
GGCTCACAGCAGGAGCTCGTCGAGTGTTTTTACGCCGGCGTCGCCGCAAGCGACGCGGCGAAGCTCTATGAGGAGCTGAGCGGTCGGGTCCTGATCGGCCAGGTCGGCCCGGATTGGTACGCGGACCTACCGACCCTTCCCCGGCGCCCGTACTTCGGAGTCAAGCGCCTCGTCGACGTCGTCGGCGGCAGCCTGCTCCTGCTGGTCTGCGTCCCGCTCATGCTCCTCCTGGCGCTCCTCGTTCTCATCGACGATGGGCGACCGGTGCTCTACCGGCAGGTGCGCCTGGGCCGGCGGGGGGAGCCCTTTGTGGTGCGGAAGTTCCGAACGATGCGGCGCGATGCCGAGCCTGAGGGGCCGCAATATGCCCAGCGACGTGATCCGCGGACGACGCGCGGGGGCACCTTTCTCCGTCAGAGTGGTCTCGATGAGCTTCCCCAGCTCTGGGACGTCGTCCGGGGGAAGATGAGCCTGATCGGCCCACGGCCCGAGCGCCCGGAATTCGTGGATCAGCTCGCGGCCGAGCTGCCGCTCTATCGGGCCCGGCTGCTCGTCCGGCCCGGCATCGTCGGCTGGGCCGAAGTGCATATCCGCCACTCCGCGACGCTGAAGGAGCATCTCGCGCGGCTCGAGTACGACCTCTACTACATCAAGCACGCTGGTGTGTTGTTCGATGCGAACATCGCCCTCCGGGCCATCGGCGTTGTCCTGAGCGGCCGCTGACCCAGCTCTCGATCACGCACCTCAACAAGTGGTATGTACCGCACGTCGGCGGCGTCGAACGCGCGCTCCACTGGATCGCCCGGGCGTGCGTCCGCCGCGGCGATCACGTCCGGGCCGTCGTCTGCGCTCCGGGCCCGGTGCCCCGACGGTGGAACGTCGACGGCGTTGATGTCCGCGGCGTGCCGAGCTTCGGGGTGCTGCAGTCGGTACCGATCGCTCCGACCTTCCCATTCGCGCTGCCGCCGCGGAACGGTTCGGTCTGGCATCTGCACGAGCCGTTTCCCCTGGGCACCGCCGGACTGCTCCTGCGCGCCATCGCGACCCATGACCAGCCCTTGCCGGCGGTCGTGAGCTGGCACAGCGAGGTCGTCCGGCAGCGGCTCGCCCGGCCGCTGCATCTCGCCCTCGCCCGCGCGGTTCTCGAGCGGGTCGCGGTCATCCATGTCGCGACGCACGCGCACCTCGAGAGTTCGGCCGTCCTGCCCGCCTACCGGGCGAAGATCCGCGTGGTCCCGTACATCGTTGATGTCGAGCGGTTCCGACGTGTGCCTGATCATCCGATCGCGCGGCGCATTCGCGAGTGGTCGGTCGGCGATCCGGTGGCGCTCTTCGTCGGACGTTTTGTCTACTACAAAGGCGTGGACGTTCTCCTCGCGGCACTCGCGCGTGTCCCTCGGCTGCGACTCGTTCTTGTCGGAGATGGTCCGTTGCGAGGCGCGCTCCGCGCGCAGGCGGAGCAGCTCGGCCTCTCTCAGCGTCTGTTATGGCTCGGGATGCCCGACGATGACGGCCTGGTCGGCGCGTACAGCGGCTGCGACGTCTTCGTGCTGCCGTCGGTCGGCCGGGTAGAGGCGTTCGGCCTCGTACAGGTCGAAGCGATGGCCGCGGGGCTCCCGGTGATCAGCACACGGCTCGGGACCGGCGCCGCCACGGTGAACATCGACGGCGGCACCGGCATCCTGGTCGCGCCTGGCGATGAGGTCGCGCTCTCCGAGGCGCTGCGCAGCCTCGCGGACGCCCTCGACATGCGAGCGCGGTTCGCCGTGAACGCCGTTGAGCGGGCAGCCGACTTCGCCGAAGGCCGACTGGCGGAGCGCTATCGCGATCTCTATCGCGAGGCCGCGGCCGCGGCGTGAGTCAAGCGCCACGGGTGTCCGCGATCGTGGTGCACTACCGGGCCGAGCAGTACCTCGATCGATGCCTCGACGCGCTGGCACGAGCCGGTGAACGCATACCGCTCGAGACGATCGTGGTGGACAACGCCTCGCTTCGTGACGTCGCCGCTTGGCGCGAGAGATATCCCCAGATCGTCTGGCTCGTTCAGGCGAGTAACCGCGGATTCGCGTCAGGGGTGAACGTGGGTCTCGGCCGTGCGACCGGCACGTACGTTCTGATCCAAAATCCGGATGCGTGGTTGCTGGACGGTAGTCTCGAGCGGCTCGTACAGCGTCTGGATGAAGCGCCCCAGGTCGCCGCGGTGACGCCGCAGCTCATCGACGACCGCGGCTCTCCGCAGCCGTCGGGTGGCGCTGCGCCAACGCTGACGCGGATACTGGCTGGAAAGGCAGCTCTGGCCGCTCGGAGAGTTGCCGACACGCGAACGCCGACGTCGACGACTGCCGTTCAGCTCGACTGGGCGAGCGCGACGGCGCTGCTCTGCCGGCGCTCCGCCTTGGACGACATCGGCGGCATGGACGAGGGCTTCTTTCTGTACTACGAGGACTGCGACCTCGGCCTGCGGCTCCGGCGCCGCGGTTGGCGCATCGAGCTCATGCCGTTGGCAACGGCGGTCCACGTTGGTGGCGCCAGTTTCGCCTTGAATACCGACGTGCAGCGACGTGCCTACCGCGCTGGCCAGGACCGCTACTTCCGCAAGCACCGTCGTCCCCTCGAGCGGCTCGCGCTCACCATCCTGCGGCCGGTCTACGAGCGTCTTGGCGTGCGGAACTCGCTATACGGTCGCCACCTGTGAGCGTCGTCGTGCTTGACGCGCGATACGATCGCGACACGGGCGTGGGCCGCTACGTGGCCGGACTGCAACGCGCACTGCGGGAGAGCTCGCGATTCACGTATCGATTCGTCGGACCCGAGCGAGACCGAGCGGCCGACGTCATTCCCGTGCGAGCCAGGCCCTATTCGATCCGCGAACAGGTCGAGCTCCCGTGGGTGCTCCGCCGGGCCCATCCACGTCTTGTTCATGCACCGTACTTTCTGATCCCGCTCCTTTGGCCTGGGCGCCTGATCGTGACCATCCACGATGTCATTCCCCTGGACTTCCCAGACTCGCTGTCGTCACGAGCACGGGCCCTGTACCCCGCACTCCTCCGGGCGGCGTGCGCGCGTGCCGTGTCTGTGCTCGTGCCGTCGGTTGCCACGGCGGAAGAGCTCGTGCGAAGGGGGTTGGCAACGATGTCTCGGATCGTCGTGACGCCGCTTGCGCCTTCCGACCTTCCCCCACCACGTGGCGATGCTCCGCCCTTCGGCGATCGACCGTATGTCCTGTCCGTCGGACTCTTGCGGCGACACAAGAACCTCCCTGTTCTGGTGAAGGCCTTCGCCCGGGTCGTGGGCCGCCGTGACCTGCTCCTCGTGATCGCTGGAGAGGGACCTGAGCGCCCGAGTCTGCACGAGCTAGCGCAGGAGCTCGGTGTCGGCGACCAGGTCCGGCTACTCGGGCATGTTCCCGATGCGGACATCAGTGCCCTCTACGCGGGCGCACGGCTATTCGTCGCGCCATCACTCGTCGAGGGATTTGGTCTCACGCTCCTTGACGCGATGCGTCTGGGCGTGCCGGCGATTGCCTCCGCGACAGCCGCACACATCGAGGTCGCGGCAGGCGCGACGCCGACGTTCGATCCGGGGGACGCGGATGGGCTGGCGAGTCTGATGGAGGATGCGCTGGATGACGAAGCGCTGCGCGCCGCCATTTGTACGCGCGGCCTGGAACGGGCCGAGGACTTCTCGTGGGAGCGGACGGCGGCCGCGACCGAGCGTGCGTACGCGAGGGTGATGGAGTGATCGCGCACGGTAATCCTCGCTACGATGACGGAGTGTTGCAGTCTCCGCTGATGGCGGTGAGAAGCCTCTGGGCGCAGCGAGAGCTCATCCGTCAGCTGACCATTCGCGAGGTCCTCGGCCGATACAAAGGCTCGTACCTCGGGATACTCTGGACCTTCCTCAACCCGCTCATCCTCCTCTCGGTGTTCACCTTCGTCTTCGGTGTTGTGTTCCAGGCGCGATGGGGCCGGGGGGGCGAGAACACCGCCCAGGTGGCGCTCATATTTTTCGCTGGTCTGATCGTATTCAACGTGTTCGTCGAGTCAGTCAGCCGGTCGCCCACGCTGATCCTCGCGAACGCGAACTACGTGAAGCGGGTGGTGTTCCCGCTCGAGGTGCTCTCGGTCGTCGTCCTTGGGTCCGCCCTATTCCATGCCCTCGTGAGCACCGTGATCCTCTTGGTCGCGGTGCTCCTCGTACTGGGTCACCTGCCATGGACGATCGTGTTCTTTCCGCTTGTCGCGGTGCCACTGATCCTCCTGGTCCTCGGACTGTCGTGGTTCATCTCGGCGCTGGGCGTGTACGTCCGCGACATTGGACAGTTCATTACGTTGTTCGTGACCGCACTGATGTTCCTTACACCGATCTTCTATCCGCTCACCGCGATCCCGCAGCAATTCCGGTTCATCTACGGATTCAATCCATTGAGCTACATCGTCGAGGACGCGCGGCGCGTGCTGTTGTGGACCGAGTTCCCGGACTGGGGCTGGGTGCTTGTCGGAACGCCGCTCAGCGCCCTGGTCGCATGGCTCGGCTACGCCTGGTTCCAGAAGGCTCGACGAGGCTTCGCCGATGTCATCTGACCCGTCGATCCACGTCCGCGACCTCGAGAAGTCCTTCCTCATCTACGCCCGTCCGGAAGACCGGCTGAAGCAAAGCCTGTTCCGCGGCCGGCGCACGTACTACCGGGAATTCTGGGCGTTGCGGCACATTTCACTCGATGTCGAGCGCGGCGAGACCGTGGGGATCATCGGTCAGAACGGCTCGGGCAAGTCGACATTGCTTCAGATCCTGGCCGGAACGCTCCGTCCGAACCAAGGCACCGTGATCGTTCGTGGACGTGTCGCCGCGATCCTAGAGCTCGGCGCGGGTTTCAACCCCGAGTTCAGCGGACGCGAGAACGTGATGCTGAGCGCCGCGATCGTGGGCCTCACGCGGAACGAGATCGAGGACCGCTTCGCCGACATCGCCGCTTTCGCCGACATCGGCGACTTCATCGAGCAACCGGTGAAAACGTACTCCACGGGCATGTACGTCCGGCTCGCGTTCGCCGTCGCGACCAGCGTCGGCCCGGATGTGTTGCTGATCGACGAGGCGCTTGCTGTTGGTGACGCTGCATTCCAAGCTCGCTGCATGCGGCGGATCATCGAACTTCGTGAGCGCGGCGTGTCCATCTTGTTCGTCAGCCATGACCTGGAAGCGGTCAAGCGGCTGTGCGACCGGGCATACGTTCTGCGTCGGGGAGAGTTCGTCACGCACGGCGCGCCCGACGCCGTGGCCAATTGGTATCTCGGACATCTTGCGTCCGGCTTGATCGACATCGATCATCAGGCGGAGATCCCCCAGTCGGCAGCGCTCGAGCCGCCGGCTCCTCCTGCAGGCGCGCCACCGGCCACGAGCGATACCGCATTCCACTATTTTCGCCACGGGGACCGGCGTGGCGAGATCGTAAGCGTTGACGTGCTCGGCGATGACGGAACCCGCAGAGACGCGGTCCTTCTCGGTGAGCGCTGCACGTTCCGCTTCAGATTGCGGTTTCACTGTGCGCTGCCTACCGCGGTCGTTGGTTTCTACGTGCGGGACCGGCTCGGCACCGACGTCCTCGGCACGAACACACACCAGGAGCGCGCAGACTTCCCGGGCGTGAGCGAGGGCACGGAGCTGGAGGTCGAGTTCTCCATGCACCTGCGTCTCCGGCCTGGCTTCTACTCGCTGAGCGTCGGCCTCGCATACAGTCAATTTGAGCAGCGATACATGGACTGGATCGATAACGCGACGGTGTTCCAAGTCATCGACAGCGTTCCAGGCCGCGTGGTTTTAGGGCTCGTTTACCCCGAGACGACCACGACGGTGCGAGCGCTCGCCACGCTCGAAGCCAGCAGCCGTGGCTGACCAGTCGCCGCCCTCCGGCGAGCGCTACGACATCACTCCGGATCTCGCTGACGAGAACACGTCTCACGCGAAGATCATCACACTCGTCGGTCACGGCAAGCGGGTCCTTGAGCTCGGTCCGGCAAGCGGCTACATGACGAAAGCGTTCAAGGACCACGATTGTCGGGTGGTGGCCGTCGAGATCGACGTCGAGCTCGCTCAGAAAGCGGGGGCGTTCGCGGATCGAATGATCGTCGGTGACCTTGACGAGCTGGACCTCACGGCCGAGCTGAGGGGCGAAGCCTTCGATGTCGTGGTTTGCGCCGACGTCCTCGAACATCTCCACGATCCGGGGCGGACGCTCAAGCAGGTGCGCGCGTTGCTCGCACCAGACGGATTCGTTGCCGCATCGATCCCATCGATCACCCACGTCTCCGTCGCGCTCGAGCTCCTCAGAGGGAATTTCGACTACCGACCGCTGGGACTGCTCGACGAAACGCACCGGCGGTTCTTCTCCAAGCGCGGGATCGTTCACCTGTTCGAGCGGGCAGGCTTTCGCCTGGACTCGATCGACCGCACCTCCGCGGCGCCGCACAAGATGGAGATCGCGCAGTCGCTCACGGAGTTCGGGCCCGAGCTCGTGCGTTATGTCGAGGAGAACGATGAAGCGGTCACGTACCAGTACATCGTCACAGCGGTGCCGTTCTCTGACGAAAGTGAGCTTGCGCGCCTGCGAAGCGAAGCAGAAGAGCTCAGAGCGAAGCTCGCTCAGCTTGAGCCGGCCGTGCTCACTGCTGAGCACGAATCGATCGGTGCGCAGCTACGCTCGCTTGACGTGCGAGCCGGTCAGCTGCAGGCCGCCAACCTCCAGTTGACTTCGGAGCTCGAATCGGCGGCAGCGCGCGCGGGCCAGGCCGAACGCGATCACGCCGAAGCCCTTGCCGAGGCCGGATCGCTCCGCGCAGGGCTGGACCAGGTCAAGCGCGAACGCTCGCGCCAGCTCCGAGAGATACGGGGGCTTCGAGCGTCGGTCGCGCGTCTCGAGCGTGAACGGGAAGTAGCCCTTCGCTCCGTCGAGGATGCGTTCCGCGGGATGCGGGACGAGGTCGCCGCTGCGCTGGTGCAGCTGAACGCCCCCCGTGGTTGGCGGAGCCTTCGGTCCGCGGCAAGGGACTGGCTTGAAGCGATCGTCGGGCGCCGTTATCGGCCGGTTCTAACACCGGTGCACCACCTGCGGCCGCTGGCCGGCCAGCCAGGTGGGTGGGAGAGCACCGGCAACGACCCGCAACTTCGCATCGAGCCACCGCTTCCGCGCCGCTGGGTGGAGGTGCGTCTCCGCGGCAGGGCCGACCCCGCGGCCACGGTGACGCTTTACCTGAATCAGGGCAGCGGTGTTAGGGAGTCGGAAGGCATCCGGCTTGGTGTATTGACGCCGACGGTTCGCGACATCCGGCTCCTTGTCCAGCTTGGACGACCGCAGCAGGCCCGCCTTGACCCGGGCCTGGGGCCGGGACTCATCACGATCGACGAATTCGTTTTTCGCCGTGTCGGATGGTGGCGCGTCGGTTTGAGAGCTTTCGGCATCGCCCTGCGGCGCCAACGGGAGAGGCACGCGAACCCACTGCGCTTGGTACGCCGCGCGGTGATCATTTTCCGAACCTCCGGATGGGCCGGCCTACGTCACGCCGCGCGAGCCCAGCTTCGCTACCAGCAGGGGCCCGTCTCGAATGAATACGCCACGTGGCTCGAGAACCATCGCATGTCCGAAGCTGACATGGACCAGATGCGCCAGCGTGCAACGCAACTCTCCTACCGACCAACGATCTCGTTCATCGTTCCGGTCTTCAATCCACAAGAGTCGTGGCTCCGACATTGCGTCGATTCGGTCCGAGCCCAGCTCTACGATCGGTGGCAGCTGTGCCTCGTCGATGACGCTTCGACCGATCGACGTGTGCGCGAGCTGCTTGAGGGCTACGACGCCGCAGATTCGCGCATCGACGTGGTGTACCGCGAGCGCAACGGACATATTTCTGCAGCGTCCAACGACGGGCTCGCTATCGCGACGGGTGACTTTGTGGCCCTGCTCGACCAAGACGACGAGCTCACGCCTGATGCTCTCTACCACATTGGGGAGGTCCTGAACCAACGTCCCGACGTCGACATCCTGTATAGCGACGAGGACAAGATCGATGAGTCCGGCCAGCGCTTCGATCCCTACTTCAAACCGGACTGGTCGCCTGAACTCCTATTGACGAACATGTACGTCAGCCACTTGACGGCATACCGCCGTTCGCTCGTCGCCGAGCTGGGCGGGTTCCGCCAAGGCTATGAGGGCAGCCAGGACTACGACTTATTGCTGCGTGCCAGCGAACGAACTGACCGGATCCATCACATCCCCCGGATCCTCTACCACTGGCGTGCGACCAAGGGTTCGGCCGCGGAATCCGCTGACGCGAAGCCCTATGCCGCGACGGCTGCGATGGCTGCGCTCCGAGATGCTCTCGAGCGGCGCGGAATCGACGGCACGGTCGAGCAACATCGACAGTATCCGACGCACTACCTGGTGCGGTACAAGCCGGACCGGTCCCAGAAGGTGAGCATCATCATCCCGACGCGTGATCAAGCGAGCTTGCTCGACCGTTGCCTCACGTCGATCACACGGCTCACGACGTATCCGAACTACGACATCTGTGTCATCGACAATGGGAGCCGCGAACGCGCGACGGGTGAGCTGTTGCATCGCTGGCAAACCGACGACAGCCGCGTCAAGGTACTGCCGTACGACGTGCCATTCAATTTCCCCCGCTTGAACAACGCTGGCGTTACGGCGACCGACGGCGAGTTGCTTCTGTTTCTTAATAACGACACTGAGGTACTGACGCCGACATGGCTGGATGACATGGCGGGCTACACTCAGCGTCCCGAGATTGCCGCGGTCGGAGCGAAGCTGTTGTATCCGGACCGCACCCTGCAGCACGCCGGAGTCATCCTGGTCTGTGGTGTTGCTGGTCATGGTCATAAGGGCTTTCCGGCCGACGCGCCAGGATACTTCGGTAGGCTTGTCGGCGCGAGCAACTACGTCGCGATCACAGCAGCCTGCCTCATGGTTCGGCGCGCGGTCTTTCTCGAGGTGGGTGGCTTTGACGAACGCCTTGGCGTTGCATTCAACGACGTCGACTTCTGCCTGCGCGCGCACTCGCACGGTTACCGCAATGTGTGCCTTGGATTTGTGACGCTGATTCACCACGAGTCCAAGAGCCGAGGTTATGAAGACACGCCCGAACGGCAGGCGCGTTTCTCATCGGAGATAGAGCTCATGCGGAAGCGGTGGGCACCGGTACTTGACCGGGATCCTTACTACAACCCCAACCTCGCACAGGATCGGGAGGATTTCTCGATCGCGGTCGGATAATTCTGTGTCACGAATGGCCTTGCTCCAGGCACATGAGCGGTCGGGCAGCGTTCGGCAGAGGCTCGAGGGCAATGCGCCAAGCGCGTCCAGCCCCGAGGTCGGCGACGGCGAGCGTCGAGTCCTGGTTGGGTCCGGTCGGAACGGTGAACGTCGGGCGCGCTTGGAAATCGCCGACAAATGCGACGAACATTCGAAACTCCGACGGCTGCGCCGTGGCCAGATGGAGCTCGATCGGGAGGGGACAAGGAGCTCAGTGCGTCCGGACAGCGCAGAACAGTTGCCGGGCAGCGCCAACGGGAGGGTGTCAGACTGGTGCCCAGCGGTGGGGGTTTGTATCGCAACAACTCGAGGGCCAGTACTTCTGCCTTAAGCGCCGTGGCGCGTTCTGTCAGCGCTGGGCACCATTGCTGGACCGCGATCCCTACTACAATCCCAATCTTGCGAGCGATCGCGAAGACTTCTCTACATCCGTCGTCTGAGCGGCGCTCGTTTCGCCCATCGTCATGATCGACGGTCTCGCCTCGACTCCGAGCCGCGCGAAGCTGCTGCGATCGCGAGCGGCGGCGGTGCACCGACTGGCTGCAGGGCTTGGTGTTGCGCTCGGAATTCTTGTAGTCGCACTCTTCCCATGGAGCCCACCGCACGACGACCTCACCGTAGTGGGCGGGTCCGGCGTACCGATTGGTCCGCTTCGTGACGGGGATTCGTCTAGCCAGGAATTTGTGGCTCCTTCGTCCCCCGTCGTACGGGTGGACTTGCTCATTGCGACTTACAACGGAGTCGTAGTCCGGCCGCTAAAGGTAACTATTCAGCAGGGGCCGTTGTCAGTGAGTCGAACGTTGTCCGCGCCGGTGTTGAACAACGTGTATGTGACCTTTTCGTTTTCCCAACCAATTCAGCTTCGGTCAGGAGAAGCCTCCATAGTTCGTCTCGAGCTGCCCGACTCCTCTCCTAGCGCCCCATCGATTGCTTGGTGGGGTGCGCACATCGCCGATGCTCCGAGTGCCGTCGTCGAAAGGTCTGGTTCTCGACAGGTAGTCGGCGCAACAGCCGCATTGCGCTTGCACGCGACGCCGCCTCCGAGCGTTTGGCTGGAACGCGCTCTCACCGACAACGTCCACGGCTTCGTCCTACTCGGCCTCGCGTCTGCGATCCCCGGCGCGTACGTCTTGCGGCGACGACGTAGGCGCACACAGTTTCGTGCTCTGACGACTTGGTCCGTTGTGGAGTTGGCGGCCCGCGTCGACCGCAGGTACGCTTTGGTCGCCTGCACCATCGCGATCGTGATATCAACATGGCCCGCTTATTCACTCTACCCAGGCATTGGTCTCGATCCTTCATGGCAGGCGGCGCTGCACCTTGCGACAGCCGAACACCTGCAGTTCGGCAGAGACATCACTTTCACGTACGGACCGCTCGGCTACCTGGTGGTCCCGGTCCTCTACTACGAGGACACGGGTCGTACTGCTCTCTTGTTCGCTGGATGTGCACACATTGCGACTACCGCGACACTTGTGTGGCTCTCGTTCCGAGCCGCACCAACGCTTCTAGCTCTCCCTGTTGCGGTCGTACTAGCGAGCGTGGCGGGGTGGATGGGAATTGCCGAAGAACTCGCCATCCTTACCGTGATTTTGAGCCTAAGTCTGGTGCGTCGGCGCCCGAGCTCGACGCTACTAGCAACGGCTGCCGTCATCGGCCTTGCGGTTGCTAGCTCAATTCTCGTTCTCATCAAGTTCAACGCCGGGCTGATGGCGCTAAGCGCGGGCAGTCTGCTCGTGCTCAGCACTCGCCAGTGGCGCAAGCTCGCACTGTTCGCTCTCATCTTTGTTTTCGGTCTCTGCCTAATGTGGATATCTACGGGCAACGCGATCTCGAACCTCGTCTCCTTCCTGTCAGGTTCCGTGGAGGTGGCTAGCGGGCATTCTTCGGCTATGGGAATCGAAGCGCCCGAGCGAAGGTGGGAATACGCCGCCGCTCCGATCGCAGTTCTGCTGGTCATTCTTGTCGCGCTGGACGGCTTGGTCACACTGCCACTGCATTTAGCTGCAACAGCAGTGGGACTTGTCGGCATGACCGTGTTCGCGATGCTCAAACACGGCTTTGTTCGCCACGACGCACACGCGATCGGCTTTTTCGCTTCGATGCTGCTGCTCTCCCTGGCACTGGCTTCGAGGCGTGATTGGTTGCGTACGAGTGTCTTGACGGTTGCCCTGCTCGCCGCCTTCTTGGCGAGCAGCGACCTGTCACCTACGCGGTTGTGGCTCCCGACGGAATCCGCTCGTGGATTCCTCGACCAACTGCGCGCTATTACTTCCTTGGAGCAGCGCCAAGCGGTAGTCGAAGCCGCGCGCAATCACCTTCGAGCCGAATACGCGCTGGATTCCTCCACGATCGCTGGCATGACTTCGAAGACCGCGCATATCGATCCCTGGGAGTCCGGCGTAGCTTGGGCGTACCCCGAAGTGACTTGGCGTCCACTGCCCACTATCCAGTCCTATGTCGCCTACTCAAGAGCCTTGGACGAGCGCAATCAAGCCTTCCTTCTTTCAGAACGTGCCCCGGAAGTCGTTCTACGCGAAATACCGCAAGCTATTGATGGAAGGAACCCACTTTTTGAGTCACCGCTCGCGACAATTCAGCTGTTCTGCCGATACGCTGAGGTGGAGGTGACGCAGAGGTGGCAATTGCTACAGCGCGTTCCGAATCGATGTGGCCCCATGGTTCAGTTGTCATCGGTTCGAGTTCATGCTCAAGAACTAGTTTCAGTCCCCAAGCCAGCCTCTGAAAGTGAGTTTTTCTTCGTGGTCGTGGATGGTCTCAACACGACATATCAGCAGCTCCGGTCGTTCGTGTACAAGTCGCCCAATTGGGTCATGCACGTGAACGACGGCCGCCAATTCAGATTGGTGCCAGGAAACGCCTCGAGTCCTCAGATAGTGCGGCTCCCTTCGACCCTTGGCTTTAGCCTTGCATTCCAGGGTGGTCCCGCAATTGAAGCTTTCTCGATTAGCACCTCCGCACCGGATTTCGCCGCGGCGGAGTTTGTCGTCACGTTCTTCACGATGAGTCTGAGGTCGTCGGACAGCCCTTAAGCCCACCGGAAAAATTCAGCAAGCGACGTCTTCTCGCTGGCTTCGAGGTGATGAACGCTTCTACGAGGTAGGATCGCCTGCCGGTCTTCTGGAGCTGGAAAGCTACTTGGCAGCGCGCGAAATGGCGCTGACGGATGGTTCTAGCTAGGCCCGTTCGCCGAACAGGTAAACGCCGGCGGCGAGTTCAAGTACGGCTTCCTGGTTCAAGGATTGGAATGTAGCGAGCGATCGTTGGTTATCCTTCCCGATCAACTCGCGCACGGTCTGATCCAGGAACCGCTGCTGTTCCGCCTCCTCGTTGATCCCTTTGGCGTACGACCGAAGGATCCAGTCAAGCGCGACCCACGGTTGCTGGAACGCCTCGACGCCGGCGTCAAGGATCCGGATCTCGGGAAACAGCAATTTCAATCCCTCGAGACTCGTGTTGAAGTAGTGATGAGGGTAGGCGTGAACCGGCTGAAGGAAGGCTGAGTGCACGAGGACACGCCCTCCGGGCTTCAGGACGCGCACCAATTCTCGCGAATAAGCGAACGGATCACGGACGTGCTCCATGACCGCGTGACTCATCACGCCATCGAACGCCTCATCTTGGAATGGCATTTCGGTGCCATCGCCGACAACGTTCGTAGTCGGGAAGCGCTCTATTTCGAGTTGTATGACTGATTCGTGGGACTCAGGTGGGTGGCCGGCGCCGGCATCTAGAAAGACCCCCCCGCCTGCAAGGTCAAAATACCTGGCTGCGTTTGCGAGCGCAGGATGTCCGCTCACGGGAGCGCCGCGGGACGGCGAGCTCTGTGGCCTCCCAAGAAAGCTTGGTACTGGGCCGAGCCAGACGAGCTCGTGCCCACAGCGTCTGCACGACGAACTCTTGCCAGAAATAAAGGCGTGGCACGTGGGGCAGGCCAGAATGTCGAGGAGACGCCGCTGGGCGACGCTAAACACGCGGTCGTCGAGCGTCGCGTCGACCGTTCCGAGCAGCTGTTGTCCACCCTTCGTGGACTCCACGACCAGGTCGGCGCGCCCAGACCATTCATCACCTTCGACCTCGAGATAAAAACCGCTCATTCGAGCAGAGGGCGTCCGCAGTGCTTCGGCGACGTCGGCGCGTTCGAGTCCGACGACTCCTTGAACTTGCCGCTTGAGGCCGCGAATCACGACCGCCTGAACCCCGGAAGGCTCGTAGGCCCATCCAGAAATGGAAATAAAGCTGCCAAAGACAACCTGGCCCGGGCGTGGCGAGTCGATGGCGCCAACCGTCGTGTTGTTCACGTGATTCGCGGCTCCGGTAACGGAACGATGAACCGGCCGCGGAACCCATTTGCTCTTAGCTTCGGCATTAGCTCGTCGGCGATGTGCCATGAGAACAACAGCGCGTGTTCTGGCTGCTCCGCGAAAAGCCGTTTCTCATCGACGACGGGAATTAGGGTGCCAGGTACGTACTTGCCGATCTTGTGTGATCCGGGAATCTCGCAGACGCAGTCGATGATCCCCTCGTCCAATCCGACGTAGTTAATAAGGGTGCTGGAGCGCGATGGCGCCCCAACACCGTACACACGGTCCCCGCGTGCGCGAATGTCCCGCAATAGTCCAAGCAGGCCCAACTTCGAATCTGTCACCTTTGCGCGGAAGGAGGCAAGCCGGGCCGGTGTCAACGTCGATGCCTCAAGGGCGAGTAGGTCCGTCACCGTCTGTCTAGGACTTCGCCGACCCGTGCGAGCGGCGTAGACACGAATCGAACCCCCATGCGTTGGAATCCGCTTCGCGTGGAAGGTGTCGAATCCGTGCATTGCTAAAAGATTGCGCAGGCTCGTAAGCGAGTAATAGCGCAGGTGCTCGTGGTAGATGGTGTCGTACTGCACTGTTTCGACAAGTGCGAGCCAATAATGGGATTCGGTGATAAAGACACCGTCGTCGTTGAGCAACTCGGCGACCGCCTCGATGATCCCGTGCACGTCTTCAATGTGGGCGAACACATTCGCCGCCGTGACGATCGCGGCGCGGCCATCACGCGCCGCGATCTGTTGCGCCGCATCTCGTCCAAAGAACGCCACGTCCGTCGGAATACCCGCCTGGTTGGCGCGACGCCCTTGGTCGGTCGGTTCCACGCCGCGGACGCGATGCCCGCCTTCTTGAAAGTTGCGCAGCAGCGTGCCGTCGTTTGAGCCGATGTCCACCACAAGGTCCGAACCCGTCGGGCCAAGCAGCGCGCAGACTTCCCGGTACAGCTCCGCGAAGTTCTCTCGCAGGATCTTGGTTGTGGCGCTCGTGTAAGGGTACTCGGGGGGGAAAAGAATTTGCGGGTCGACGACGAGACCGAGTTGCACGAGTTCGCAGCGGGGACAGCGCAGCACCTGCGCTGGATACGCCGGCTGCTCGGCGGGACGAGTCCCGATCGGGGGCATCGTATTCACTGGCGGCAGATAGCCCACGAAAAGCACAGGCTCGAGATCGGTGCACCCGCAGGCCTGGCACGCCGTAACCACGACACTTCCGCCCGTTCCGAACGCGAGCTTCGGTGTGACGCCGGCGGCGACGCTAGTCGGCAGGTCGCTCATCAGCGTGTTCATCGTACCAGCGCACAGTCGGCGGGAGGCCGACCGACAGGGGCACTCGTGGTTGGTAGCCGAGCGCGCGCAGCTTCGAAATGTCTGGGCATCGGCGGGCGGTGCTGCCCTCTCGCAGGTCGCCAGGTATGACGCGGACCTCGCGGGAGAAGCAGTGACCGATTCGCCGCGCGAGGTCTGCGATCGTCACCTCTTCAGCGCTGCCAACGTGATAGATGCCCAGATGATCGCCCGCGTCGAGGACACAAAGGACGCCTTTGACGAGGTCGTCGATGTGCACAAATGCGCGCGTTTCTTCGCCCGTGCCTTGGATTGGGAGCTCGAGTAGTTCGCCGGACGCGTGCGCTAACTTTCTTACACGCAGGGCGAGCTGCGGTATGACGTGCTCCCAGCCCATGTCCTGCCCATACACGTTATGGGGCCGAAACACGAGCACCCGACGGATGTGGTGGCGTCCATAGTTCAGCGTCATGAGTTCGGAGATGATCTTGCCGCCCCCGTACGAGTAACGCGGGTTATGCGGATCCGGCACCGAGAGGGGGGCAGTTTCGTCCGTCGGGACTCGTGGCGGCGATTGATAGACCTCGGAGCTTGACGCGAGCACAAGCTCACCGACGCCGCACGAAACGCACGCGTCAATGACGTTCATGATGCCCTTTACGGCCACTTCGAGCACGAGCTCCGGCCGTTGATAGAAGTGCTCGGTCCCATTGACGTAGGCGAGGTGGACGACACGATCGATTCCTCGCATGGCTCCTACGACCGCTGTGCTATCGCGGATGTCGCCATTGAGGAGTTCGACCTCCTTCACGGCGTCGCCCAAACGGCGGACGGCGCCACGGGAACCGTTGTCCAGCGAGCGCACTCGGTCGCCGCGCGAGACCAACGCTCGCACGAGCGCCGCACCGATGAAGCCAGTACCGCCGGTCACTAGGGTGTTCATTGATGCATCGTCGCGGAATCAGCCTCTCGCAGTCGCACGCTGTGCGGCCCGCGGCGCAGCAGCGCAGTGGCAAAGGCATAACGGAACCAAACGAAGTACGCAGGAAGCCACTCCAAGACGCGGAAGCGGCTTCTTCCCGCGGTCCGTTCGTACCACTCAAACGGCACCTCACAAATACGCCAGCGCAGCCGATGCGCTTTCACAAGCAGCTCGATGCTGTATGTGAAACCTCGGTCCGACTCAAGCGGGATCGTATGGACAACCCGGCGCGAGAAGAGCCGCAGGCCGTTCGACGGGTCATGCGTCGGCAGGCGAGCAACGTGGTGAAGGAGGAAGGCCGAGGAACGAACGATCAGATCTTTCAGCCAGGGACACCCGATCATGCGGCCGCCGGGCATGAACCGGCTCGCGACTACGATGTCGCAGCCGCGCTGTAGCCGCTCGACCATCCCGTCAATTCGCGCCGCGTTGTAGTCGTCGTCGGCCGGCCACACGAGGATCGCAGCAGCCGTGGCAGCATTGAAGCCAGTCGTGACCGCGCCAAAGACGCCGCGTCCGTGGTTCTTCATTACCTTGACCTCGAACGGATAAGCGGTGTGTGAGCGCAGCGCCGTCAACGTGTCATCGTCATCATGGTCGTGGATGATCAAGACGCGGAGCGCGCTGCGCACCTGCGCTGCGAATGCCCCAAGGACTCGGTGGATGTTCTGGCCTTCGTTATATACGGGCACGACAACGTCGAGTTCAACCTTCAAACGGCCGTCCAAGCACCGTCGGCCGGGGCAACGCGCAGCGCATCGAGGACGCGCTGCACGCGCACGCCTTCGGCGATGCCTGGCAATGCGGCCGGGCCACCAAGTGCGGCCGCGACGAACCGTGAAGCGATGGGCGCGACTGCGGCCACACGGGCATCGCCATCGGCTGAAAGTTCCTCTAGAGGCAGCACTTTTTCTCGCCCGGTCAGGCGGCTCACGACGCGTACGGTGAAGCCTCGCACGTGGTCAGGTCCGCGGTTCTCTACGACCAGTCTGCCATTCAGGCCCTGCGCTTCGAGACGGTGGCCCGTCGCAGGGTCCGCGTCAGTCGCGATCGTGAGGCGCGCGTGCAAACCTCCCACGAGTTCCAGCTGCGCCTCGATGCGCTTGCCGACAATGCCCAAAGAAGCCGAAGGCGAGGATAGACGAAGTACTGGCGCAAACAGCCGTTCCACGAGATAAATCGCGTGCGCCGCGAAGCCGCCCAGCGCTGCTCCGCCGCATTCGACCTGCGCTTTCCAGGAGTCCGCTGGGCGACTGCGAGTGCGGACCTCCCAAGTTAATGCGACGGAGCGAATCAGGCCCAGCTCTCCTGATCGGAGTAGCTGCTCCGCGACCCGGTACGCTGGCAACTCCGCGAATTCCAGGTCGATCGCGTTCGCGACGCCATTCGCGCGCACAGCGTCGAGCATCGTCTGGGCGTCGCGGTAGTTGAGCGCAAGCGGTTTTTCGCAGAAAACATGCTTGCTCGCACGCGCTGCGGCTATTGCGATCTCTGGTTGCAGTGCGGGCGGAACTGCTATCGATACCGCGGCGACCTCGGGCGAGGCCACGATCGTGCGCCAGTCACCGTAAGCCTGCGCAATGTCGAGCCGATCAGCGACCGTTCGCGCGCGATCCGTAGTGCTCGCGCAAATCGCTACGACTTGACACCGCGGGTCGCTCCGGAAGGCGGGCACGTGGACCGCCTGACCGAATCCGATCCCGATGATGCCAAGGCCGAGTTGCGACGTACCTACCGCGCGCGCCGCGCAGCCCCCGTGCTCACGACCACGTCGCGGGCCAACTCGACGGGGCGCGGCTCTGGAATGATGCTGCCACCATAGAGTCCCCACAGATCGACGACCGGCTTGCCACTGAGATCTAGGGAGCGATATCTCGAATGGGGAACGCCCACGATCAACAGGTCGCTCCGATCAAGCACTTCATTGAGAGGTAGGAGCGCGGGGTCCGTCCGCACAAACGGGTCCGTCGTCAGGACTTCGTGCGCTCGCACCCGGAGCAATTTCTTTAGCTTATAGCTCAAGGAGGAACGCGTATCGTCGCTGTCTGCCTTGAACGCCATGCCAAGGATGCCAACGGTGAGATTCTGAAGCGAGAACCGCTTGCGCAGCTCCCCGATGATGAAGTCCGGCAGACCCTCGTTAACGTTGATGGCGGCTTGTCCAAGCCCGAACTGATTGTTCGCGAACGCCGCGAGCTGCAATGTGTCTTTATACAGGCAGGGACCGGCAGCGAGGCCGGGGCCGGGCAGATCGCGAAGCCTCGGATAGTCCGCTTTGAGGCCTGCGAGGACCCGCCGGTAGTCAAGACCCTCGGATTCCACCATGACCCAAAATTGATTTGCAGCGGCGAACTGGATATAGCGGTACGCATTGCTGAAGAGCTTCGCGAATTCCGCCTCTTTTGGCGCCATCCGTACGATTTTCGGCGCGAAGCGCGAGAAAATGTCGACCGCGACTTCCTCTGCCTCTAGCGTCATTCCACTGATGATTTGGGGAAGTGACTGAAGTTCACGAGTGGCGTGCCCCTGGACGACTCGCTCCGGACAAAAAGCCACCTTCGTTTGTTTGCCCCGCGCGTGCAGATGCTCTTGCACAAGCTCGGTGACACCCGGAAAAACCGTGGAGCGCAGGATGAGCGTTTGGTCATCGCTGAGGTGTGGGAGCAACAGGTCGATGCAGTCGGTCACGACCCGTAGCACGGGATTGTGGAACTCATCAATTGGGGTGCCGATCGTGATGATGATGACCGGAATGCCGCTCGTGCATCCGTAGTCCGACGTGAAGCCGAGCATCCCCGCATCGAGGGCCACCCGAAGTGCCGCCTCGCCGCCCTCCTCTAGAAAGGGCAGCCTACCAGCGGCAATCGTGTCCAAGGCCTTGCCATCGATGTCGTGGACGAGCGTTTTAATGCCGTGCGTCGCCATGACGATCGCTAGCGGAGCGCCGACGTGGCCCGCTCCCCCAACGACGCAAGCGTCGTACCGGATGTCTGTCACCTCGTCGATAGTAACGAGCGTGGCAGCCGCGAGCGAGCGCATTGGCTCCTCGACAAGCCGGGCGAATTCGATCCGACATCAATCGCTCGTGCGGTCCGAGGCGGACGACCGGGCCGTAGGGACCGCCGCCGAATTATCTTCAAGCGCAGTGACCTATCGAAAACGCCGCGGACCAACGAACGGCGCGCTCGCGACATCAACCTTTCGGCGGTCCGCTCTCCTCAGGCTTGGTCGCAATGCTAACCAGGAAGGTCCCGAGTTGCCGTTCCCACGGCGAAAGCCGAACAATCTCGTCGTATATCGCGTACGCCAGCAGCAAAACGCAGGACCTCGTTCTCTGTCTTGCCTTCGGACGAGTAGAGCGGTGAGCGCGGGTCCCGATATAGAAACATCGACGGACTGTGGGCGTTCAGGTCGAAGGCGAAGAGGCGGCCGCCGGGCCAAAGAATGCGCCACGCCTCGCGCAACGCTCGGATTCGGTCCGCGCCGGCGGTGATGTGATGCAGGACGCCCGACAGCGCAGCGACATCAAACGACCCGTCAGCCAACCCCGTAGCCGTGATGTCACCAACCTCGTAGCGAATGCCGTCTCGGCTTGACCGCGCGCGCTCTACATGCGCGGCGAGATATCGACTCCCATCATGTCGAGACCGAAGGCGCGAAGCCGGCGAGTGAACGCGCCAGTGCCGCATCCCAAGTCAACACAGCGCTGGCCTTCTCGCGGCCGGATCGACTCATTGAAGGCGGCGAGGAGACGAGCGTATCCGCGCTCTCCTAATGAGGCCAGCCTCGGACCGCCAAGACCAATTGCCGTGCCCGTCATTCCGCGAGGTGATCTACCGCAAGGCGCGAAGCACTGAGGACCAACGGCTGCTCGGTCAGCCGCTACCGCCCGCTGCGCCAGTGTCGAACCCCGGCGCGCCCGTTGAGGCGGCCGGCGGGCCACTCTGAAAGTGGCGTCTTGAGCTCAATTCAGCTCTCGGGAGCAGGCTCATGAACTTTAATCCCACGCCGGAAAACTTGCTTCATTTCGCAACCTGGCCAGAACAAAGGAGCCCTAGCACATCGTAATTCGGCTTGGTTGGCGAACTCATCGAAGAACTCGACCTCGCGATTCAGACCCACGCCGCAGACTCTAGTGGCGAAACGCGGCTCTCATCGTATCAGCTGCGTCGCGTGCCAGTCGTATCCGATCGATGCGTCGTCGTAGGCGAGGCGACCTTCTTCCCCGACCGGCGGGGCGGGATGCTCGCGGTTGTACTCCCGACTCGTCACGTAGAAAAGCTCCATCGGGCCCTCCAACACTTTGTAGCCGTGGGCGACGCCATTCGGGATTGCGAGCACCTTCTCGGTGGTGTTCTCGCCGAGATAGATCTCAAACGTGTTTCCGCGCGTCGGTGACTTGTCGCGCAGATCGTGCAGGACCGCCTTGATGACGCCGTGAGGCACGAACCACCAATCCCACTGATTTGGGTGGAGATGCCATGCGGTGATCGTTCCCTCGCGCCGTCGGCACCAGCTGAATTGCGCGAAGCCGTTGAAGAACGGATCGCTCGCCCGGATGATCTCCTCGAAGAACCCACGCTCGTCGGGAAACCGAACTAGGTCCTTGACCGTCGCCCCCTCGATTGGGCCGCGCTTCACCGGGCCGCTCCAGCCGCAGTTGCGGTTGTCTTGTTCGAGCCGTGCTCGGCGACGAGTTTTTGGACGCGAAGATATGACTCGAACGCCTCGCCGCAGTCACCCCAATAGCCTTCCAAGATCTCGTGCTCGAGCTCTCCCCGCGCCAGGTATGCGTTGTTCACGTCCGTGATCTCCAGCTCGCCTCGACCCGACGGCGTCAGCGTCTCGACGATGTCGAACACTTCTGGGTCATACAAATAGCAGCCGGTGACGGCGTACCGCGAGGCCGGTTCTTTCGGCTTCTCCACGATCCGAGTGATCCGTGAACCCTCCAGGACTGCGACGCCGTACTGCTCGGGGTGGTCGACCTCTGTCAGGAGAACGCGCGCGCCGTGCCCTTGGCGAGCGAAGCGCTCGACCGCTCCGCGGATCGAGTATTCGAAGATG
This sequence comes from Gemmatimonadaceae bacterium, assembly GCA_035936715.1. Taxonomy (GTDB): domain Bacteria; phylum Gemmatimonadota; class Gemmatimonadetes; order Gemmatimonadales; family Gemmatimonadaceae; genus UBA4720. The sequence goes on from DASYVU010000161.1 coordinate 20,989, forward strand.
TTGTCCGCGAGGAGGACACAGACGCTGTCGCCCGCTACGAAGTGGCGCGCGAGGCCGAGCGCGTCGGCGATCCCAGCGGGTCGCTCCTGATACGTGTAGTCGAGATGTTTCAGTCCGAAGGCCGACCCGTTGCCGAGGAGCGGGAGGAATTCGCCCGCGTGATTACCGCCGGTCACGATGAGGATGCGATCGATGCCGGCCGTCACCAAGAGCTGGATCGGGTAGTAGATCATCGGCTGGTTCCACACCGGAAGCAGGTGCTTGTTCGTGATCCGGGTCAGCGGATAGAGCCGGGAGCCTGATCCCCCGGCGAGGATGATCCCTTTCATGGCGCGGATCCTACGGCTGGCTGCTTCCGCCAGGCGAACTCATCGAGCGCGGCCTGGGCCTCCCGCTTCTTGCGCTCCCACCACTGGCGGTGCTCCCGGTACCAGCCGATCGTCCCCGACAGCCCGTCGGTGAAACCGATCTGCGGAGCCCAGCCGAGCTCGCGTTCGATCTTCGAGTGATCGAGGAGATAGCGGCGGTCATGGCTCGGCCGATCCTCCACGTACGTCTTGAGGGACCGCGGCTTGCCGAGCGTGTCCAGGATCGCGTCGGCGATCTGCTCGACGCTGCGCTCGTCCCCGCTGCCCACGTTGTACGTCTCACCGATCCGGCCCTTTCGGATCACGAGGTCGATGGCCCGGCAATGGTCGTCGACGTGCAGCCACTCGCGTCGGTTCTCGCTGTGGCGGTAGAGGGGGAGCGGCTGGTCGTCCAGGGCGTTTGTCGTGAACACCGGAATGACCTTCTCCGGGTACTGCCACGGCCCGTAGTTGTTCGCGCAATTCGAGATCGTGATTGGGAGCCCGTAGGTCTGGTGGTACACGCGAACGACCATGTCCGCCGCGGCCTTCGACACGTTGTACGGCGTACGCGGCCGGTATGGGGACTCCTCGGTGAACGACTCCGAGGTCTCCAGGTCGAGATCCCCATACACCTCGCAGGTCGAGATGTGATGGAAGCGCGGAACGTTCAGCCGTCGCGCGGCTTCCAACAGCGTCTGGGTCCCAAGGACGTTCGTGCGCAGGAAGATCGCCGGATCGAGGATCGCTCGGCTGTTGTGGGACTCGGCGGCGAAGTTCACGATCACGTCCGGGCGATGCTCCTCGATGACGTTCGAGACGAAGCTCCCATCGGTGATGTCGCCCTTCGCGAACGCGTACCGGGCTGGCTCGGCGCGTGCCACGTCCTGG
>DASYVU010000162.1:0-14252 GCA_035936715.1 Gemmatimonadaceae bacterium
CGTGTTCGACCTCGGCAAGCAAGTTCCCGTCAACACGATCCTCGACAAGGCGGTCGAGGTCGGCGCTGACGCGATCGGCTTGAGCGCGCTGCTCGTGTCGACGTCGAAGCAGATGCCGCTCTGCGTGCAGGAGCTGGACAAGCGAGGAATGCAGATTCCCGTGCTCATCGGAGGAGCCGCAATCAATCGCCGTTTCGGGCGTCGCGCGCTTTTCGTTGAAGGCGAGCGCGCCTACGATTCTGGAGTCTTCTACTGCAAGGACGCGTTCGAGGGGTTGGAGACGATGGATGTGCTCCAGGATCCAAAGAAGCGCGGGCTGTTCGTCGTCAAGAACCTCGACGACGCGCGCAACGACGTGTTCCTGCGCACCTCGGTTGGAAAGGACATCGCCGTCGGCGACGCCGCCGGCGAGCGCAGCGAAGTGGTCGCCAACAACCCCCTCCCGTCCCCGCCGTTCTGGGGGACTCGGGTGATTCGTGACGTGCCAATCGACGAGATCTTCGACCTGCTCGACCTCGACGAGCTTTACCGGCTTGGGTGGGGCGCGCGAGGATCGGGAGAGCAATACCACTCGACGGTGAAGAAGGAATTCGAGCCGGTGCTCGAGCGCCTCAAGAAAGACGCGAAGAAAAATGGCTGGATCAAGCCTCAAGTCGTGTACGGATACTTCCCTGCTCAATCGCAGGGAAACGACGTCATCATCTACGATCCCGCCGCGTATTCGAGCGACGGTGGATCGCTGCGAGAGATCGCGCGCTTCCATTTTCCACGGATGGTCGGACGCGAGCGTCTCTGCCTCGCCGATTACATCAGAAGCGTCGACTCGGGCGACGTGGACGTCGTACCACTTCAGATCGTGACGGTGGGAAAGGAAGCGAGCGAGAGGTTCGAGGAACTTCAGGGGAAGAACGAGTACAGCGAAGCGTTCTACTCGCACGGGCTCTCCGTCGAAGCGGCGGAAGCGGTGGCCGAGTGGTCGCATCGCCGGATCCAGAAGGAGCTGGGCGTGCCGAGCGGGAAACGCTACTCATGGGGTTACGGCGCTTGTCCGGATCTCGACGACCACGCAACGGTGTTCAAGCTCCTTCCGGCGAAGGAAGCACTTGGCATGGACCTCACCGAAGCGTTCCAGCTCCTGCCGGAGCAGTCGACGGCCGCGTTGGTAATCCACCATCCCGAAGCCAAGTACTACGCCGTGCGCGGCTCCGCATCGGGTGCCACAACGGAAGTGGAGGTGGCAGTTGCCTGACAACCCGCTGATCGCCCGACTGCTCGACCCGCTACAGGTCATCGTTTTCGATGGCGCGATGGGCACGCAACTGTACAACAAGGGTGTGTTCATCAATCAGTGCTACGACGAGCTCAACCTGCGCGCGCCGGATCTCGTGCGCGATGTCCACAAGGCGTACAAAAAGGCGGGAGCAGAGGTTCTGGAGACGAACACCTTCGGCGCGAACCGCATCAAGCTGGCTCAGTACGGGCTCGAATCGCAGGTCGCGGAAATAAATCGCGCTGCCGCGAAGATCGCGCGCGAAGTCGCGGACGAAGATATCCTCGTGGCCGGCGCAGTTGGTCCGCTTGGCATTCGTCTCGAGCCATTCGGTCCCACCAGTCTCGATGAGGCGCGGGCGGCATTCCGCGAGCAGCTCGAGGCGCTCAGGGACGGCGGCTGTAATTTGTTCATTCTCGAGACGTTCGCTGATCTGCACGAGATCGAGCAGGCGATTCGCGCCGCTCACGAAGTGGATTCGACGATCCCCGTCATCGCGCAGATGACCATCGGCTCCGATTGTCACACGCCGTACGGGGTAACGGTCGAAGATCTCGCCCAGTCTTTGGACGCCTTTGGAGCCGATGTAATCGGTCTCAACTGCTCCGTCGGCCCGCAGATTATTCTCGACGCCATCGAAAAGATGGTACCGGTCAGCAGGCGCAAGCTGAGCGCGCAGCCGAACGCCGGAATGCCGCGCGACGTGAGCGGACGCAGCATGTACATGGCGAGCCCGGAGTACATGGCGACCTACGCGCATCACCTCGTCCAGGCGGGCGCTAAGATCGTCGGCGGCTGCTGCGGAACCACGCCCGAGCATATCGCGGCGATGGTCGAGGGTGTGCGTCCCCTTTCGCCGAGGCAGCCGCGCGTTCCAGCGAGGGAGCGGCGGCAGGCGCAATCCGACCTTCCTCCTGAAGATCCGGGCGTTCAACCCGTCCCACTGGCGGAGCGATCGAAGTGGGGAGCGAAGATCGCGCGTGGTGAGTTCGTTACGTCTGTGGAGATTGTCCCGCCGCGCGGCGTCGACGCGACAAAGATGTTGCGCGATACGGCTGCACTCCGTGATGCGGGTGTGGACGCGGTAAACGTCCCGGACGGCCCGCGGGCACAGAGCCGTATGGGTGCCTTGCTCACGAGCGTGCTGATCGAGCAGCAAGTCGGGATCGAGACGGTGATCCACTATTGCTGCCGCGATCGCAACCTGCTCGGCATGCTGAGCGACCTCCTGGGAGCGGCGGCTGTCGGCCTCCGCAATCTTCTCCTCATCACCGGCGACCCGCCCAAGATGGGGCCCTATCCCAACGCGACGGCGGTGTTCGACATCGATGCCATCGGCCTGACCAATCTGGTGAGCCAGCTGAATCACGGCCTGGATCCAGGCGGTAATGCCATCGGCGCGCCGACCAAGTTCACGATCGGCGTCGGCGTGAACCCGGCCGCGCTCGACCCGGCGCAGGAGCTCAAGCGGTTCGAGTGGAAGGTGGAAGCCGGCGCTGAGTACGCAATCACCCAGCCGGTGTTCGACGTGAGCCAGCTCGAGAAGTTCCTGCGCACGATCGAGCATACCCGCATTCCCATCGTCGCGGGCATCTGGCCGCTCGTGTCTCACCGTAACGCTGAATTCCTGGCCAACGAGGTACCCGGTGTGGTTGTGCCACCCGCTATTATTGAACGTATGCGAGCCGCCAGCGCGAAGTCGAAGGAGCACGGAGTCGCTGAGGGAATCGCGATCGCTCGGGAGATGCTCGAGCGCGTGCGTCCACACGTACAGGGCGTGCAGGTGTCGGCTCCGTTTGGAAAGGTCGAGCTGGCGCTGGAGGTCTTCCGCGACACGCTCGCGGCCGCCGAAGCGAGGGCAATTTGATGATCGCCGACATTTTCATTTCCCGTTCGCGCTACTGGCTGATCAAGGAGTATCCGATCAAGCTGAGGCATTGCGTCAACGTGCTTCCGCCTGGGGCCACCTGGAAGCGACCCGATGCGAACTCGAACAGCATCGGGAATCTTCTCGTTCACCTTACGGGCAACGTCTCGGAGTGGATACTCAACGGGATCGGCGGGCAGTCGACCAAGCGATACCGCGCCGCAGAGTTTAGTCAGCGGGATGGCGCCGACGGAGCGACTTTGCTCGGCAATCTGGAGGCCGTTTTGCGCCAAGCGGACGACGTCCTGGCGGGCCTTACCGAACAGCGCCTGCAACAGCCGATTCGAATCCAGGGGCGTGAGACCACCGTGCTCGGTGCGATCTACCACGTGGTCGAGCACTTTGCCATGCACACGGGCCAGATCGTGTTCCTCACCAAGATATACGCCCCGGGAACGATCCATTTTTACGAAGACGCCACCGACGTCGCGCGCCCCCTGTGGCAGGAAGGAACCAGGCTCGAAGAAGCCGCCCACTGACCGGCGATTGCTTGTCGTGGCGGAGCCGCTAATGTTGCGCGTATGAAGGGAATCCTCATAGTCGACCACGGCTCGCAAAAGCGCGAAGCGAATGACATGCTGCGCTCCATGGCGGACCTGATCCAGACAATGGCCGGATCGGACGTCGTCGTGCGGTATGCGCACATGGAGCTGGCTGACCCGGACATCGCCGCCGGATTCTCGAGCTGCGTCGAGGGCGGGGCGACAGATGTCACCGTTTTTCCGTACATGCTGTCGCCGGGCCGCCACTCGACAGCGGACATCCCGCGTATGGTCGCCAACGTCGCGCGTGCATTTCCGAATGTCAGCTTCAGAGTGACACCGGCGTTCGGACTCCACGAGAAGCTGGCGGAGGTTGTTCTCGAGCGAGCCGGGATCGGCGCGAATGCAAACTGATACGAGCTCTTCGCCCTCCGCCCTGACTCTTCTCTCCGAAGAGGAATTCATGTTCCGCGACGCCGTCGCGGCATTCGCCGAGGAGGAAGTTCGTCCGCGTGTGATGGAGATGGAGAAGGCGGGAAAGATCGACCCCGCGCTCCTGCCGAAATACTTCGAGCTCGGCCTCATGGGAATCGAGGTTCCGGAGCAGTATGGAGGAGCCGGCGGGACTCTCTTCATGGTGACGCTGGCTGTGGAGGAGATCAGCAAGGTCGACGCGGCCGCCGCGATCGTCTGCGACGTCCAGAACACCCTCGTGAATTACCCCATCACCCTGTACGGCAGCGAAGCTCAAAAGGCGAAGTATCTGCCGCTGCTGACGTCTGAAAGGATCGGCGCTTATGCGCTTTCGGAATCCGGGTCCGGCTCCGACGCTTTCGGGCTGGCCACACGCGCGGAAAAGCGTGGTGATCGATGGGTGCTTCGCGGACAGAAACTGTGGATCACCAACGGCGCGGAAGCCGGTGTGTTCATCGTCTTTGCGAACGCCGATCCATCAGCGGGTTATCGCGGGATCACGGCCTTCATCGTGGAACGCAGCTTCAAGGGATTGTCGGTCGGCAAGAAGGAAGACAAGCTCGGCATCCGCGCCTCGAGCACCGTCGAGCTCTTGCTCGACGACTGTGAGGTTCCCGAAGAGAACGTTCTGGGCCCGGTCGGTCAGGGTTACAAGATCGCGATCAACACCTTGAACGAAGGTCGCATCGGAATCGGTGCGCAGATGATCGGTGTCGCGCAGGGAGCGCTCAACGCGACTATTAGCTACGTGAGCGAGCGGAAGCAGTTCGGAAAGGCGCTGGCCGAGTTCCAGGGAGTTCAGTTCCAGCTAGCGCAAGCGGCGACGGAGCTCGAGGCCGCGCGGTTGATGGTCTACAACGCGGCACGGCTCAAGGATGCGGGAAAGGACATCGCCCGCGAAGGCGCCATGGCCAAACTGTTCTCGTCGCAGGTCTCCGAGCGCGTGACTTCCCTTTGCGTCGAGCTGTTCGGAGGCTACGGCTACACCAAGGACTATCCCGTGGAGAAGTTCTATCGCGACGCCAAGATCGGCGCGATCTACGAGGGAACCTCCAACATGCAGCTCCAGACCATCGCAAAAGCCATCTTGAAATAGCGACTCGCGCTGCGTCCGGGCTCTCTGAACCTGCAACAGAACGGGTGCGAGTTTGTGAGTAGCGTAGCTGTTAGTTGCCAGTTCACTACGCCCTGACTTATCACTGTGGCGTTTGGAGCAACTGCCTGTGGCGTAACGCCAGTATTGACGTCATGGCGTCGTGAACTGAAAACTGACAGCTCTGCCACTGGCAACTCGCACCCGTTCTGTTGCCTTTCCTCCTTGTGTCCCACGAGTGCTATGGAGTGGTAGTTCCCCGAAGGATCCCCTCTCTTACCCTCCGCGCCTTTGCCGAGGCGCGCGGATCCTCCGCCAGGCGAATCTCGACGTGCGGAAGGAAGTTGAGCCGCGCCGTCAAGCTTATCTGCTTTCCTTCTCTGCTGATGAGGATCGGAAGCGGAGCTCCCTGTGGAGCGCGCGCGTATTTCGCGCGGAATTGTTCCGAAAAGGTCGGATCTCCCGCGTTGATTCCGCCGACGGCGAGAAGGAGATCACCCGGCTGAACGCCTGCCGCATCCGCCGAGCTTAGGGGCAGCACCTGAGTCACGTGAACTCCGGAGCTGTCCTGAACGGTGCCGATTCCCACGCGAGGCTCGTTGATCGTGTCCCGCAGGAGACGCAGTCCCGCCAACGGCAACACCGTTCCGTACGGAAACGGATCGCGACCGTCGATGTAGCGCGCGTAGAAATCCGTGTACGATTTCCCGTTCGCCGCGCGACTCACGGCGGTCCACCATTCGTCGGAAGTGAAGCCGCGGTTGTTCTTATAGTCGCTCGTATAGAGATCTCGCATCACATCGTCGAGCGAGCGCCGGTTCCCGGACGCATCGCGGATGATGATATCGAGCAGAAACCCGGCGAGGGATCCCTTTGGATAGTAGACGTACTCGGTCCCATCGCGAGGATGAATCCAGGTCGAGAGCGAGGCATCCTCCAGCGATGTAGGAGGGAGCGCGGCGACCTGGGATATCTTGTCGCCTGTCGCCAGGTAGAAACCCGCCGCATCGATCACGCCTCCTCGCACTTCAGCGAGATCGGCGTAGTAGTCGGTGATTCCTTCGCTGACCCAGAGAAGTCTGGTGGGCTGCGGCTGGTGGTACTGGTACGGATAGAGATCGGCCGGACGCAATCGCTTCACGTTCCACGAATGGAATATCTCGTGAGCGTAGATCGACATGATCACAGGCGAGCCTAGCAAGCTGGAGCCATAGACGGCCACGTGCGAGTTCTGGTGCTCGAGCGCGGATCCGCCGCCAAACGTTGAGTCGGCGATCTGCATGACGCTGTACGTCGTCCACGGAATCTCGGCGAAGACTTTTCCTTCAACGGGAATTACGCGCCTGAGCGCTTCCCACACCGCGATGCGCGGACCGCCAGTAACGCTACCCGAAGGATACGTCGCAAATCGTACCCAGTGATTGGCGATCTGCGCGCTGTCGAGATCAAACTGTCCGACGAAAAAAGGCATGTCGACCAGGTCGTGGTAGTTCGACGCCGAGAACTTGCGTGGACCGTTGGATGTCATTCCGGTGACGATCTTCCATCCCGCCTCGGTGTTCACAGTCACAGTGGAGGGGAAATCGAATCCCCGGCCTTCCGGATAGAAAAACAGGTTGGTGCCGTTGAAAAGGAGAAAATCCGGGCGCGCCCAGGTGTTTGCGTTGTCGAGGCTGTCGGCTTCGTAGTCGAAGCGGACCGTCACCTCACCAGCGCCGCGCGGGCGAACCCGCCACGTATCAGGGTCGAGCTTGTCCCAGCTGAGCGACGTTCCCGTTTCCTCGGCGGTGAAATTCGAGATGTTGCGCGCGAAGTTCGAGATCTCGTAGGCGCCCGGTGTCCACGCGGGAAGCGAGAGAACGACCGGCGCGATTCCTCCCACCGTGAAGGTCATCGCTGACGTCACCAGACGGCGCTCGCCGTTCGAGCGGGTGAATGTCACCTCGTAACGGATGTCGTTTAGTGGCGCGGAAGTCGCGATGCCCTGCGCGGACAACGCCGCGGAACTCAAAGGCGCTGCGAGGAGCGGGAGCAGCGTGGAAACGACTTTTCTTCTCATGGAAGTTGAGATTCGGGAAGACGACCTGTGGCAATCGGGCTGCAAGAGTCGTTCGCACGTGCTGCGGCGACCTCGGACGGAATGCTATATTCGGGCCTTCGCTACCTACCCCTCTCCCGTATGATCTCTCCCGAATCTCTGGGCTTCCTCAAGAAGCTGCTGGACACGCCTGGCCCATCAGGCTTTGAGTCGGCGCCCGCGAAAGTGTGGCGCGAACATGCGAAGCACTTCGCGAAGGTAACCAGCGATGTCTCCGGCAATAGCCTCGCGGAAGTTAATGGCAATGGAAAACCGACGATCATGCTCGCCGGTCACATCGACGAGATCGGCGTGATCGTCAGCTACGTCGATGACCAGGGCTATGGATACGTCCAGCCGATCGGCGGCTGGGATCCTCAGGTGCTCATCGGCCAGCGTCTGCGGTTCGTTGGCCGGAAGGGAGATGTATTCGGCGTTGTCGGAAAGAAGCCAATCCATCTCATCAAGCCTGACGAGCGGGAGAAGGCGGCGAAGTTCACCGATATCTGGATCGATTTCGGCGCCAAGACCAAGAAGGAGGCCGAAGAGATGCTCTCCGTCGGTGACGCTGGGGTGATCGATTCGCGCACGATGGAATTTCCGAATGGCAGGATTGTGTCCCGCTCGATCGACGACCGTATCGGCGCTTTCGTGGTGCTCGAAGCGCTGCGCAGATACGCGGCGAAGCCCGGCTCGGCGAAAGTCGTAGCTGTTGCAACCACACAGGAGGAGATCGGATACCGGGGCGGCGGGGCGGGCGTCTGCGCGACGTGCATCGGTCCGCAGATGGCGATCGTGGTCGATGTGACGTTTGCCATCGATCACCCGGGAGTCGAGAAGAAAGAATACGGTGAAGCTGCCATCGACGGAGGCCCTGTCCTGACTCGCGGATCCGTCATTTCTCCAGTGGTGTTCAATCTCCTTCGCAAGACGGCGGAAGAGCGCAAGATTCCTTTCTCCCTGCACGCCGCGGGGCGCGAGACCAGCACCGACGCTGATGCGATCCATATAGCGCGCGAAGGCGTGGCGACGGGAATCGTTGCGGTCCCGAATCGGTACATGCATTCGCCGAACGAGCTCGTCAGCATCCAGGATCTCGATCACGCCGCCGAGCTGATCGCAGCGGCGTGCAGAGCAGTCACGGCCAAGACAGACTTCACCGCGCGCTAATTTCGGGGTTTCGCCCGATGCCCAAGCCGATCCCCGCCCCCCGCGAGGAAGGATTCACGACGACTACCGGCTCGCCACTGTATTGGGCGAAGTACGGTCGCACCAATGCCCCGAAGCTGCTCGTTCTGCACGGAGGGCCCGGTGCCGACCACTGTTATATGCTCCCCCAGATGCTGCAGCTGGGCGAGCGGCATGACCTGCTCTTTTACGATCAACGCGGAGGCGGTCGGTCGAAGTCGGACGATCGAGCTCCGATCACATGGCGCACCCACGTCGAGGATCTTGGGGCGGTCGTGACTGAATTCGCGCTCGAGCCGCTTTCGATCCTGGGCTATTCCTGGGGCGCGATGCTGGCGCTCCTCTATGCAGTCGAGCAGCGGAAGAACCCCCATCTGGTGCCACCCGCTCGACTCGCGCTCATGAGTCCGGCGCCTTTGACCAGCGAATACAGACGCGCATTCGAAGCGGAGTTCAATCGCCGGCAGTTGGCCCCCGGGATCCACCAATTGCGGGAAGAGTTGGCACGGTCGGGGTTGCGGGAGAAAGATCCGACCGCGTACCGCCAGAGAGCGTTCGAGCTCAGCGTCGCCGGTTATTTTGCAGATCCGAGCAAAGCCCGCGACCTCACGCCGTTCAGAGTCGTGGGCAAAGTGCAGCAATCCGTATGGGAAAGTCTTGGGAATTTCGACCTGATCGGTGACCTGAAGGGCATCAAAACCCCCTCGATCGTCATACATGGCCGTGACGATCCCATTCCATTAGCGTCTTCCGTAGAAGCTTCGCGCGCAATCGGGACGAACCTCGTGGTTCTGGACGCCTGCGGGCACGTGCCGTACGTTGAACAGCCTAAGCAGCTCTTTTCGGCACTCGACACATTCCTTGATGAAACCAATCCGACCGTACAAAGCTGATATCCAGCAATGACTTCAGATTCCGGCGTCACACAGCACGCGATCAGCTCCATCACGGTCGACGGGAAGGAATACAGAGTGGCACTCCGTCTCGCCTATGACGGGGTGGAGTACATCGGCAGGTTGTGGTTCAGCGATCCCAACAGCGATCAGATGGGGATTCCTGACCACGGCGCGGTTCCGGGCCGTACGATCGCTGAGGCGGTCGAAGTCGCCAGGAAGCTCACCCCGCAGGATCTCGAGAGGCGCTGCCATCGCGCCCTCGCCGACAAGCGGCGGTACATCAGACTTCGTCGCGCGACCGAGGAGATAATCACCAAGATCAAGTACATGAATCGCGTCGCGGTAACGATGCGACACGGAATGCTGGACTCCGAGGGCGCGAGCCAGGAGCTCGAGCTGATTCAGAAGCAGATTGAAGAGATCGTGAAGACCCTTCCCTTCCACGCCGGCATAGAAGAGGGCAGCTGAAGGATCCGCGAATCCCGCCACGCTGATGAGCGGGACGTAGTGCACGGCCCTTCTATATTGAGGGCATGGATTCCCGCACGGCCGCGCATGTTCTGACGCAGATCGGCGCACTCCTCGAAGCAAAAGGCGATCAGAGATTCAAGGCGCGGGCATACGCCGGAGCAGCCCGGGCACTTGTCGCGCTCGACACCGACGACCTCTCGCCTCTTCTCAATTCCGGCGAGCTGATAGACACGCCGGGGATCGGGCCGGCCACATTATCCGTCATTCGCGAGCTGGTCGAGACCGGCGAGTCCTCCTACCTGTCGCGCCTCCGGGAAGGAATGCCGGAAGGCCTGCTCGATCTCATGCGGATACCCGGTCTCGGTGTCGCCAAGATCCAGGTCATTCACGACGCCCTCGGCGTCGAGACCGTCGAGGATCTCGAGCGAGTCGCGCAGAACGGACAGCTCGCTGCGCTTCCCAAGTTCGGGAAGAAGACGGCCGAGAAGATCCTCAGGGGAATCGAGATTTCCCGGCGTAATGCGGATTTGGAGAGGTTTCCGGCCGCCGCTGTTGAAGCGCACCTGATGCTCGCCAACGTTGTGAAGCATCCCGACGTGAAGCACGCAGATGTCGCGGGTTCGATCAGACGACACAACGAGGTGGTAGCCGACATAGACATCGTGGCCGAATGTTCTACCGACCCGAAGCAGGTCGCCGAATCGTTCGCGCGGGCGCCGGGAGTGAGCAAGGCCAAGATCGGCGACGAGCCCGGCTTCGTCGGGATTCGCTTTGTGGACGGAACCCAACTCGACATGTACTGCGTAAACAGCGCCGACTACCCGATGGCGCTCTGGCGCGCGACAGGCAGTACCGCCCACGTCGAAGAAATGACCGTGCTGGCGGACAAGAAGGGGTTCGTGATCAAGGGCAACTGGCTCGTACAGAAAGAGGGCAAACGGGTTCCCATAAGCAGTGAGGAAGCGCTGTTCGCCGCACTCGGCCTGGTACCAATTCCGCCCGAGATGCGCGAGGGTATGGGCGAGATCGAAGCCGCCGCCCGCCGTGAGCTGCCCGAGCTGGTCACCTTCGACGATCTCCGCGGCGTGCTGCATTGCCACTCCGACTACTCCGACGGCAGCGCTACGATCGAGGAGATGGCGAACGCCGCAAAGGAGCGCGGCTGGAGCTACATCGGAATCTCGGACCACTCGGAATCAGCGTTCTACGCCGGCGGACTCAAGCGCGACAAGCTCGCCCGCCAGCACGACGAGATTGACCGCCTCAACGCGACGATGGGGAGCTTCAGAATCCTCAAGGGAATCGAGGCAGACATTCTCGCCGATGGAAGACTCGATTACGATGCGGAAACGCTGGACCGGTTCGATTATGTGATCGGATCGATCCATTCCCGCTTCAGCATGGATGGAGATGCGATGACGAAGCGCGTGCTTGCCGCGATGGACGATCCGCATCTGACGATTCTCGCGCACCCGACGGGGAGACTGCTGCTATCGCGCGAGCCTTACCCCATCGACGTGAAGGCAGTCTTGGAGAAAGCCGCGGATGTTGGCGTGGCGGTGGAGCTGAACGCCGATCCGCACCGGCTCGATCTCGACTGGCGATACTGCCGCCAGGCAAAGGAGCTGGGCGTGACGATAGAGATCGGTCCGGATGCGCATTCGACCGCCGGGCTCGACAACGTCCATTTTGGAATCGGGATGGCGCGGAAAGCGTGGCTCGAAGCCGGCGAGATTATCAACACAGGAAGCGCGGCCGATGTCCTCGCCTTCGCACGGAAGCGGCGCGCCAGCAAATGAAAAAGCCGACGGCCACCAAACCCAAAAGAACAAAACGCCTTCGGATTGCGAAGGGCGCACTGGGCCCGCACGCCGCGGAGATCTTTGCGCGCCTCAAAGGCGCGCATCCGGATGCGCATTGCGAGCTGGATCACAAGACTCCGCTCCAGCTGTTGATGGCGACGATCCTGAGCGCTCAATGCACGGACAAGCGCGTCAACATGGTGACGCCCGTTCTGTTCAAGACGTATCCGACCGCACAATCGCTCGCCGACGCGCCGCAGGAGAAGCTCGAGGAGCTTATCAAAAGCACCGGCTTCTTCCGCAACAAGGCGAAGAGCCTGATCGGCCTTGGGAAGGCTCTCGTCGAGCGACACAACGGCGAAGTCCCTGGGTCAATGGACGCTCTCGTCAAGCTTCCCGGAGTCGGCCGAAAAACGGCGAACGTCATCCTTGGAAACGCGTTCAGGAAGAACGAAGGCGTCGTCGTCGACACGCACGTCGGGCGGCTCAGCCTCCGACTCGGCCTAACAAAGCAGACAGATCCGGTGAAGGTCGAGCAGGAGCTAATGCCGCTTTTCCCTCAGGAGGAATGGGCGATGCTCGCACACGTGCTCATCTTTCACGGACGCCGAGTCTGCGACGCGCGCGTGCCCAAGTGCGAGATATGCGTGCTCAATGAGATCTGCCCGTCGAGTACGGCGTAGGTTATCATTCCGAGTTGAAACCACCTGCAACTGAACGGGTGCGAGACTTCAGAAGTGTAGATGCCAGTCATCAGTGGACGATGTCGGGACGCCAATACTCGCTATCAAAAGCACGGGCATTCGGTTGTGCCATGGATCGTACGAGTGAAGTCCGGGCGTACTGAACTGTCAACTTACCTCTGTGCTACTGACAACTCGCACCCGTTCAGTTGCAGTCGAAACTCTAACGCCACCTTGCCGCCATTATGACCAAGTTCGCAACGATAGAAACGAACAAAGGGACGATGCGCGCCGAGTTGTACGACAAGGAGGCGCCGAAGACCGTCGCAAATTTTGAGAAGCTCGCCAACTCGGGCTTTTATGACGGGACCAAGTTCCACCGCGTCATCAAGGATTTCATGGTGCAGGGTGGCGATCCTTACTCGAAGGGCGGTGAGCTCGCGAAGGGCCCGGCGGGCACGGGTGGTCCCGGCTACAAAATCGACTGCGAAACCAACGGCAATCCGCACACCCACAAAGTCGGCGCGCTATCGATGGCGCACGCCGGGAAGAACACGGGCGGCAGCCAGTTCTTCATCGTGCTCAGCGAGCAGAACACCAAGCACCTGAACGGAGTACACACCGTTTTTGGGAAGGTGATCGAAGGGCTCGACGTGGTCCCCAAAATCAGCCAGAACGACACCGTGTCGAAGGCCAGAGTCTCAAGCGATTCCGGAGCGAAGTGACCATGGCGACGAAAAAGAAAACCGACCTGAGCGCGGGGCTGACGGGGCTCATCCTCGGGGCGGTGACGCTATTCCTTCTCCTGACCTCGATCGTGATGATGACGAACGCGCATTACCGGGACAAGGAAGCTGCGGAGGCCCATAAGTAGAGGCGGCGGTCGGTCGTTATTGACTGTTGGGCTCGGGTTTAGTATCTTACTGACTGGTCAGATACTATCTCCTTAGGAAATGCCGCGAGCAAAATCAGCTGCACCCAAATGGCGTAGATGCCCCGAGGACCGGCCCGAGCAGATCATAAAGGCCGCCCTCGAGGTCTTCGGCGAATGCGGCCTCGCTAACGCCCGACTCCAGGATATCGCTGAGCGCGCCGGAGTCTCCAAGGGCACCATCTACCTCTACTTTCCCAACAAGGAGGAGCTTTTCCGCGAAATGATCCGGCAGACAGCCATCGCCGCGATCGAGCGCGCTGAAAAGAACATTAGTCACGGCACTCCGACGGAACAGCTGCTCGCCTTCATGCAAGGCTACTGGCAGTTCGTCCGCTCCCCCGCGTTTATCACTATTTACCGCCTCGTCCTGGGCGAGCTGCACCAGTTCCCCGACCTCGCGAAGTTCTACGCCGACGAGGTGGTCGCCCGCGGGCAGAAACTCCTTGCCGGAATCATCCGCCGCGGAATCGATGCCGGCGAATTCCGCGAGATCGACCCGATGGTCGCTGCCCGCATGCTCGTAGCCATTATCGTTATGAACGGTATTTGGCGCGACGAGCACACCGGCGTCCCTCTTCTCGTCCACAAGAGCGACGAGGAAGTTTTCAGGGAAGTGGCCCAGTTCTACCTCCATGCAATCGCTCCGGCGGACGGCGCATTTGCCCAGGCAGATGGCGCACCACCTGATGCTTTTCGTTTATCCCATTCATAAATGACTGAACTCTCCACCAAGCTCCGCTTGCTCTTTCTGGGCACAGCCGTAATCATCGCGCTCGCCTCGCCCCGGCTCCGCGCACAGCAGCCGACAATCCTTCCGCTCTCTCTGGGTGACGCCGGGCGGCTCGCCGCACAGCAGAGCGCCCTGGCACAGGGAGGGAGATTGCGCGCGGACGAAGCCCAGGCGCGTGTCCGGCAGCGTCGAGCAGATTTGCTTCCCACCGTCAGCAGCTACGTG
>DASYVU010000163.1:0-23582 GCA_035936715.1 Gemmatimonadaceae bacterium
CGAGATTCTCCTGGACAGGGATCCGGACCTGGCGGCGCGCGAGAACGCGGGGATTAGAAAGGTGATGAGCTCTCGTTATGCGCGGGCGCTGGAGCTATTCAGGGTCGGCTAGCGCCGAAGAGTAAAGTGGGTGCGTCCGAGCGTCCCCTAATTGCTCGGGTTGGCCAGACGCTTCTTGATTCGGTCGAGTTCGGCGCTCACCTTCGCCAGCTCTTCCTTCGTCTTCGCGAGCTGATCCTTTAGCGCGGCGATCTCTTCCTCTCTCGTCCTGGTCACAACGACCACGGTGTCCGATCCGGGAGCGGACGAAAGTGTGGTAGGAGGGCCGGTGCCGCTGCCCGCCGTCACGCCCTGCGCCGCGACGGCCGTCCGTCGCAGGACCACCGCTTCGTTACGGTAAAGCGCGGTTGAGTCGGTCGAGGCGAGATACTGATCCAGGGCGGCTATGCCGCTCGCGAGCGAGCCGCGCTCGTTGGCGGGATCCAGCGTGTACACGGCCTTCCAGAAGGCGATTTCCTTCGCCTCCCGGCTGTCCGGGTGAACTCGCACATATTCGTCGATCAACCGATCCGCGGCGAAATAATTCCCCGCCTCGACGTCTTTGCGCGCGTAGTACAGAGTACTGTCCCAATCGCTCTGAACATTTGGCGTCGCGAGTGGAAGTTGGGCGCAAGCCCCCAGCGCCAACGCTGACACCATGATCCCGAACGTTCTCATCCTGCTACCTCGGCCTTGGGCGCCGCCTGGCGCCGTCTTCTCACTCCCGTGGGCTCAATTGGCAGCGTCACCACGAAGGTCGTGCCCTCGTCGACCCGGCTCTCCGCCGTGATCTTCCCGCCATGAGCCTCGACGATTTCTTTCGCAATCGCCAGGCCTAAACCTGTACCCTTTGTGGCGGCCTGGGCCTGGTTGTCCGCCTGAAAGAACTTGTCAAAAATGTGTGGCAGCTGTTCGGCGGAGATTCCCGCCCCGGTATCCGTCACAGTGATGATGACTTTGTTCTCCTCGCCGCCAACCGTAAGCGCCACCCTGCCACCGCGCGCGGTGAACTTGAAGGCGTTCGAGATGAGATTGCCGAGCACTTCGTTGATTCGGTCTTCGTCCCAGTAGACGTTGCGCGGCAGATCTTTCCCGTGATTGACCGTGAACGAGATGTCTCGCTGATTCGCCAGGACGGAGAACGAGCTCTCCAGAGTGGTGAGGAACCTCTGAAGGTCCACTTCACGAACGTCGACTTTTCCTCCGCTTGCCTCGAAGCGGCTGATGTCGAGAAGGCGCTTCACCAGGCGCGTGAGCGTGTTCGCCTGCTTCGTGATGGTCTGCAACACTTCTTTCTGCTTCGACGTGAGCTCGCCGTAAATTCCTTCCTGCAGCAACTCCAGATATCCGATGATGACGTTGATTGGAGTCTTCAGCTCGTGTGACGCCACCCCGACGAATTCCGCGCGGATTCGCTCGAGCTCGGCGAGCTGTCTCGCCATGGTCTGGTAGCTCGCTGCGAGCCGTCCGAATTCTTCCTTCTGATTCGGCGCTATGCCAAGCTCGTGACTGAGATCACCCTCGGTGATCGCGTGCATGCCCCTTTCGAGCGCGTACACGGGCCTGCTTACGGAACGCAGCAACCAGATTCCGATCGCGAGCGCCATCAGGAGCGCAATGGGCAGCGCACCAGCGACGAGTCTCTCTGCGTTGAGTGTTTCGCTGGTTGCATCCGCCACCCGTTGTCGGGTCCGGTTGCGGATCGTCATCGCGCTCGCGCCGAGCGCGCTGTCGACCGAGGCGATCGCCGGACGCGTCCGCTTTTGAGCAATCATATCGGCCACGGTCCCGCGCCCCGCCGAAGCCTGTTCGTACTCGTCGCGCGCGGCGGCGCGAAGTGAGTCCAGTGAGCTGCGAATCTGGGTGGCGGAAAGGTCGAGCCGGTAGCGGTCGAGTGAGTCCGTCAGCGAGACCAGACCATCGACCTCGCGCTGCATTCGGGTTGCGCTTTTCTGGTCGTGGATGAAGAGCAGCGCGTCCTCCGCACGGCGCGCGTCATCGGTTCGCTCGCGAAATGAGCCCAGCAGCATGGAGGCCGCGAATTCGCGGTCGCGCAGCAGTCGGCTCGTCTCGTAGAGATGTTCGAGGGATCTGAGCGAGAGGACCAGCGGGACAATTAGAACCACCGCGATGGCTAACAGGCCCCAGCTGAGGCGGGCGCGCAGGGTCATGTTGAAGGAGGCCTTTTGTCCGTGCTTTTATCAGGGTTCGTCGCGGTAAGCCTGTAATACTACCGAGGCCCGCGATGCAACGGAACCGCGCCGCGACAATACCGTGATCGCCGATCCATAGCCCCAGAGCGATCAATGCGGTTGACACTCGCTACGAGCGTGATCTACCTTGCCGCGCTACCTGCGCTCACTCATGACACCCCCATATTCAAGAATCTCAGAGCTGCCCTCTCACGCCGGGGAAACCGTACGCGTGCGGGGTTGGGTCGCTCATCTTCGTTCTTCAGGCAAGGTTGCGTTCGTCGTGCTGCGGGACGGCACAGGCCTGCTGCAAGCGGTTCTTGTCAAGAACTCGGTTTCTCCGGAAACCTGGACGAGGTTTGGTCAGCTCACCCAGGAGACGTCGATCGAAGTCGAAGGGGAGGTGCGTCCCGATGCGCGCGCACCGGGCGGTTTTGAGCTCGCAGTAAAGGAGCTCTCCATTTATGGAGAGAGTCCCATCGACTACCCGATCCAGCCGAAAGAGCATGGAATCGACTTCCTGCTCGACAATCGCCACTTCTGGCTGCGGACGCCCAGGCAGCGCGCGATCGCGCGGATACGGAGCGAGGCTGAGCAGGCCATTCGCGATTTCTTTTACGAGCGCGACTTCACCCTGGTCGACACTCCGATACTCACGGTGGCGATCGGAGAGCGTAGCGGACTGTTCGGAACGGAGTATTTCGACGAGGGGACCGCGTATCTCGCTCAGACCGGTCAGCTGTATGGAGAGGCAGCGGCGGCTGCCCTGGGCAAGATCTACTGTTTTGGCCCGACCTTCCGCGCCGAGAAATCAAAGACTCGCCGGCACCTGACTGAATTCTGGATGGTCGAGCCCGAAGTGGCGTTCAACGATTCGGACGACAACATGCGGCTGCAGGAAGAGTTTGTCTCGTATGTCGTCGCACGGGTCCTGGAGCGCCGTCAACCAGAGCTGAAGGAGCTCGAGCGTGATCTCTCCAAGCTCGAGAGCATCAAGGCGCCTTTCCCCCGCATCAACTACAACGACGCGGTAAAGATCCTGCAGTCGAAGGGCAGCTCGGTGACATGGGGCGACGATCTCGGCGCGGAGGACGAGGCGCTGCTCGTCGAAGGCCACGACCGCCCCGTGTTCATTTACAATTATCCGAAGCAGGCGAAGGCGTTCTACATGAAAGAGAATCCGGACGATCCACGCACCGTGCTGTGCGACGATCTGCTCGCTCCGGAAGGGTATGGGGAGATAATCGGCGGGTCGCAGCGCGAAGATGATCACGACAAGCTGCTGGCGCGAATCAAGGAGGAAAATCTTCCTGCCGACGCTTACAACTGGTACCTCGATCTCAGAAAGTATGGAACGTTCGTGCACTCCGGCTTCGGGCTCGGTCTCGAGAGAACGGTGGGATGGATATGTGGGATTCATCACATCAGAGAGGCGATCGCCTTCCCGAGAACCATGAACCGTCTCAAGCCGTGAGATTAATCTCCCTCGGTTCTACGGAGGTCTGATGGGGTTCGACCAATATCACGAGCCGCCGGGCGAGCTGTCGGCGAAGACGCGGACCTTTGCGCGCATGATCACGTCGCTCATCGAAGAGGCGGAAGCGATCGGGTGGTACGAGCAGCGCCTCGCGCTTGAGAAAGACCGCGAGGCCCGAGCGATCATGCGCAACGCGCAGCACGAGGAGTTCAAGCATTTTGGGATGGATCTGGAATTCCTCATGCGGCGGAATAAGAAATGGCGCGAGGTGTTGCAGGGCATTCTCTTCCAGGCCGGCGACATCGTAGAGCACGGCGACGAGGCGGAAGAGGAAACCGATTCTTCCTAGAGGAAACGGAGGAGATTCCAAATGATGATGGTCCTGTCCGCTCTCCGGCCTGACGCGAGCCTGCCGGAGTTTCTCGTGCACCGCGCGCGCTCGGCGTCGGTTCGTCGGTTGTCCATTGACGTTGCGGTCGGAGTCGCCGGTTTCGCGGCCGCTCTCTACTGGCGGCCAGCCGGGTGGCTGGTGGTCGCGAGTCTCGCACTGATTTTCATCGCCTACGGAGGGTGGGGAATCGCGGACCGAGCGCGCTCGATAGCGGCGACGCGAGACAGCCGACTTTCGCACACGTTGCTGCGCGCTCTCTGCTTCCTGCTTGGAGCTACTGGCGTCCTGGCAACGGCGGCGCTGCTCTACAGCGTGTGGGCGATCGCCCTGGGCACCTGGATCAGCTAAGCGGCTCGCGATCCAACCGTGACATCACTTTTCGGCGGCCTTCGCCTCATCCCAAAGCGCATCGAGCCTCTCGAGACCCGCGTGAGCGACGTCGATCCCTCGCTCCTCCGCCAGTTTCTCGATCTCCTGAAACCTTCGCTCGAACTTCGCGTTCGCCTTGTCGAGCGCGATCGATGCGTGCACTCCAGCCTTTCGGCATAGGTTCACCACGGCGAACAGAAGATCACCGAGCTCTTCCTCGAGAGCGTAGTGTCGCTCGTCGAGGATCGGTGGCGCGCCCGCCTTTGGCGGCGGTGATTTTCGAAGCTCTTCCCGTACTTCCTCGAGCTCTTCCGCAACTTTCTCCGCGGGCCCATCTACGTTCGGCCAGTCGAAGCCCACACCAGCGGCCCGATCCTGAAGGCGGTGGGCACGATGGAGCGAAGGCAATGCTGGGGGAAGACCGTCTACAATGCTCTTCCGCTGTTTGGATTTCATCCGCTCCCACGGCTCCTTTGCCGCGTCGCCGTACAAGTGCGGATGGCGGCCCTTCATCTTGGTGATCAGAGCCTCCGCCACCGCGGCTAAATCGAAGGCGCCTCGCTCTTCCGCGAGCACGGAGTGAAACAGCACCTGGAGCAGGACGTCGCCCAGCTCTTCGCGCATCGACCTGTCGTCCTCGAGCCTGACTGCGTCGTCGAGCTCGTTTGCTTCCTCGATCAGATACGGTCGAAGAGACTCGTGCGTCTGAGCGGCGTCCCATTCGCACCGTTTCCGCAAGTCGCGCATGAGCGCGAGCGTGTCGTCCAGCGAATATGTCTTATCCATGAGTCATGGCGCGCGGCTAAGCTCGTTTTCTTGAAGGGATCTGAGGTCCGGGGTATACTACCCGCAACGTAAATGAAGCGTCAATGAAGCAGACATTGGCTCGCGCCCTGGTCGAGATCGATCTGGGCGCGTTGCAGCGTAATGGGACCGCGGTTACGCGGCGTGCGGGAGTGCCGCTCCTGCCAATGATCAAGGCAGACGCCTATGGCCTCGGCGCGAAGGGAGCGCTGCGCGCGCTCGAGGTCCTGGAGCCGTGGGGTTATGGTGTCGCGACAGCAGCCGAGGGCGAAGAGCTGCGCGACCTCGGTGTATCCCGGCCCATCGTGGTTTTCACCCCGCTCCTGGATAGGGAGCTGGCGCGCGCTCGGGCAGTGCGACTGACGCCCACACTCGGCTTCCCCAGGGAGATCGAGGCTTGGTTGAAAGCGGGCGGTGGGGCATGGCATCTGGCGATCGACACGGGGATGAGCCGGGCCGGCATCCCATGGCGCGAAATCGACCAGATCGCACAGCTCGCCGCCCTGGCACCGCCCGAGGGCGCGTTTACCCACTTTCATTCCGCCGAGCTCAACGACGGGACTCTGGGAGCGCAGGAGAGCCTCTTTCGGGAAGCGATATCACGTCTGCCCTCTCGCCCCCGATTGCTGCATGCGGACAACAGCGCGGCGATCGCGCGAAAGGGTCGGAGCGCCTGGGACCTGGTGCGTCCGGGAATTTTTCTCTACGGCGTCGGGAGCGGCAGCACCGCGGCCATTCAACCCGAGCCGGTCGTACACTTGCGTGCTCCGATCGTGGAAATTCGAAAGCTCGAAGCCGGCGACACTGTGAGTTACGACGCGACGCTTCGCGTCGAGCGCGCCGTCCGTATCGCCACCCTGGCGGTTGGATATGCCGATGGCTATCCGCGATCTCTCAGCAAGGTGGGCTCGGTGTTGGTTGGCGGTACGATCGCCCCGATCGCTGGGGCCGTTACGATGGACATGACGATGATCGATGTGACGACCGTAAAATGTGAGGTCGGAGACGCGGTCACGCTGATTGGCCGGTCAGGCAATACCGTTCTCACCGTGGAGCGCGTCGCCGACGATGCTGGCATGTCGCCATACGAGCTGCTCACGGGATTGCGATCGCGCGCCGAGAGAACCTACACAGGCCTATAGACGTGAAGCGCGTGGTCATTATCATCCTCGACGGCGTCGGCATCGGCGAAGCGCCCGACGCGGCCGACTACGGCGACACCGGAAGCGACACGCTCGGGAATGTCGCCCGTGCGAGCGGCGGGCTGAGGCTTCCGCGACTCGAGCGGTTCGGACTGGGCAATATTCGACGGATCGAAGGCGTCGCTCCCCGCGGCGACGCGGCAGGCGCCTGGGGGAGCATGCGGCCCGCGTCGGCGGGCAAAGACAGCACGACGGGGCATTGGGAGATCGCCGGCGTGCATTTGGAGCGTGCGTTCCCCACTTATCCGCGCGGATTTCCGAGTGAGGTCATTGAGAGATTTGCGCGCGAGACAGGGCGTGCCGTGATCGGAAATGTGGTTGGCAGCGGTACCGACGTGATGAACCGCTTCGCCGCCGAGCAGCGCGCGAGCGGAAGCTGGATCGTTTACACGTCGGCGGACTCGGTTTTCCAGATCGCCGCGGACGAAGACGTGATTTCACTGACCGAGCTTCATCGCGCGTGTGAGACAGCACGGGCGATGCTTGATCCTCCTCACGACGTCTCGCGAGTGATAGCCCGCCCCTTCGTCCTCGAGAGCGGTGAACCCAAGCGAACAGCGAACCGGCGCGACTATTCCATCGAGCCACCATCGGAGACACTGCTCGACGCCCTCGCAAAGGCGGGAATCCCGCGCGCGGGAGTCGGCAAGGTCGACGACCTTTTTGCGGGGCGTTCCATCACCGCGACGCACACGGCCTCGAATGCCGACGGGATCCGCGGCATCAAGAATTGGCTTTCCACCGCGGAAAGTGGGTTCCTCTTCGCCAACCTAGTAGATTTCGACCAGTTGTTCGGGCACCGCAATGACGTTGCGGGGTTTTACGGTGCGCTGCGCGAGTTCGACGCAGCTCTGCCCTCCATCACATCGCGGCTAAAAGAGGAAGACCTGCTGTTCATCACGGCCGATCACGGCAACGACCCTACCACTCCATCTTCGGACCATGCTCGCGAATACGTCCCTCTCCTGGCGGGAGGTATGCGCGTCGTGCCCCGCGACCTTGGCGAGCGTGACACCTTCTCCGACCTCGGCGCTACGGTCGCCGAGTGGTTTGGGCTTTCCTTCAGGGGCCGCGGCAAATCGTTTCTGACAGAGCTGATAGCCTGATGGCGAGGAAGTCCGAAAAGAAGGCCTCCCTCAGGGAGGCAGCGATGCGTGCGCTGGAAAACGCGCACGCTCCATACTCGAACTTCCGGGTCGGAGCCGCCCTGCTCACCAGGGATGGCAGGCTCATCACGGGTTGCAACGTAGAGAATTCTGCCTACGGGTTGGCAATTTGCGCGGAAACCCTTGCGGTGGCCTCTGCTGTCTCACAAGGACTCACTGAATTCGACGAAATCGCAATCGCATCTGACGATAGTGAGCCGACCCCTCCATGCGGGGCGTGCAGGCAGGTGTTGAACGAGTTTGCCCCGAATATCAGAATCTCCAGCTACACGCGCGATGGAAAGGAAGCTTCGTGGACGCTCGACGAGCTGCTTCCGCACGCCTTCGTGCTGAACCAATCACGTGGAAGGATGTAGTGAAGTCTTCGTCATTGCTGGTGCGATCGCTCGCGACCGCGCTCCTGTTTGTTTCTTTCGCATCGTGCTCGGAGAATCTCGACAGCTCCGGAGTGTGCTCGGTGCTCTGTCCGCCGGTGGGCGGGAATGTCCAGAACATCACCCTCGACGCGGTGGTGTTCGACACTACTGTCCAGTCGCTCTCTGGGTTGGGGACCGAGTCCGGGCTGTTCCTCGCCTCACGGGGGGACACGCTCGACACGCGGGTGATCATCCGCTACGACTCGCTGCCCCTGACTTTTTCGCCCAAGGCTGATACCGCCCGGCCGATAACGAGTGTGGACAGCGCTTTCCTGCTGCTTCACATCGATACGCTTTCGATCAAGGGCCCGGGGCCAGTTACCATCGAGGCTTACGACGTTGACACCACCGCGAGCGACACCTCGACCGCCGCTGTTCTGGCTCTCTTTCGTCCCGACCGTTTCATCTCGTCGCGGGTGCTCACTCGCGTGGATCTCAAGGATACCGTCAGGTATTACATCTCCAACGCGGCGGTCCTTGCCAAAATTCAGAGCAAGGGCCCATTTCGCATAGGTCTTCGCGCTACCGGATCGAGCTCGTCGCAGATGAGGATCATCTCGACTGAAGGTGGAAGGCCGCCGACCCTTTCATTCCGCGCAACACCTGATACCGCGACCGCTGCGCTGGTGTTGGCCCCGTTTTCACGAACACCGGTCGGCCAAGCTATTATCGCCTTCCACCTGTCCGATTACACGGCCATAGCGAAGGGACCGCCGCCCGGGTCTCCTTCCAACCTCGACGTCGGTGGACTTCCACCGCGGCGGGTTTACGTGCAGTTCAACATTCCGCTTAGCATCATCGACTCCGCGACCGTGGTGCGCGCCACGCTGCTTCTGAATCAGATTCCCAACGCGTTGCTCGACCCCACTGACACGGTTCTGATTCTTCCTTCGCTCGTTCTTGCGGGCAAGGCCGTCACGGATCCTACGAAGGCCGCGCAAATCGTGGCCGATATTGCTCTGGACACACTCAAGGTCATGCCCGGTGGATCGGGATTGAGGGAAATCGAGCTTGCCCGCGCTTTCCCGATCTGGCGCACACAGTCACCTGATACCGTCCCTCGCGCGATTGTCCTCAAGACTCTCGACGAGGGTAACTCTCCGCTCGAGATCCGGTTCTCTTCGAGCGAGGAGGTCGTGGCGCTCCTCCGCCCGCGTCTGAGAATCAGTTACACTTCTCGTGTTCCTCTGGGGATCCCCTAATGCGGACACTAATCGTCGCGGGGTTGGCGATAGTACTGATCGGCTCTCGCGTAGATGCCCAGGGAGCGCTTAGCCTTCAGGGGCTGGGCTACCCAACCGGACAGATGAGTGCGAGGGCGGAGGGCACTGGAGGCGCGGTGGCGGACTTCGACGCGTTGAGCCTCGTGTCGCCCGCTTCGATCGCGGGTGTTGGAGCATCTGCTCTATTCTTTCAGTATTCCCCGGAATTCAGGCGTGTTACGGCAGGATCGGCCACAGCCAACACCACGACAGCGCGTTTCCCGCTGGTTGCCGGCATCCTTCCGTTGGGACAGGCGTGGACTCTGGGCCTCAGCTCGTCGACCTTCCTCGATCGTTCTTCGGAAACCAGTCTCGTGCGCAGACAGCTCGTTGGAGCGGACAGCGTCAACGAGACGGAGCTGACGAAGGTGCTTGGTGCAATCAACGACGTTCGATTCGCGTTGGCATGGGCGGGAACTCCAAAAGTCCGTCTCGGTGGCGGTTTCCACGTTTTCAGTGGCAGCAATCGCGTTTCGCTGTCGCAGCTTTTTCCTGACAGCGCCAAGTACATCAGTACCTCACAGAGGGCGCGGCTTAGTTACGCGGGTTTTGCGGCATCCGCTGGAATCGAGTTTCATCCATCGCGGGCCATCGGTTTTGCGATCGCCGGCAGGAAGGGCGGAGACCTGAAAGCTGAGTCCGGCGACTCCGTAATCGGACGGGGGAGACTTCCGGATCATTATTCAGCGTCGGTGAGTTACGACGGAATCACCGGCGCCAACATTTCGGCGCGGGTCGCGCACGACAACTGGAGCTCGCTCAGCTCAATCGGCTCGAGTGTGCAGGGCTTCGACGCCTGGGACTATTCTGTCGGCGCGGAAGCGTCGGGGCCGCGCGTGATGCAGCGAATCATCGTCATGCGGGCAGGCGCGAGATTCCGTACGCTTCCGTTCGGGTTCAACGGCCAGAAAGTCTCGGAGACCTCGTTCATGGGCGGGCTTGGTGTGCCGCTGGCTCGCGATCGCGCTGCTTTCGACTTCACAATCCAGCACGCAGGCCGTTCCGCCGGCGGGGACATCAAGGAGAGAGGCCTGATTCTTAGCTTCGGCTTGAGGGTTACACCCTGATATGGCTGATGGCGCGAATGCGAAGCCCGAGGTAATTCTCGTTGCTGACGACATTCCCGCCAACGTCGAGCTGTTGCTCGACCAATTGGACAGCCTCGGTTACGAGACGATAACCGCCGTCGATGGACCGTCCGCAGTAGCGGCCGCCTTCGAGCATCATCCAGATCTCTGCATTCTCGACGTGTCGATGCCGGCCGGCGACCTCGGCGTCGACGACCGGTCCACCGGCTTCGAAGTGTGCCGCCGCATCAAGCGCGATCCCCGTACCTCTCGAATTCCGGTGATATTCGTCACCGCGCTCAACGACACGAGCGACCGCGTGCGCGGCATCGAGGCCGGTGGCGATGACTTTCTCACCAAGCCGCACAATCGCCTCGTGCTTGGTGCCCGCGTCAGGAGCCTGCTCAAGCTCAAGGGCGCAACCGACGCGCTCGAGGACAGCCTGCGCAAGCTTCGCGAGCTGGAGAAAGTGCGCGACGACCTGATGAAGATGATCGTGCACGATCTCAAGACTCCGCTCACATCCGTGTTGGCAACGCTGGAGATGCTCGCCGATGGCGACTTCGGTTTGGTGACTATGCCCCAGAAAGCCGCGATCGGCGACGCGGAAACAAAATCGGAAGATCTTCTCGCCCTGATCGACGACATCCTCGAGGTCGCGCGAATAGAGGAGGCGCGCATCTCGCTCACCCTGGCTCCGATGGCGCCGGGAGCGCTGCTCGCCGAGCTGGTCCACGAATGGGGGCACCGGTTCCAGCAGGAGCGGACGACCGCGTCGGTATCCGTTGCCGACGATGCACCGATTTTCGCGGGCGACAAGGGATTGATCAAACGCGTGTTTTCGAACCTCATTCAGAATGCGGTGACGCACTCCTCGCATCCAGTGCATCTCGAGCTCAGCGCGCGAAGAGCCCGCAACGGAGTACTGTTTACGGTCAGCGACAACGGCCCCGGGATTCCTCCCGAGTATCACGATCTCATCTTCAGAAAGTTCGGACAGGTCGAGATGCCACGGTCTCCGCGCACGCGGAGCTCCGGACTAGGCCTGACATTCTGCAAGCTCGTTGTCGAGCGCCACGGCGGGCGCATCTGGGTGAAGAGCGAGGAGGGCAAGGGAAGCTCCTTTTACATCGAGCTTCCTTCTGATCCGACGATGCAGGAATCCAATTCGCACGCTACGACTCCCACGTCAGCCTCTACGGGCATCGCACGGTAACCGCGGACAGACAACGGCTTTGGCCTCCGTGGAAGCCAGCTCTATCTTTCACGTCGTTTCCACTCGATACTCAACGGCAATGCTTCCTTCTCGCCCCACGGTCTACATCGAGACCTATGGCTGTCAGATGAATGTCAGCGACACCGAGCTTATGCTCGGCAAGCTGATCGAGTCTGGCTACGAGTCCGTCGCGGAGCCCGATGGAGCTGACGTCATTCTCATCAACACCTGCGCGATACGCGAGCACGCAGAGCAACGGGTGATCGGACGCATTGGCGAGATGAAGAGCCGCATGAAACAGGGAGCCGTGGTCGGCGTCACCGGCTGCATGGCGCAGCGACTCGGCTCCCAGCTTCTCGACCGGGCGAAGCACGTGAGCCTTGTCATCGGACCGGACGGATATCGGGACCTTCCGTCTCTGATCGAAAGCGCCCGGAGAGGCGTGCGGACCACCGCCACCGATTTCGACCTCGAGGAGCACTACGAGGATTTCACGCCGCGCCGCTTCGAGGGTGTCAAAGCGTGGATACCGGTGCAGCGGGGCTGCGATTACAGATGTACCTATTGCATCGTGCCGACCACACGCGGGCCGGAGCGAAGTCGCCGCCTCGCCGAGGTGTTGCGTGAGACAGAGGCTGTCGTCGCGTCGGGAATCTCGGAGATCGTGCTGCTCGGGCAAACGGTGAACTCATACTTCGATGGCGAGCATGATTTCGCCGACCTTGTAAGAGCCGTTGGGAGCTTGCCCGGAGTGAAAAGACTCCGCTTCACGAGCCCCCATCCAAACGACTTCAGCGAGCGCGTTGTTCGCGCGCTGGCGGAAACCGAAAGCGTCTGCGAGCACGTGCATCTTCCGATGCAGTCCGGGTCGACCCGCACGCTCAAGCGCATGTTGCGGCGCTACACGCGCGAGGGATATATGGAGTGCGTCGATGAGTTGCGCTCGGCCATTCCCGATCTCTCTCTCACGACCGACATCATCGTTGGCTTTCCGGGCGAAACCGAAGATGATTTCGCCGAGACGTTGAGCGCAGTCGAGGCAGTGGGATTTGACGACGCGTACACTTTCAAGTTCTCGCCGCGTGACGGCACTCCCGCTACACGGTTTCCTGTCAGCGAGTCGGTGCCCGACGAGGTCGCGAGCGAGAGACTCGCGCGTCTGATTGCCACCGTCCGCGGCGGCACCCGCGAGAGGAACATCAAACTTCTCGGGGAGCGCCGGGAAGTGCTCGTTGAGAAAGCCGCTCGGCGCGGCGGATTGCTTCAGTCGCGCACGCGCGACTTCAAGACGGTGATGATTCCCGGCGACGTGTCATTGATTGGGCGCTACCTGAACGTCGAGCTCACCGGAACGACCGGATCGACATTCATTGGTCAGGTCGTCGGTCAGCGCGCACCGCTTCCGATGGCTGTCTAGTCCGCCATCGCCGCGCGACGCGCGCCGTGGATCGATTCCGTCACGCGCTTAATGATTGTGGGGGCTCACAGCTGAGATTTTAGGGTGATGAAGCCCGGAGCGGAGCGCGACTGCCCCTCATCACCGCGACATACCTTTTTTATTCAGCCGGACTTCTTGTCGGATTTTGCGACATCGCGTGGCTTGCAGTCGCCGCCGCCTTTGCCAGTGCCGTCGTGGCGGTTGCAAGGAAACAGTTCGATCGCGCCGGCCTGGTGCTCGTGTTTGCCGCCGCGGCCGTCATCGCAACGACCGCGTCTCCGCCGGAGCGTCCGCTTGCTCGCGCGAAGGCGTCGCCTCCGACAGATCTGCTCACGCGAATCAGGACGCGCGCCGGCCGTTCCATCGACAAGACCTTTGGTGAGGACGCACCGCTGGCCCGCGCGCTCCTCATTGCCGACCAGCGTCAGATTCCCACCGAGATGCGCGATCGGTACGCCTCGGCTGGTCTCGTTCACATGCTGTCTATCTCCGGGCTTCATGTAGCAGTCATCGCTGCGGCAATGGAGCTTCTGTTCCAGGTAGGTCGCATGCCGCGACGGGTTGCCCTGTTGGGCGCCTTCGTCGCCACCGGCGTTTATGTCGCGATGATTGGTGCGCCACCGCCCGCGCTTCGATCTGCCGCCATGCTCGGAGTCGCGATGATCTCCCGCCTCGCACAGCGGCCGACGTCGCCGTGGGCGGCTTGGGCGATAGGCGCGTTCATTCCGCTTTTCGCGCCTCGGACTGTCGTAGACGTCGGATATCAGCTGAGCGTCCTCGGAATGTGTGCGCTCGTCGCCGCGGGATCGTTGTGGCGGAGGCACCTGGCCACACGCCTTACAGGCTGGAGGGCGCGAATTGGCAGAGAGCTGGTCACATCGCTCGTCGCGTGCGCCGTTACCGCCCCGCTCGTCGCCTGGGTGTTTGGGCGAGTCAGTCTCATCGCGCCCGTTTCAAATCTGATTGCGGGGCCGGTGATCACATTGGCACAGCCAGTTCTGTTTCTTGCTCTCCTCCTCGCACCATTCGGTTGGGCCGCGCGATTCGTAGCGCAGGCGGTCCATCCTCTCCTTTTTGTCTTCGACTGGATTGCGTGGTCAGCCGCTTCCGTTCCGGGCGCAGCGATAACAGTTACGACAACCGCCGTAACGGCTGTACTCGCCGCCTGTGCAGCCCTCTCGCTTGTCGTCGCGTGCGTCAGCCGTTATCCGTCTCGCCCGGCGATCGCGGCGATGGGATCCCTCGCCCTGATGGTCGTCGTCCCGGCAATTCCGCTCGGCCGAACTTCGGGAGTGGAGCTACATGTGCTGGATGTCGGACAGGGCGATGCGATTCTGCTGAGGACGGACGCCGGAAGGTGGGTGTTATTCGACGCCGGTCCGGCCTGGAACGGAAGCGACGCCGGCCGCAGGATAGTCATTCCCTACGTTCTTCGTCGCGGAGGAGCGCTCGAGTCGTTCGTCCTGTCGCACCCCCACAACGATCATGTGGGAGGCGCCGCCGCTGTTCTGAGCGCGATGCATCCGCGCAGCTATTGGGATGCCGCATTCGCGGGTGGCGCCGAGGCCTACATCGGGTCTCTCGCCGTCGCACGGGGAAAGGGAATCGACTGGCATCGCGTACATCCGGGCGATTCCATCCAGATCGACGGGGTTACAGTTTCCTTCCTGGCGCCCGATTCCGTCTGGACCGTCGGTCTGAAGGATCCGAACTTGGCCAGCACGATCGCACTGGTGCGGTACGGACTGGTGCGGTTTCTGCTTGTTGGTGATGCCGAGCGCGAGGAAGAGGATTGGCTGCTCGCCCGTCACGCGGAGCTACGCGCGGATGTCTTGAAGGTCGGTCATCACGGCAGCTCGACGAGCAGCAGCGACGAGTTTCTCGCCGCGGTCCATCCGGCCCTGGCCGTCATATCGGTTGGTGCTGGTAACAAGTACGGGCATCCCAGCGGCGATGTCATCCGTGCCCTCGCGCTGGTGGGCGCGGAAGTTCTGCGAACGGATGAAGCTGGTACCATAGTTGTGCGGAGCGACGGAGTTCGAATCGAGGTCGAAGCTAAGGGAGAGAAATGGGAATTGGCGCGCGACTCGTCACGGCGATAGCGGGACGTAAAATCGATCTGCCGCCTGCCCTCACGGATCTGTATCCCGACCTTGCTGATGTGAGTTATCGCAGGGGAGGATTACCGGCGAGAGTTGCTGGCTGGGCGCTCGGAACGAGCAGCGCGGCTGCGATCACGTTATGGAATACGGTTTTCATTGCGCGCGCGACGCCGCTGAGCGCTGAGCTACTCTTGCACGAGCTTCGCCACGTCCACCAATTTTTGGAGCGGAAGACTTTTCCGCTGAGCTACCTTTGGCTGTCACTTCGTTACGGTTACGCTCGTAACGCCTACGAAATCGATGCTCGCCGGTATTCCGCGCTGCGTCTCGCGGAGAACGCCATCGACAAGGATCTCTGAAGTGGTCAAGCATACCGCCACATCCGTCGTAACCATCGAGCGCTTCATCATCGAGCAGGAGAAGCTTCATCCTGAAGCGACCGGTGAGCTCTCAGGATTGCTGTACGATCTTGCGCTCGCCGCGAAGATGATCGCCAACAAAGTCCGCAGCGCGGGCCTGGCAGACATTCTCGGTGCGACCGATCTCGAGAATGTTCAGGGTGAAACCCAGCAGAAACTGGATGTCCTGGCGAACGAGATCATCGTCAAAGCGGTCGACCACGGCGGCAGACTGTGCGCCATGGCCTCGGAGGAAGAGCCAGGCATCATCGATATCCCGGAAAACTTCCGCTGCGGAAAATACTGCCTCCTCTTCGATCCGCTGGACGGCTCATCGAACATCGATGTCAACGTGCCGGTCGGAACGATTTTCTCCGTTGTCCGGAAGATCACGCGCGGGAGCCGCGGCGAGATGGAGGACATGCTCCAGCCGGGGCGGCGCCAGGTGGCAGCCGGATACGTGATCTATGGCTCGAGCACGATGCTCGTCTACACCACCGGTCAGGGCGCGCATGGATTCACCCTCGATCCTTCGCTTGGTGAGTTCCTGCTCTCCCATCCCAACATCCGCACCCCGGATGTCGGCAGATACCTTTCGGTGAATGATTCCTACCACAGTCAGTGGGAGCCGGCGGTGCAGAGTCTCATGAACTACTACCGCGGACAGGATGGGAACCGTCAGCCGATGAACACTCGCTACGTCGGCTCGCTCGTCGCCGACTTTCACCGCAACCTGCTCGGCGGAGGCCTTTTCGCCTACCCCGCCAATCGAAAGAACAAGCGCGGGAAGCTGAGGCTGTTGTACGAAGCGAGTCCTCTTTCCTTTATCGTCGAGCAGGCTGGCGGCGCGGCAACTGACGGAACCCAGCGCGTTCTCGACATTCAGCCCACCGAGCTGCACCAGCGGACGCCGCTCTTCATCGGTAGCAAGAACGACGTCGATGCGGCGCTCGCGATGCTGGGCGCGCAGCACAGGAGCGGCAGCTCCCTTGCGCCGGTCGGATCGGTAGGCGCGTGACGCGATGCCGGCTCGGGAGCCGGTGCACTTGAAGAAGCACGAGTCAGGCGAAAGGCTTTCCCCGTCAGGAATACCGATCAAGCCCGTATACCGTCCCGAGGACGCGGCGCTCGACTACGCCTTCGATCTGGGCGATCCGGGCCAGTGGCCCTACACTCGCGGCGTCCAGCCGACGATGTATCGCGGCCGTTTGTGGACGATGCGGCAGTACGCCGGATTCGGAAGTGCGAAGAGCACGAACGAACGATTCAAGCTTCTGCTCGACGCCGGCCAGACCGGACTGTCCGTCGCGTTCGATCTTCCGACCCAGATGGGCCTCGACTCGGATTCGCCGCGCGCCCTGGGTGAAGTCGGAAGAGCGGGCGTTGCGATAGACAGCGTCGAAGACATGCACGCTCTCCTCGAGGGAATCCCTCTCGACCAGGTCTCGACGTCGATGACGATCAACGCGACGGCCTCGACCCTGCTCGCCATGTACATCGTCGTGGCCGAAGAGCGGGGAATCGCCCGCGACAAGCTGAGCGGCACCATTCAGAACGACATTCTGAAGGAGTACATCGCTCGCGGCACATACATCTATCCCCCGGCGCCGAGTATGGCGCTCATCGCGGAAGTATTCCGCTTCTGCGCCGACCAGGTGCCGAACTGGAATCCGATATCGATTTCCGGATACCACATTCGCGAGGCGGGCGCCACCGCTGTGCAGGAGCTCGCGTTCACGCTCGCGAATACGATTGAATACGTCAAACGCGCAGTCGAGGCCGGACTGCCGGTCGACACCTTTGCGCCGCGCCTCTCCTTCTTTTTCGCCGCGCACAGCGACTTGTTCGAGGAAGTCGCCAAGTTTCGCGCAGCACGACGCATCTACTCCCGCATCATGCGGGACCGGTTCCACGCATCGGAATCCAGCGCGCGGCTTCGGTTTCACACCCAGACCGGCGGCGTGACGCTCACCGCGCAACAGCCGCTCAACAACGTCGTGCGAGTCACCGTTCAAAGTCTTGCCGCGGCGCTCGGCGGCACGCAGTCGCTTCACACCAACGGCTACGATGAAGCCCTCGCTCTCCCGACGGCCGAGGCAGCTACGCTCGCGCTGCGCACCCAGCAGATCGTGGCGTTCGAGTCAGGAGTCACCAACACCGCTGACCCACTCGCTGGGAGCTATTACGTGGAGAATCTCACCAACGAGCTCGAAAATCGCGCGTTGAAGCTCATCGAAAAGGTCGATGAGCTCGGCGGTTCGGAACAGGCGATCGCCGCCGGCTTCTTTCAGGAGGAGATCGCTCGCAGCGCGTATGAGCACCAGCTGCGCGTTGAGGCAGGAGAGACCGTGATTGTGGGAGTGAATCGCTTTGCCGACCAGGAAGCCGCGCTCTCGATACCCGCCCCGGATTATTCCGCGCTGGAAAACGCGCAGGTGAAAAGCGTCAAAGCACTCAGAAAGGAAAGGGACGCGGCCAAGGTGAAGCGCGCAGTGGGGGCTCTGCGGGAAGCGTCAGGTGCGTCTTCTACCGATACGCACCTCATGCCGCTCATCATCGACGCGGTCCGAGCCCGCGCCACAGTCGGTGAGATTTCCGCTGCGCTCGCCGAGAATTGGGGGTATTTCCGGCCGTCTTAATGCCGTCGCTCCGCTTGAGTCACTCTCCATGGCGGACTAACTTTCGATTGTCTCCGCAGTTCTCTCCCCAGACCCACATGCCCACATACGAGTTTCGTTGCCCCAAGGGCCACGATTTCGAAAAGTTCTACCGCTCGATCGGTTCCGCGCCTGGTGAAGTTACGTGCCCGGCTTGCGGCAGCATCGCCGAGCGGCAGATCTCGGCGGGAGGCGGGCTGGTATTCAAGGGGTCTGGATTCTACATCACCGACTACGGGAAGGACGGCAAGAAATCGCAGACCCCTCCAGTAACAGCTGGCGAAAGCGCGCCTGCGGCATCCGGCGCGGATTCCGGGATCAAGAGCGATGCGGGCGGGAAAGTTGAAAGCAAGCCCAGCGTGGAATCGAAGCCCGCCACCGAAGCGAAGGCGGCTCCTCCCTCCAAGTCGGCGGCGAAGCCGACGTCCAAGAGAGCGAAAGGCAGCGAATGACTGCGGCCGAACAGATTCGCGCCGAGCTCATTCGCGCGGCGCGTAGTCTTGGTGCGCCCGAGGACGTAAGTCCATTGTTGGAGCGTCCCCGGGAAACGTCGCATGGTGATTGGGCGACGAATCTCGCCATGGTGCTGGCGAAGCCGCTCAGGGCAAAGCCGCGCGACATCGCAGACAGGCTGCGCGGCTCGATCGATCTCGAGCGCGCTGGAGTATCCAGGATCGAGATTGCCGGCCCGGGGTTCATGAACTTCTGGCTCGACGCAGGCCGCATCGCATCGGGACTGGGAGAGATCATCTCTGCCGACGAACGGTACGGCCAAAGCGACGCCGGCGGTGGCAAAGTGGTCAACGTCGAATTCGTTTCGGCGAATCCCACGGGACCGCTCCACGTTGGCCACGGCCGTCAGGCCGCGCTCGGCGACGCGATTTCCACTCTGCTGGAGACCACCGGTTGGAAAGTGACGCGGGAGTTCTATTACAACGATGCCGGCGCACAGATCGAAAACCTCGCGGCGAGCGTCGAATCGCGTCTTAGGGAGCTGGATGGGAAGGCATCCGAGATCCCTGAGGGCGGGTACCACGGTGAATACATCCGCGAGATCGCGGAACGCTACAGGGCGAACAACGAGGGAATGTCCGTTCGGGAGTTCGCCGTGCGGGAGCTGCGCAAGGAACAGGACCTCGATCTCCAGGCGTTCGGCGTCAAGTTCGACAAGTACTTCCTGGAGTCATCGCTGTACACCGGCGGTATGGTCGAGGATACCGTGCGGCTGTTGATCGCATCGGGAAAGACCTACGAGCACGCGGGCGCGCTCTGGCTCCGTACCACCGACTTCGGCGACGACAAGGATCGCGTGATGCGGAAGAGTGACGGCACCTACACCTACTTTTTGCCGGACGTCGCGTATCACGTGACCAAGTGGAAGCGCGGATTTCGCCGCGCGATAGATGTGCAAGGCGCCGACCATCACAGCACCGTCACTCGCGTGCGGGCCGGTTTGCAAGCGCTCGAGATGGGGATGTCCGCGGAGTACCCCGAGTACGTCCTGCACCAGATGGTCACCGTCATGAAGCATGGTGAAGAGGTGAAGATCTCGAAGCGGGCGGGTAGCTACGTGACCGTCCGTGACCTGGTCAATGAAGTCGGCCGCGATGCTGTGCGGTATTTCTTCTTGATGCGAAAGAGCGATTCGCAGCTCATCTTCAACGTCGATCTTGCCGCATCGCAGTCGGAAGAAAACCCCATCTACTACATCCAGATGGCGCACGCACGAATGTGCGGGATCTTTCGGGTGGGAGAGATCGACCCGGCTGCGGTGTCGGCTGACAGCGCGCCGTTGGAAGTGCTTACGGAGCCGGAGGAGCAGGAGCTGATCAAGGCGCTGCTCGATTTCCCCGCGCTCGTCGAGTCTGCAGCGGACGCGCTGGAGCCGCACCGAATCGCGACGTACCTGCTGGAGACTGCCCGGGTAGCTCACCTGTGGTACCACAAGCATCACGTCCTCGAACAGGCGGAAGACCTCACCCGGGCACGACTGGCTCTCGCTCGCGGCGCGCAGATCGTGCTGCGGAACGGCATGCGCATTCTCGGAATCACTTCGCCGGAGAGGATGTAGTTGCCTCTCCCACCAGTGGGGTTAGGATTAGCCGGCTGACCTCTACTCCAACAAAACAGGAAAGAATGTCGGTATTGGTTGTTGGTTCTGTCGCGCTTGACTCAGTTGAGACGCCGTTCGGGAAGGCCGATGATGTGCTCGGCGGATCGGCGACTTTCTTCTCCGCGTCGGCGAGCCATCTCACCAAGGTGAGTGTCGTTGGGGTGATCGGATCGGACTATCCGGTAGAGAAGCTGGATCCGTTGAAAAAGCGCGGCGTGGATTTCAGCGGCCTGGAACGCGCCGAGGGCAGCTCGTTCCGCTGGCGCGGGCGCTACCGCCACGATCTGAATTCCGCCGAGACACTCGAGACGCACCTCGGGGTGTTCTCGCACTTCAGCCCGAAGATTCCGGAGAAGCTTCGCTCGTCCCCGTATCTCTTTCTGGCGAACATTGATCCACGTCTCCAGCTCGACGTCCTGCAGCAGGTGAATAAGCCGAAACTCGTTGCCTGCGACACGATGAATTTCTGGATTCAGAGTCGTCGCGCCGACGTTCTCGCGCTCCTGGAACACGTTGACCTGGTCACGCTCAACGACTCCGAGGCGCGTCAGCTCACCGAAAAGGCCAATCTGGTTCAGGCTGCGCAGTGGATCATGGCTCGCGGCCCGCGGCACGTCATCATCAAGAAGGGCGAGCACGGCGCATTCATGTTCACGGAGAAGTCGATCTTCTTTGCGCCAGCGTTCCCGCTGGAGAGCGTATTCGATCCAACCGGGGCCGGCGATGCGTTCGCCGGCGGGTTTATTGGATATCTTGCCGCGACTGGAGATCTGAGCGACGCCAGCATGCGCCGCGCGGTGATTTACGGCTCGGTAATGGGGTCATTCGCGGTGGAGAAATTCTCGATCGAGCGCCTGATGACGGTTACTCGCGCCGAAATCGATCAGCGTATGAAGGACATGCGCCGCCTGGTGGCGTTCGAGGAGGAGCTTCCGGCGTGAGCGACGATGCGCTTCGCTATGGAAGCGCCGGCGTAGATCTCGACGCCTCCAACGCGGCGAAGAATCGGATAAAGAAGCTGGTCGAGTCCACGTTCACGCCGGGCGCCCTCGGCGGGTTTGGTGGCTTCGGCGGAATGTTCAGGGTTCCTCAGGGTCTCGAGAACCCGATTCTGGTCTCCAGCGCTGACGGCGTCGGGACTAAAATCAAAGTGGCGATCGAGGCAAACCGACACGGCACCATCGGGCGTGATCTCGTGAACCATTGCGTCAACGATATTCTCGTTCAGGGCGCGCTCCCGCTCTTTTTTCTCGACTATGTCGCGTTCGGAAAGCTCGACCCAGCCGTGGTCGAGGCCGTCGTCGCGGGGGTCGCCGCGGGTTGCCGGGAGAATGGTTGTGCGCTAATAGGCGGTGAAACTGCCGAAATGCCCGGCTTGTACACGCCCCCGGATTACGATTTGGCAGGCTTCATCGTCGGATATGTGGAGGAAACCGGCATTCTTGGCCCGCACCACGTGCGGCCCGATGATGTCCTGGTTGGTCTTCCAAGCTCGGGATTGCACACGAACGGATACTCGCTGGCGCGGAAGATCGTAAAGGATCGACTGAAGCTCGGGCCGGACGATGCGTTTCCTGGTGGTGGCGGGGCGGTCGCAGACGTTCTTCTTGCTGAACATCGGTCTTATTTGCCGGCGCTCAAACCGGTGCTCGATCGCCTTCACGCGATGGCGCACATAACGGGCGGCGGATTGCCGGAGAATCTGGATCGAGCGCTGCCAAAGAATCTGGACGCCGTAATTGATACGTCCAGCTGGGAAGTACCAGGTGTTTTCCGGGTACTGCAGGAGGCGGGGTCGGTCGAACCCGCTGAGATGTACCGAACGTTCAATATGGGTGTAGGAATGGTGGTCATCTGCGCGCCCGCCGACGTCAAAGCGGTATTGTCGGCGGCTTCCGCAGCCGGAATCGCGGGCTGGAAACTCGGCTCGCTCAAGCCCGGATCCGGCGTAGTCATACTCTCTTGAGGATTTAACAGATGAAAGCAGGACTGTTCGTTTTTGTCGCAGCCGTTGCGTTTGGCGCGACTTCGGTTGAAGCGCAGGGCATTGACACTGGGCGTTGCCCGCCGGGCACCGTGAATGGTTTCGGAGTTCCGGATCAGGCGCGCGCTTCGCAGGATGCATGTCAGAAGGCGATTGACCTCTTCCAGTACATGGCCCCGCAGCTCGGCGGCGCCATCACGGGTGGTAACGCCACGCTCGGTCAGGCGGGAAGCCTTGGAGGACTCGGGCATTTCTCGGCCGGCTTCCGAATCAACGCGCTGCAGGGAAGTGTGCCTCAGGTTCAGAACGTCACGCCTTCAGTGAGTGGCGCGGTGAGCAGCGTCTACGATACCAAGACGCAGATCCTTCCGATGCCGACCGCCGAGCTCGCGATTGGCGTCTTCAAGGGGCTTCCGCTCGCCATCACCAATGTTGGTGGTATAGACGTTCTGGTAAGCGCGTCGTATCTGCCGGAGTTCAACAACAGCAATGTGAGCGTCAAGGTCCCGAATGGGTCGCTCAAGTTTGGTTACGGCGCGCGCGTAGGAATACTGCAGGAATCGCTGCTCGTGCCAGGCGTCTCGGTGAGTTATTTGCACCGCGAATTGCCCACCGTTAACATTGCGGCAAACAGCAACAATGATTCGCTTTACGTCAACAACCTGAGCCTGAAGAGCAACGCCTGGCGCGTTGTTGCGAGCAAGAGCCTGCTGTTGTTCGGGCTAGCTGCCGGCTTCGGACAAGACAAGTACGATGCCTCTACGGACATCAGTGCTCACGTCGCCGCGCGAACAGTTCCGCCAACCTCGGCCGCCAATGCTGGTCCGGTGTCGCTGTCACAGAACCTGACCCGCACGAACGTGTTTGCTGATTTGTCGATGAACCTTCTTCTTTTGAAGCTTACCGGCGAAATTGGACAGGTATCGGGTGGCACGATCAACACCTACAACACTTTCAATGGCAAGCAGGCAGCCGACTCCAGAATCTACGGATCGGTCGGAGCTCGATTCGGGTTCTAACGACGCGCGCGACGCCGAATACATGCGTCGCGCGCTTGCCCTCGCCCAGCAAGGCTGGGGACAAACAGCGCCGAACCCTATGGTCGGCGCTGTTGTCGTTAAGGACGGAGCCGTGGTCGGCGAAGGCTACCACGCCCGCTTTGGGGAGGCTCATGGCGAGGCCCTGGCCCTCAAGGCAGCCGGTGATCGCGCGCGTGGGTCTACCTTGTACGTGACGCTCGAGCCCTGCAACCACTTCGGCAAGACTCCGCCCTGCACGGAGGCGATACT
>DASYVU010000164.1:0-8780 GCA_035936715.1 Gemmatimonadaceae bacterium
CGTAGAACGTCGGAATCACGACGAGCGTCAGTAGCGTCGACGTAATCACGCCGCCTATCACCGCGCGCCCCAGCGGCGCACGGAACTCGGCGCCCTCTCCGATGCCGAGCGCGACGGGAAGCATGCCCGCTATCAGCGCCAGAGTCGTCATCAGGATCGGACGCAGACGAATCGCGCCCGCCTGAATGAGCGCGTCACGCCTCGACAGACCGTCCTTCTCGCGCGCCCATTTCGCGAAGTCGATGAGAAGAATGGCGTTCTTCGCCACGATTCCCATCAACAGAATGACTCCGATCAGGCTCATGATGTTGATCGTCGTCCCAGTGATCATGAGCGCCAGCATCACGCCGATGAGCGAGAGCGGAAGCGAGATCATGATCGCCAGCGGCTCGAGGAAGGAGCCGAACTGCATCACGAGAATCAGGTACATCAGCATCACCGCGATGCCCAGCGCGGAGAAAATACGGCCGAACACTTCGTTCTGATCGTTGACCTCGCCGCCCTGCGTGATGTGGACACCGGGCGGAAGCGTGATTTTCGCGATCCGTGTGTTGATATCCTTCATGACCTCGGTCAGCGAACGATTGGACGTATTCGCCTGCACTGTCACCACTAGATCCGCATCGAGGTGGCTGATCTGCGCCGGGCCGAGCGATTGCGTGATGGTCGCGATTTGACCGAGCGGAAGCGTGCGCGGCTGACCATCTGGACCGGTTACCACCAGGGGCAGCTGCTCCAGATCCGCCGCGCGCTGTCTCGCCTCAGGAGCAAGACGCACGTTCACCTCGCGAGTCTGGTCGGTTGGATCGACCCAATCGCCCGCCTTGATTCCGGCGAACGCTGGACGCAGTGCCTGCGCGACCTGGCCGACTGTTACTCCTAGAGTTCCCGCGAGCCCACGATTCAGCTCGACGTTGAGCTCCGGCTTCTGTCCTTTGGTTGATAGCCCGACGTCCACTGCACCCTTCACCTGCCTGGCCTGATCCGCGATCGCCTCAGCAGCTGCTCCGAGCTGCTGCGATGTACCTCCACGGAGCTCGATCTGAATCTGCTTTTGCGCTCCCTGGAAGTCATTGGTGAATACCGACATCGTCGCGCCTCCGATGTGTCCGACTTCCTGACGGAGCTCACGTCCGAAATCTTCAGCGCCGATACTTCGATCGGTTTTCGGCACTAGGCGAACGTAAACGTTGCCGGTATTCACGTCGCCAGTTGTTCCGCCCAGTGTGCTGTAGGTGAAACGAACTTCTTTGTGTGCACGGGCCATTCGCGCCGCCTCTTCAGCCTTGATGCGCGTGTACGCGAGGTTGGATCCTGGAGGAGTCTCAATGGCAATGTTGACCTCCGATTGATCTTCAGTTCCAAAGAAACTCGCACCAACGAGCCCGACCGCTGGAAGCGCGAGCGCGGCGACGAACGAGCCCACCGCAATCAGAACCATCGCCACCCGGTGATCGAGCGCCCATGCGATCAGCCCCTTGTAGCGCTGCGCCATCCGGTTGAACCAGTTGTTGAACTTCTCGAGCGTGCGCGCGATCGGATTACGGTGCTCGCCGGCCTCTACCTGCGGATCGGCCCAGTACGCCGACAACATCGGATCCAGCGAGAACGACACGAACAGCGATACGAGCACCGACGCGGCAATCGTGAGAGCGAAAGGCTTGAACCACTGCCCCGCCACTCCATACATGAACGCAACCGGCACGAACACCGCGACGATCGAGAACGTCGTGGCAGTAACGGCGAGGCCGATCTCGTCGGTGCCCTCGTGCGACGCCGTCATGTGATCCTTACCCATCTCGATGTGGCGCACGATGTTCTCGCGCACAACGATGGCGTCGTCGATCAGAATTCCGATCGCGAGCGACAGTCCGAGCAGCGACATGGTGTTGAGCGTGAACCCGAACGCCCACACGGCGATGAACGACGCCATCACCGAGACCGGCAGCGCCAAGCCTGTGATGACGGTCGATCTCCACGAGTTGAGGAACACGAACACCACCAGCACCGTGAGGAGCGCGCCAATGAGGAGCGCTTCTTCGACGTTGGTCACCGATGCTTTGACGCGGAGCCCCGAGTCCTTCACGATGTCGATTTTGACGCCGGGCGGAAGCGTTTTCTGAATCTCTTCCACTTTCTTTCTGACCTTGGCGCTGACGTCGGTCGTGCTGTAACCCTTCGACTTCACGATGTTGATGCCGACGGCCTCGACGCCGTTGTACAGCGCGAGCGAGCGTTGCTCCTGGGTGCCATCAATCGCATCAGCGACCTGACCCAGGCGCACGATCTGACCATTACGCTCGGCAACTACCAGGTTCATGAAATCCTGTGGGCCTTCGAGACGCCCTTGAAGACGAATCGTGCGCTCGTCGAGATTTCCATTCACTCTGCCCACCGGTGCGGCCAGGTTCTGAGCCTGAAGCGCCTGCACGACCTGATTCACGCCAATGCCTGCCGCCTGTAGCGCTTCCGGCCTGAGCTGAATCGTCATCTCGCGCTTCACGCCGCCGACCAGCTGCACCTGCGCGATGCCCGCGATTCCTCTCAGCTTGCTCGTGATGTCGGGATCGGCGAGCCGCGTGAGCTGCGCTGGAGTCAGTGCCGGAGAAGCGATCGTCATCGACACGATTGGCTGGTCCGATGGATCGAATCTCTGCATCACCGGCTCCTTCATCTCGACAGGAAGATCCTGGCGGATCCCGGAGATCGCGTCGCGAATGTCCTGCGTTCCGACCTGTGGATCTTTCTCGAATACGAAGAGCGTCACGATCTGCGCGTAACCGTCGCCGGCCGTGCCGTAGATCTTGTCGACGCCCGAGATTCCCTTGATCGCGTCCTCGACCGGCTTCAGTATCTCCCGCTCCACACCTTCCGGAGATGCGCCGGGGTACGGAATGAAAGTCAGGACGACCGGCTGCTGAATGTCGGGGAATTCGTCGGTCTGAAGGCGCCAGAGAGCGAATAATCCAAATACGACCAGCGCCACCATCGTTACGACGGTGATCATTGGCCGCTTGATGGCAAAATCTGAAATGACCATTTGTCAGAGCCCCCCACTGCTGCCCGCCACCGGAGTTGCCGGAGGCGCCGAGACCCGCACCGCGGTTCCCGGAGTGATTCCCTGCGCCGCGCCGAGAAGCAGCGTGTCGCCCGCCTGCACGCCTGACAGTACCTCGATCGTCTCCGAGCTCTTGTCAGTCAGGCCGATCTGTACGGGAACCTTCTCTACCTTGCCTCCCTTCACACGCATCACGAACGGAGCGGTTCCACGAACATCGACCGCCGCTTGCGGAACGACGAGTCCCATCTTCGTCGCGCTCGACATGCGTCCGTTCGCGAACAGTCCACCGACGAGCGTCCGTCCCGCGTTCGGTATCGAAACGTAGATCCGAACCTGACGCGTCGTTGGATCGGCCGTCGGGTTGATACGGGTGATGTGTCCTACAAATTCACGGCCGGGATATCCGCTGACGGTGAAAACGACGGGCACACCGACGCGAATGAGCGATAGCTGCTCGGCGGGCACCGACGCTTCGAGTCTCATGCTCGACGGATCG
Source organism: Gemmatimonadaceae bacterium (assembly GCA_035936715.1). Lineage (GTDB taxonomy): Bacteria > Gemmatimonadota > Gemmatimonadetes > Gemmatimonadales > Gemmatimonadaceae > UBA4720. Next base: position 3,558 of record DASYVU010000164.1, read on the forward strand.
ACCACGGTGAACAAGGCCGAGCCCGGCTGCACCACATCGCCCGCCGAAACGGGGCGTTCGCTCACGACTCCGCTGAACGGAGCAGTCACCGTGGTGCTGCGGTAAGCTTTTGAGGCCGTCGCCAGTCTCGAGTTCGCATCCTCGAGCGCGGCCTGAGCCGAGATCGAAGCCCGGCGTGACTGCTCGATGTCGCGCTCGGCAATCGCGCCGGCGGCGAGGAGTTTTTGATTTCTCGCCAGATCGTGGGCAGCAACATCAGCCACATTGCGCGCGGCGACCTGTCCCGCTCGCGCCGACGTGTACGCATCCTGAATTCCGCTCGCATCGATCCGCGCGAGAACGGCACCGGTATTCACCGCCTGACCCTGATCGGCGTACGTCTGCAGCACGCTGCCGGCGACCTGCGAGCGAATTGCTGCCTCACGCTCCGGCTCCAGCGTCCCGGAAATCGAAGGGCCGGTCATGATCGAGCCGTTCGTCGCGACGGAGATGTTCTCCGCTCCGACGACCATGGTTTGTGTTTTTGCCGTCTCCGCCGCTGATGCGTTGTCACCCTTGCTGCAGGCGTTCATGGCAACGATCGCCGAAAAGCCAAGCAGAACTGCGGCGCGTTTTCTCAGGGTAGCGTGATTTATGTTCGTCATATGATTGCTCTTGATACTGTTTATTGTGGTGGAATGCTGGACTGTTGCTGCCCTGTCTGCGTCTGTTGCGTCGCCTGCGTCTGCTGAGTGCTCTGCGATTGCTGTTGCTGCGTTGCTGACTGCGCCTGTGATTGCGTTACACCGGTGGTCTGGAGCGGAAGATCGGGAAGGAGCGCCAGTTTTACCCGTGCAACCTGCAAGTTCCTCGCAGCGAGAGCGCGATTGGTGACTGCCTGCTCGAGCAGAATCCGAGCATCGTTGAGCTCGAGCTGCGTCGAGATCCCTTCCTTGTAACGCACTTCCGCAATCGAGTACGCTCTGCGAGCCTGTTCGGTGGTGCCGAGACTTGCCTGCCAGGCGGACCGAGCCTGAGAGAGATTGCTGAGTGTCACACGCGAATCGAGCGCAGCAAACTCGCGGACCTGATCGTACCGCGCCTGCGCCTCGCGCACGTTCGCCTCGGCCACCAATTGCTCGCCTTTGATCCGACCACCAGTGAAAAGCGGAACCTGCGATGCAAGCCCGACTGTCCAGTTCGTCCGGAAATCTCCCGACTGCGGAAAGTTGGTCAGCGGAAACGCGACCTTGCCGTACGCCGAGGTCAGGGCAAGCGTGGGAAACCGCTGCGCCTTCGTGATCTTGAGAAGACCTCTCTGGGCGTCGATCGCGGCTGCGGCTTCACGAACCGTGGCTCGATCTGTGGCGGATGTATCGCCGAGTCCAGCCGCTTCGAGCGCCGAGTTTATTGCTGTGACATCGTCGACCGCGGTAGTGAGCTGAACCGGGGAGTCGAGCGGAATGTTGAGCAGCTGCTTGAGCCGTAGGTATGCAACTTCGCGATCGCTCTGACGCTGAATCACGATCGGGCGCTGATTCGCCGCCGACACCTGCGCGCGCAGCAGCTCGAACTCCGAGACGTTTCCAACCGTCCGCGCGAGCTGGGTCTGCTTGAGCACGTTCTCGGTTTGCACCGCGGACGATTCCGCGAGCGCGACCAGCCGGTCGGCGAGTGCCGCGTCGAAATAATCTTGCGTCACGTCCAGACGGAGCTGAGCACGCTGGGCAGCGAGCTCGATTTCTGCCGAGCGGCGTCCGGCGTTGGCAACCGCGTTCTGTGCCTGGATCCGTCCACCCGCAAACAGGTTTTGCGAGAGAGACAGACCAAGATTGTATTGGTTCTTCGCGCCGAAGCCGAGGCTGCCGAATGACGAGAAGGGATTCCCTCCAAGCCCGCAGCGAGACGCGTCCTCGAGTCCTGCTAGTCGTTCAGCCGTCGTGGCCGTAGCGTCACGAAGATACTGGTCGCACGGAGACGGTGGCGTTGCCGGCTTGGTCGTATCGACTGCCGGTGCGCTACCTCCGGCGCTCGAGAACTGCGACGCCAGGGTTCTCGTATAGCTAGCCGAGCCATTGAGCTGCGGATAACGCTGGCTCCGGGCTTGATACTGCTGGCCTTCCGCGCGCTGCACCCCCGCGCGTGCGATGCGGATCACCTCGCTCTGGGATTCGGCGGTGCGTACCGCTTCCTCGAGAGTAAGAAGACGCGTTTGGGCTACCGTCGTTTGGGTAGAGCGCGTGGGGACCTGCGCCCGTGCCTTTACGGGCACGATGAGGCTCAGGATAGCAAAGACAATTCGTATGGGTCTGCCGGCGAAGTGAGCGCGGCATTGGAGTTTTCTGGAAGACACTGTTCAGGCTGAAAGTTGTTTTGTGCGCTTCGTCTGCTTATTCGTCGTTCGGCGGGTGCCGTTTTCGACACCAAGGGCCTTCAATAGGAATCGCGTGTACATCTGAGCTGCCTTTTCTTCGGGCTGCGGATAGACATCCGGCATCATCTGGCGTCCCATTGCGTCGGCGAAGATCGCTCCCATGAGCATTGCCGCAGCCGTTTTGGGCTCGAACCTTTCCGCTGTCCTTCCCTGCCGCTTGAGGGCGGTAAGGTAGTGGCACAGATCGGCCGAAGCCTGTCTCGGGACGTAGCTGGCGTGTTCGCACATTTCGGGTCGCTCTTCCATCTCGCTCATTGTCTTACGGATGATCGAGCTGCGAAGTCTCAAATGTTGGATAAACGACTCGCTCCACCGCGTCAGCTCATGCTCGGGGTCGGAAGGGACGTCGGGCAGCGGCGTGAGGCCGACCGAGTGTATCATCTTCATCGCTTCGCGGATCAGCGCTTCCTTGGATCCGAATTGGCGGAAGATGGTGACCTCGTTGACTCCGGCGGCATCGGCAATCCGCCGGGTGGTACAGCCGCGGAAACCAAGCTTCGCGAACACCTGGCACGCGGCGTTGATGATTTCGTCTCTGCTGTTCATCCGACCGATATTACGGCATTCGGGCCAGGAATGCAAGTGGTCACTTGCTTACACCGCCGTTTCCACCAATTCGTATCGGAGGTTGGGTGACGGAATGGGTTCCGGACACGGAGACGGGGTTTCTGACGAGCATTTCGCCTTGAATCGATCGCGGTAGATTGACACCCGTGATGCGCCGCCTTCTTGCTGTCAATCTGACCGTTGTTCTCCTCGCACCGTGGATCGCGGCGCTGAGCGGCACGGCTGTTCCGGTCGTGCCGTGCCCGATGCATCGCTCAGTTGGAGCGACAAGTCAGGACCACGCTGACACGATGGCTGGCGCGCATCACAAGAGCGATGAGCATCAGAGTGATTCACATCATCGAACTTCCGCTCGTGGTTGCAACTGCGCGGGTGAGTGCGGACGCTCTGGCGCAGCGTTCAGTCTTACCGTAACAGAGCGTGTGAGCGTGGGCGGGGGTGCTGTAGCAGCCGCGACATTCGGCGACACCAGATCCGATTTCGCGCTTGCTACTCGTCTTCTCCCTCCTGCAACTGGCCCTCCCCAGCGTCTCCGAACTTGATCCAACGCTGACCACGCGCTCGATCTGCCGGGCGTCGTTCACACATTGGAGACGCATTCATGCCAAAGCCGAACCTGTTTGGTTCGGGGTTTCGCGGCGCACACTCGCGCTGTTTGATCCTCATTGCCGCACTTTTCTTCACCCCGTTAACCCGGATTAACGCCCAGGAGCACGAGGAGGATCACGACCAAGATCACCTCCATTTCTCCCATCCACTAGTCACGGAGTCACCCAGCCCGGACACGAAGTTCAGGTTGGATTACATCCGCGCTCGCACGAGCGATCCGATTGAAATCAGCGAGAATACGTTTCGCCTCGAGGGCGAGTACTCGTTCAACCACGGTGTCAGCCTCGCGATCGTAACGCCATTCATCTCCCGAACTGCACCGGCAGCAGAACGAGCGAGGGGCCTTGGCAACATCGAGCTTTCGCTCAAAGCTGCGAGCTTGGCATTCGGTGAGCGCGGGCTGCTCCTGGGCGGAGGGTTGTCGGCAGCGCTGCCGACGGGGAGCGACGCCAAGGGAATAGGAAGCGCGCACATCGTTGAGCTCGAGCCCTTTCTCGATGCCGGATACAAACGGGATGCATTCGAGCTGGTGGGGTTCGCCATCCTGTCCTCGACCTTACATCGCCGGGCAAGCGAGGAAGCAGAGCGTAACCTGACCTTCAACTTCTCGACTCTGTATAAGATCCAGTCCCGATTCGAAGGAATGATCGAGGTGACGACCAAGCGCGCTCTGATTGGGCCGGAATCTGGATCACAACAGACGTTCATTGCGCCAGGATTCAAAGTCTATCCGCTCACGAACAGGAATCTCATGTTCGGAGCCAGCGTAGAGCTGGGCACGGGCGTCGTTCATGATACTCATGCATTGCTGCTCTCCGCGTTCTATCATTTTTAGGTTAGTATGATCGTTTCGGAGGGCATCCGAGCGGAGTCGACGTCAATCCCTGATTGACACAACAAGTTTTCTTGATATATTAAGATTTATGGCGGTAGCGACCCACTCCCGAACCGAGCGCGGGATCGAGCTCTTTCATGCGCTCTCCGACGAGACCAGACTCGAGATCATCGAGCTCCTCCGCAAAGGAGAGCGGTGCGTATGCGAGCTGACCGATACGCTCGACGCCGCCCAGTCGCGTCTGTCGTTCCATCTCCGCGTTCTCAAGGATGCCGGCATCGTCCGCGACCGGAAGGACGGACGCTGGGTTCATTACGAGCTGGATCCCGAGGCATTCGAAGAGATGGAGACCCTGGTCTCCGGCATGAAGCCGCACGCCCTTCGTCGCTCGGAGGCTTGCTGCGCATGATTTTGGAAGCTTCTTACGAAGCAGACTAGGCAGGGCCCCATGCGAAGCTTTTTATTTCACCTACGCATCTATAAATATTGTTTGGAGACCATTTGACGGCACCTGATTCAACTCTCAGATCCACGGTAAAAGAGAAGTACGGTCAGGCTGCGCTTCGCGTCACCGAGGGTGCGACCGCAGCACAGTGCTGCGGTTCGAGTGCCTGCTGTGGAGCGACCACTGAAGCCTGGGACCCGATCACTTCCGACCTCTACGACGCGAAACAGAAGGCAGGTATCCCCGCCGAAGCGCTGCTCGCTTCGCTCGGCTGTGGGAATCCCACGGCGCTTGCCGCCCTGAAGGAAGGCGAGACCGTTCTCGATCTCGGCTCCGGCGGCGGCATCGATGTTC
>DASYVU010000165.1:0-8814 GCA_035936715.1 Gemmatimonadaceae bacterium
ACCTCTATTTTGCAACGTGGCGGAGTGTCTGCCGCGCCGGTATCGTTATATGTCTCACCTCTCGCGGCGACGCCGCTCACCAAAGATAGCAGCATCGGGGTCCCCATGATTACCGCCATCGTATTGATCAAGGCCGAGCCGCAGCAGATCGCCAAGTGCGCGACGAAGCTGGCAGGGATAGATGGCGTTTCGCAGGTCTATTCGGTCTCGGGCGAGTGGGATCTCGTCGCTATGATCGAGGTCGCGGAGCACGAAGCGATTGCGCGCATCGTTACCGAAGAAGTCACGATAGTTCCGGGCATCAAATCGACCCATACGCTTACCTCATTCCGCGCCTACTCGAAGAAGGATCTCGAGCAGGCGTGGGACATCGGGCTGGAGTAGCGGCCAGTGCTGGTGAGCAGCTCAGGTCCGGACGCAGCGAGCCGGGCCGCGCTTCGATTGCTGATGCGGCGGCTGCCGGGAGTGAGCGTGATGGATGGCGCCGCTTCGGTGGAGCCGCTCGCCACGAGCGATCCGCCAGCTCTGCGCGCGGCAACCGTTATCGAGGGAACCGCTTTGCGCGCGGTGCGCGTTCCGGATTTCTCGCCCGAGGCGAAGTCGGGATTCGGAGCGTTCCTCGACGGGACGCAGAAGGTTCAGATCGTCGCGCATCACGGTGGAATGCCGATCGTCATCGGCACTGCGTCGGCGGCCGTGCGAATTCGCGTCGATCGCCGCATGACGACCTGGGGACATCAACCGCCACGGGTGGAACGGAAGATCTATCTACCCCTGCGGTATCTGCCAGCGCTCGCTGAATTGGGCGCCGATGCTGCCCAGGCGAGCTGGCAGATCGTTGACACCTCGACGGCGGACAAGAGCGGCGAGTACCCGAGCCAGCACCCGGCGGTGCTGCTCGAGCGCGCGACTCGCGCCGTCGATCAGCAGCGCGAACAGATCGAAGACCGCCTGGCGGAAGCGTGGTGCGCGCGGGGCGAAGCGCCGATCTTCATCGACGGCGGGATCAGCCGAAGCGCGAGCGTTGCGTCGTCATCGCTCGCGGTTGGCGTGATAAAGAGCCATCGCACGCTCTACGTCGAGGGAGACGCGCTCCGGATCGTGCTCGGGCTTCGCAAAGGCGAGCGATCTTCGGTGTTTCGCGTGTCGCCCCGGTCGCGCAACTCCGTCATGAGCTGGTATCTCCGCTTGCGCGGCGGCGAAGGCCGCGATCCGATGTGGGGATTGGTCCGCGTAGAGGTGGCAGAACGGGACCGGCCGTCGGACCGCGCCAATGAGATATCAAGATGGATCATGGCGGAGACGACTCCGCTTTCACTCCCCGACGGACGCTGGGACAAACTGGCATATGGAGTCAGGGACTGCGAGGAATTCCTGAGAGCGATTTCATGAGCGAAGCACTGGGACGCGTAGTCGCGACGGAGCGGAAGCCCAATACACCGCACGAGTTTCATTTCTGGACGGCGATCAACTCACCGGTCGGCATCGGAACTATAGTTCGTGTAGATGGTGCGCAGCCGATGGATGGGCAGATTCCGCACATCTACGGGATTGTCGTGGAGGGATTCAGCTATACGGATCTGCAGTCGCCAATGCACGACGTGCTCGGCCACGATGGATCACCGATTCTGGCGGGATTCGCTTCGACGGAGAGAGCGGAGATCCGGCTCTACACCGCGGCGGTGCTGCGACAGATTCCCGAGGAGCCGCTTCAGCCCGTTCCGATGGGACAGGTCTTTCTGGCCGAGGAAGCGGACGTGCACGTCGCGCTCCGGAGGGACAGCTATCTGAAGGAGGGGGCCAACACCGGAATTCCGGTGGGGGTGTATCGCGCCGGAGGAACCGACGCGGTGATCTATCTCGACGCGGATTTTCTCCTGGGGCCCGAGGCGGCACACCTCAATATCACGGGTGTCTCGGGGCTCGCCACCAAGACGAGCGCAGTCGAGTGGCTGCTGGCATCGCTGTTCAAGCATTTCCCTGAGGAGAAGGGATCGATAGCCGCCGTTTGCTTCAACGTCAAAGGACCGGACCTCTGCTACCTCGACCAGCCCGGCAAGGTCGAGAAGTCCGACGAAGCGCTTTACGAGAAGCTCGGCGTCGAGCCAAAGCCGTTCCAGAAAGTCGAATACTTCGCTCCCTACACGGCGAAAGGTCTCGCTCTCAACACGTTCAGGAACAACGAAGAGCTGCTGGACAACGTCACTCCGTTGACGTGGGGATTGCGGGAGGTTCTACAGTATGCGGAAGTCCTCCTCAACAAGGATGACATCGACGCGAAGGCCGATGCGTTGATCGATTTCATCACCGAGAACGTCGTCGACAAGGAATTCCCATCCGACGGGATTCTCTCCAAGAACCACCAGGTTCAATCGTTCGCTGAGCTCGACGCATGGTTCAGAGACGTACTTCAGGGCTTGGAGAAAAAGAACGGGGAGAGCTGGCGCACGCATCACGTGGCGACGATCCGAAAGGTCCGGAACCGGTTATCCAACATCTCCACCCGCTGCGCCGGACTGGTGACCGATTCCGGAGCTGTGAGCGACCTTCCGTTCGGGAGCTTTGGCGACAAGACGGTGTACGTAGTGGACGTCGCGAACCTCGAGGAAGATGCGCAGGATCTCATCTTCGCCCGTATCGTCTCCAAGCTTCGCGAGCACCTCGAGCGGAGGGACCTCGGCGTCAAACACCTCGTAGTGTTCGTCGACGAGCTCAACAAGTACGCGCCAGGCGATGGACCAGAGACCTATGTCAGGAAGATGCTGCTCGATATCGCTGAGCGGGGACGCTACCTCGGCCTGGTGCTCTTCAGCGCCCAGCAGTTCCGGTCGCAGGTGCACCGTCGGGTTGTCGGTAACTCCGGGACCGCGCTTTACGGGAGAATGGATCCGGACGAGCTCTCGACCCCGGGTTACGCCGTGCTGAGCCCGGCTACGAGAACCAAGCTTGCGACACTGGAAAAGGGACAGCTGATGATTCGCCATCCACATTTCACGCAGCCGATTTTCGTGCGTTTCCCGCGTCCAGCGGTGATGCAGGGACGCGAAGGCTCGGAGCGCTATCCGCAGTCGAATGAAATTTCGCTTGAGGCGGCGATCCTTCGCGCGCTCAGGCCGCTGGATCCGACGATTACGCTGCCCTGGGTTCAGGAGATCACCGCGCTTTACACAGAGCAGGAAGTGATTCGGGCGCGCAACGCGACACTTCTCGCCCGGCCGAACGACGCGAAGGCGTACTTCAGCTCCCAGTTCCGGAAGATCATTCCCGCGCAGCCGGCGCAGCGTCCGATGGCGGGAAGCATTCGCTCCGTGCCGGAGAATGATCCGTATGGGTTTTAGGAACAAACCAAAGCTCGCTCTTATCGCAGCTCTTTGTTTGGCCCAAACGGTAAGCGCACAGGCGGTACTCCTTCAGATCCGTCCCCACATTGGTGACACTCTGCGCATGCACCTGTCGCAGACAGTGGAAATGACGGGCACGACGCGCGGCGTTCGGCACGATACCACTTCGATGACGACATCGATCGAGGTATTTACTCGCGCGATCGCGGAGCAATACACCTCCGGCGGCACTCTGATGCAGACGATTACGGACTCCGTCGCGATGACTCCCGCGTCGGCAGCCTCGCTCGCGGACCTCAAGCGTCGGGCGATGCAGTCGAAACCGGTGCTGCTGAAGGTATCGGCCGATGGCGGGATGGAAATGGTGGACGATGGCGACCTCAACAGCGAGCTGCGGCATCTCTTCGGCGAGATGCCCGCGGTGCTCACGCGCACTCCGGTGGCCATCGGAGAGAAGTGGACGAGGGAAATGCAGATTCCGCTCAGCAGCGAGCCGGGTGCGGTCGGGTCGGTGCGCGCAACGTTTCGGCTGGACTCCCTGGGAAGAAACGGCGACATCGCTTACATCTCGATGCGCGGAACGATGTCGCGAATCAACACCTCGGGCGCCGCCCCCGCGGGACCAGGGTATGGCACTTCGGGTCAGCTCTCGGGAACCATTCAGATCGATCGGCGGCTCGGCTGGATTACTGACTCGAAGAGCACCATCATCGTGCGGTCGACGATCGAATCGCCTCCTGACCGCCGAGGCGATCCAAAGGGGGAGCCAATGCAGGTGCGGACGAAAATCACCCAGTGGATACGGGCAATGCGAGCACGATGAGACTGGTTCACCTTGCCGACATACATCTTGGATTCCGGCAGTACCAGCGGCAGACGCCAACCGGAATCAATCAGCGGGAGTACGACGTCGCGGCATCATTGCGCCGGGTGATCGACACCGTGATCGAGCTGCGTCCCGATATCGTTCTCATCGCTGGCGACGTCTTTCACACCGTTCGCCCGACGAATCCCGCGATTCTTCATGGATTTCTTCAGTTCTCGCGACTGATGCAAATGCTTCCGGACGCGACTGTCGTAATGATTGCGGGCAATCATGACACACCGCGCACGGCGGAGACGGGCTGCATTCTCGGCCTTTTCCGCGGACTCGGAATCACCGTGGTTGACGCCGATTCCAAGCGTATATCGGTTCCGGAGCGCGATCTGATGATCCTGGCCGTGCCCGACATGGCAAAGGATAGACCCGTTCTCGAACCGGATCGCACCGCCAAGTACAACGTCCTGCTCCTGCATGGAGAGATCGAAGGAGTTCTGCCGAAATACGGACGCGAGCTCGATCGCTCAACGATGGAGATCTCTCGGGAAGAACTGGGCGCCGAGAAGTGGGACTACGTTGCTCTCGGCCACTATCATGTTTATCGGTCGGTCGCGCCGAATGCGTTCTATTCCGGGTCCGTCGACTACACCAGCACGAATCCGTGGGGAGAGCTGGCGGAGGAGCGCGAGGCAGGAATCGGCGGGAAAGGAATCATCGAGCATGACCTCGCGGCGAAAACGCATAAGTTTCACGCGCTCCCGCCGTTGCGGCCCTGGGTCGATCTCGCGCCGCTCTCGGGCGCTGGTCTCTCACCCGCCGCGCTCGACGAGGCCATTCACGCCGCGCTGGACAAATGCGATGGCGGTATCGACGAGAAGATAGTGCGACTCGTCGTGCGTGACGTGCCGAGGCACATCCTTCGGGACTTGGATCACAAGGCGCTTAGAGAGTACAAGCGGAGGGCGCTGCACTTTAACCTCGACACCAGGCGGCCCGAGATCGTGCGTCCGGAGAAGGGTCAAGCTGCCCCGGGTCGTCGCGCGTCTCTCGCTGACACCGTCCGCGACAAGCTCCGCTCGCGCGTTCTCACCGAGAACATCAATCGCGAAGCCCTCGTCGAGCTGGGCCTGCACTATCTGCGCGAAGCCGACGCCCTCGCGGGGCCGGCGGAAGAGGAAGCCACCGCGTGAGACTCAATACACTCAGCCTGACCAACTTCCGTCAGCACGCAAGGACCGAAATCAATTTCGAGACCGGCCTCACTGGGATTATCGGACCCAACGGCGCCGGCAAGACGACGATTCTCGAAGCGATCGCCTGGGCACTCTACGGAAACGCGGCGATTCGCGGCAACCGGGATTCGATTCGCTTCATGGGCGCCGGCGCGCGTGCGCCGGTCGAGGTGCAACTGGACTTCGAGCTCGGTTCGCACCGTTATCGCGTATGCCGGGGACTCACGAGCGCCGAAGTCTATCTGGATGGCGCGGACACTCCGATCGCGAACACTATTTCTGCCGTAACCGAGCTGCTCCAGCACCGCCTGGGGATGTCGCTCTCGGAATTCTTCCACACGTACTTCACCGGGCAAAAGGAGCTGAGCGTGATGGCGGCGATGACGCCGGCAAAGCGCGGACAGTTCCTCTCCAGGGTCCTTGGCTACGAGAAGCTGCGTATCGCTCAGGAGCTCACACGCGAGAAGCGCAATCGTGTGCGAGCGTCGATCGAGGGAATGCACCGGGGCATGCCCGATCCCGAAGCTGTGCTGCGCTCGCTCGCAGAGGCCGCATCCCGAAAGGCAGAGGCAGAGGGGCGCGCGCATCAGGCTGCTCATCGCGGGGCGGTTCGGGCGCGGGAGATGATGGCAATCGAGCCGCGATGGGAGATGGTGCAACGGCAGCGCGAGCAGTCCGCGCAGCTACTCACACAGATCACCGTCGCCGAGGAGAAGGAAGCGGCGCTTCACCGCGACTCGGAGCGCGTCATCCGCGAGCTCGAGGGCGTGCAGGCTGCGCGAGCGCCCCTCGACAATCTCCGCGAGAGCATCGAGCCGTTGTTCGCGCTGAACGTTGAGCTGCAGGCGCTCAACACGCTTTATCGCGAGGAAGGACGCCGCAAGACGCTGCTCGAAGCCGAGTCCGCTCTGCGCGAAGAGATCGCGAGGCTCGAGGACCGCCATTCGAAGATCGAGCGCGCGCCCGCTCTCGAGGAAGAAGCGACGCTCGAGCTGGAGAAGAAGCGTTCGGAGCTCGAGGACGCTCAGGGACTCCTCGAGGCGCGGCGCACCGAATGGGTGCGGGACAGGCAGGAAGCGCAAACCAAGCGTGAAGCGCTCCGCTCCCAGTACGCGGAGGTCAAGCTGCAGCGCGATCGCGTCGTCTCGCTCGGAGAGAACGGCGAATGTCCGACTTGCAGCCGGCCGCTAGGCGGAAGCTTGCATACCGTGGTCGAGCACCTCGACGAGCTGATGGCCACCGTGAACGTCGATGGGAACTACTACAAGGCACGGGTCGAGCAGCTCGAGCAGATGCCCGACGACGTGCGCGAGCTGGACGAGAGTCGCCGCGTGCTGATGCAGGAGGTGGGAACGCTCGAGCGGAGACTCGCCAAAGTGCAGCTCGCCGTTCAGGAGCTTGGCACCATCGTGCGCGAGATCGCCGCCAAGCAGCAGCGGCAGGTGCAGATGAAACGGGATCTCTCGCGAATCCCGCCAGGCTACGATCCAGCGCGCCACGCCGAGGTTATCGCGGAGGTCGATCGGCTGACGCCAATGGAAGCGGAGGTGGCTCGGTTCCAGGCCATGCTCGAGCGTGAGCCGCAGCTCAGGCTGGAGCAGACGCGGATTGCGCAGGAAATCATGCGCGTTCAATCCACGCTTGGCACGCTACGCACCCGGCGCGCACAGATCTCCTTCACGGAAAAGGACTTCAACGAGCTGAAGGCGGAGTTCGACCGTGTCCGCAGTGAGCTTCAGGAGTCGAAAGTGGCGGCAGCGCGTGCGCAGGAGCAGGTGTCGAGCGCGACCGCCGCTCTCGCCGCCGCGCAGGCAGCGGCAGAGGATTTGAAGAGGAAAGTTGCTGAGCTGGACGTGCTGCAGGACGACCGACGCATACACGACGAGCTCGACCGCGCTTTTTCCGATCTGCGCACCGATCTCAACTTTCAGTTGCGTCCGGAGCTGTCGGAGCTGGCGAGCGCGTTCCTGAGCGAGCTGACCGATGCTCGCTACACGGAGCTCGAGCTGGACGATCAGTACAACATCATTATTCTGGAGGACGGTGTTCCCAAGCCTGTGCTTTCGGGTGGAGAAGAGGACCTGGCGAATCTCGTGCTGCGTCTGGCCATCTCGCAGATGATCGCCGAGCGAGCGGGTCAGAGCTTCTCGCTGCTCATTCTCGACGAGGTATTCGGGTCGCTCGACGAGGCTCGACGGTTCAACGTCGTGGAGCTGTTGCGCGGACTGCACGATCGTTTCGAGCAGGTGATTCTGATCACGCACATCGAGCCGGTGCGGGAGGGCCTGGATCGGGTGATATCCGTGAGCTACGACGCAGACCATGGCTGCTCGGTCGTGACTCAGAGCGAGAACGAAGACGTCGGCAGCTCTGATGATCGGCGACCACTTCCGTCCGAGCCCGGCTCCGCGACGCGGCGCCGGCCCACGGAGGACTTGGTCGAGAGCGCCGAGGCGGGAGCGTGATGGCGTTCGCGCGCAACTGGAGACACGCCTGGGTATCCGAGACGCCGGAGCGTGTCAGCATCCGCGAAATCTCCGCGCTCAATGCCGTCTTCAGCGAAGCGTTCACCGAGCGCTACCGCAAGGACGGGATGGTTGGCGTAAGAGTGCCGCACCTCAATCCGGCCGTATGGAAGTTCGCCATCACCGACGCGGAAGATGGGGCGATGATCTGGCGCAACGCGCGCGACGGGATCGCGGCGTTCAACATGGTGCATCGCTCGGGCGTCGAAGGTTGGATGGGTCCGCTCGCCGTGCATCCCGACTATCAGGGGCAGGGAATCGGCAAGATGGTTGTAACCACCGGCGTTGACTGGTTAAAAAAGAATGGCGCGACGGTGATCGGGCTCGAGACGATGCCCCGCACGATGGACAACGTCGGGTTCTACTCGTCGCTCGGCTTTACGCCCGGACATCTCACGGTGACGGTAACGCTCGATGCGGCGCGAAGTGGAATCCAATCGACACTCATGTCGACACTCGATCCGCACGAACGCGAGCTGGCGCTCCGACAGTGCCGGCAGATGCTGCAGCAGCTGATGCCTGGATACGACTACACGCGCGAGATCGTTCTCACCGCTCACCACGAGCTCGGCGACACGGTGCTCGTCCGCAAAGGCAGCGACGTCGTTTCATTCGCGATCTGCCATTCGGTGCCTCTGGTCGAAGGGCGTGCGACGGAAGAGATGCGCGTTCTGAAGATGGTCGCGCGGAGCGAAGCTGATTTCGATCATCTGGTGACGCAGCTTTGCGTGCACGCCCGCGCGAAAGGGGGAAGGCGCGTAGCGATCAGGGTTCAGGGGCAGTACAGCGACGTCTACCGGCGGCTGATGGCTCGTGGGGCGCGGGTGAGGTGGACGGACCTGAGGATGTCGGTGCACGAGCTCGCCGAGTCGCGGCCCGCGAGCGGCGGGATCGTG
>DASYVU010000166.1:0-16167 GCA_035936715.1 Gemmatimonadaceae bacterium
AGGGAGCCGCGTTCGCCGCCGCACCATTTCTAATAGGCTCAGCTGCGCACGCGCGGTGGTCAAATGCTTATACCGCGCCCAGGAATGCCGTCGTCGACGCGTCCGGCGCCCGGAGCGTGGAAGTCGAAGGGGCGGCTGGCAGTCTTCGCGTGGAAGGCAAGCCGGGCCTCAGGCAGGTTCAGGTGACTGGAACGGCGCGCGCCTCCTCCCAGCAGTTCCTGAGTCAGATCAAGCTCATCGCCGAGCGGCGAGGAGATGTGGTGTTCATCAAAGCCGACATTCCGGACCAGAACTGGCGCTCGGGCGACGATAACTCCTCCGCCGCGCTCGACCTCGTCATTCAGGTGCCGCAAGGGATGAATGCGGATATCTCGGACGGCAGCGGCGATCTGAAGGTGTTCAACGTCGGCTCCCTCGATGCCAGCGACGGCTCGGGCGACTTCTCAGTCGTCGGCGCGGCCGGGACGGTTCACATCACCGATGGCTCCGGCAATCTTCTGATAGAAAATGTCGGCGGCGACGTGACGGTCAACGACGGCTCGGGCGACATAAACGTTCGCAACGTGACGGGCTCTTTCACGGTAGAGAGCGACGGATCGGGAAGCATCTACGCGACCGACATTCGTGGCTCAGTGGTCGTTCAGAACGACGGCTCCGGCGAGATCGATGTCAACAAGGTCGGACGCGACTTCAGAGTCGAGTCCAAAGGTAGCGGCAGCATCGACTACACCGCAGTCAGCGGACAGGTCGACGTCCCGGACCGTCGTCGCGGCCGCTATCACAGGGGCGAAGAGCGGTAGTTTTTTCTTGACGGACGAGGCGCCGCATTCTATGGTGTGGCGGCCGAGCGTGAAAATGCAGAGTGGCTCAGCCCCCAGCCAAGGTGGCTCCCATGACCGCTTCCGTCGCCGATAGAGCTGCAGCAGATGAGCGCGTAAGAGCCGGCGCGTGGACAATCCCGTGGCCGCTCTACGCTGTAGTCCTGGCGTCGACCTGCATCGTCGTCGGACTGATATGGGATGTCTCGTGGCATCGAACGGTTGGTCGAGACACTTTCTGGACGCTCGCCCATGTTCTCGAGCAGCTGGCAGCGGTCATCGCGGGACTGAGCTGCGGCTGGCTCGTTTTGAAAACCACCTTCGCCGGATCTCCTGAAGAGAGAGCCCAGTCGGTTCGTTTCTGGCGATTTTTTCAGGGACCGCTCGGCGCCTGGGTGTGCATCTGGGGGACGCTGATGATAATCACGTCCGCGCCCTTCGATAACTGGTGGCACAACGCGTACGGCCTCGATGTAAAGATCATCAGTCCGCCGCACATGATCCTGGCGTGGGGAATGATGGGGATCCAGATCGGCGCAATGCTGATGACTCTGAGCGCGCAGAACCGCGCGTCCGACGAAGATCAGCGGATGTACAGCATGATGCACGCGTACACCGCCGGAATTCTGATCACGATGATTGCAACAGTGATACAGGAAGACGCGAGCGTCGGGAACCAGATGCATGGCGCCAAATTCTACGCAATCACCGCGTGGACGATACCGCTCTTTCTGGTTGGCCTCTCGCGCGCGTCGCGCCTCAAATGGCCGGCGACAACGATCACGGCGATTTACTCGGCGATTACGCTTGTCATGATGTGGATTCTCCAGCTGTTCGCCGCGACGCCAAAGCTTGCACCGATCTACAATCCGGTCACCCACATGATTCCGCCGGCGTTCCCGCTCCTCATCATCGTCCCAGCATTTGCGGTAGACCTCCTCATGAGAAGGCTTGGTCGGGGCCACGACTGGAAGCTGTCCGTGCTCATTGGCGTGACATGGGTGGCGGTGATGCTCGGTGTTCACTGGTTCTGGGCCGAGTTTCTGATCTCTCCCGGCGCGAGAAATTTCATCTTCGGCGCCGACCAGTGGTCCTACACGGACCGGCTCGGTCCATGGCGATATCAGTACTGGAATCTCGACGTCAACGCCGTTGGCAAGTGGAGCCCGCTCCTCTTCGCCAAGGGGATCGCTTTCGCGGTCCTGCTCGGCATCGTGTCATCCCGACTCAGTCTGTTCTGGGGATCCGGAATGGCCAAGGTGAAGCGGTGATGCCGCTGTTGGCTCGCATCGCCGCTCTCACATGCCTCGTCCTGGTTTGCTCCGCGCACGTGGGAAGTCCCGACGCGTGGTACGAGGGAGCAGCTGGCCCATATCACGTCGTCGTTCAGGTGGCGACGCCCAGTGTGGTACCCGGTGTCGCGAGAGTGTTCGCGCGCGTGACCGGTGTGGGAGTGGAGGAGGTGACGGTTCAGGCGAACCGGTTTGACGCGCTTGCTGCGTCACCGCCTCCTGAGGCAGCGGCGCCCGTCGACGGCGATCCCGGATTGTACAGCGCGCCTCTCTGGATAATGTCGGGCGGATCCAACAGTGTGACGGTGGGCGTGCGCGGATCACTTGGGGAAGGCAAGGCCGTCGTTCCGGTTGTGGTCGTCGCGAGCAGTCGCCTCGAGCTCGATCCAAAACTGGGGATCACGCTCGCGGCGATTGGGGTTTTCCTTTTCATTGGCCTCGTTACAATCGTCGGAGCCGCCGTGCGGGAGAGCGTGCTCACTCCGGGCGAGTCACCCGATGACAGGCAGCGGTGGAAAGCCCGGACCGCCATGGCTGCGACTGCGGGCGTGGTGGCGGTGGCGTTGTTCGGCGGGTCTCGGTGGTGGAACAACGAAGACACAAATTTCAACCGAAGCATTTACAAACCATTCGGATCTAGCGCAGCGGTGGAATCTCTCGCCAGCGGCGATGTCATCCATCTCAGAATTGCTGACTCGACGTGGATGCGGCGAGGAGATAGTGCATGGCTGCGAAAACACGGGGCGCCAAGCTGGACGCCGCTCATACCGGACCATGGCAAGTTGATTCACGTTTTCATGATTGGTGAGCCCGATCTCGCAGCGTTCGCCCATTTGCATCCGGCAACGAATGATTCGGTGAGCTTTACCTCGTCGCTGCCGCATCTCCCGCCCGGCACCTATCGGGTCTATGGCGACATCGTGCATGAGAGCGGCTTTACTCAGACTCTCGTGAGCAAGGTCACACTTTCACGACCGACGCGTGAGAGCGGACGGCTTACGGACCCGGACGACGCCGCACACATTGGCGCGCCGACTCTCCACAGCGACAGTGCCGTGCTCGAAGATGGATCGGTGATGAGACTCGAGCGGCCCAGAAAGACTTTCGTCGTCGGGCGGGAAGCGCCACTCCGCTTTTCGGTGACCGGCGCCGACGGAAGGCCAGTGGCACTCGAGCCATACATCGGCATGGCGGGGCATGCAGTCGTGGCTCGCGACGATGGCGCCGTGTTTGTGCACCTGCATCCGAGCGGATCCATTTCAATGGCGTCGCAGATGGCTTTCCAGATGAGACAATCAGGCGATACGATTCCCGGCCGATTGGGAGAGAGGATACGGGTGGTCGAGGCGTCTCATGCGAGAGCGCCGATCGATCAGCGTGGCGTGATCAGTTTCCCGTATGCGTTCCCCAAGCCTGGCAGGTACCACATGTGGGTGCAGGTAAAGCACGCCGGCAGCATTCTGACCGGCGCATTTGCATTCGACGTCAAGTCAGTTGCATAATTGTCTGCGCTGTTCGCAGTGTACGTTCGCGCACGTTTATTGCCGGACTCGGCTTCGCAGTGGCGGGAAAAGGCGACGCGTCAATGCGTCTTCCTCGACTAAATTTTCTGCTTGCCCTCAACGGAGAACGAAATGCGCTTTCTTGCTATAAGCTTGTGTGCCCTCGCTTTGCTGCCCGCTACGTCCGGCGCACAGCAATCGGCATCACTTAAACCTCAGGGTCCTACCATTCAGGCCGCTGCAGTCGGGTTTCGCGTAAACGAGGCGAAAGTCGACGCATCGACGAAGGTGGCATCCACGGCGCCGGTGCAGAGACATCAGGGTCAGGATGTGGCGCTGATGGTCGTTGGAGTGGGCGCGATGATTGCCGGCGCGCTCATCGGAGGTACCGCAGGAACGATCATCATCATCGTCGGCGCCGGTATGGGGCTGTTCGGCCTGTATCACTATCTCGAATAGAAGTCGTGGAGTGAAACTCCTTCCAATGCGGGTACTTTACTGAGGCAGGAGTCAGAGTGATAAAGCCGGTGTCGGCGCGCGCGCATGGCGTGCTCGATTACGCGACGGTGGCGGCGTTTCTGAACGCGCCGATGGTGTTCGGGTTTCACGGAACTCCAGCCGCCATCGTCTACTGGCTGGCCGGTATCCATCTGCTGATGACCGGTTGCACAGACTTCCCGCTCGGCTTCTTCATGTGGATTCCGTTCAGAATCCACGGCGTGATCGAGCTGCTGGCGGGAATATTCCTCCTCGTAGCGCCGTGGATATTCGGGTTCGCTCAGGATGTCGCGGCGCGAAACTTCTTCCTGGCCATGGCGATCATCCTGTTGGTCGTTATCGCTCTCACGGACTACTCGCAGCGCGTGGTGCGTCCTCCGCAGGACCCAGCCGACAGACGCCTTTGGAGAGGGCCGAGCTAAGCTTCGCCTTCGATGTGAAGCGTTCCTGAGCTCACGAGAACAGAAGCACCACCGACGCGAATCGCTTCCAGCTGGCCGCGCTTGAGATCGACCTCCAGCTCGAGCCTGCTCGGACGACCCATGTCGACGCCTTGATCCACCGTCCAGCGCACAGTCCCGTTGCGTGTCTCAGAGCGGAGACCGAGGAATCCCGCCAAAGCGGCACAGGCGCTGCCCGTGGCCGGATCTTCAGCGATGCCGATTCCCGGCGCGAACATTCGCGCGCAAATGTGGCCACCCTCGAAAATGTTGCTCCAGTCATCCGTGCTGAAAACGAACATCTCCGGCGCCCAGTAATCGCGAAGCGCCTGCTCCCACTTGAGCGGATCGACCTTCACCCAGGAGAGCATCTCCGGCTTCTTGAGCGGGATGAAAAGAAAGGGCAGCCCGCACGACACCGCTTCCGGCTCGATCATGTCATCGGCGACGATGTGACTTGGCTCGAGCGAAAGAATCTCGCATAACGTTTCCGGTGGAGGCGGGGGATCGTTGATCTCCGGGAGCCGCGCCGCGGTCAGTTGGCTGAATACCGGCCTGCCGCCTTTCGCTCGAATGAGAACCGCGACCGGACCGACGCCTTCCTCGAGGACCACGCGAGTCTCTTCACCGTTCAGCGGTATCTCCCCGATCGAGGCGAGCACGAACGCGCATCCAACGGTCGGATGTCCGGCAAAAGGAATCTCACCAGCGGGTGTGTAGATGCGAACCCGACGAGTGTGAGCTTTCACTTCGGGCGGAAAAACGAACACGCTCTCCGAGTAGTTGAACTCGCGCGCTATCGCGAGCATCTGCCGATCGGAGAGCCCGCGCGCATCGGGGATCACGGCCAGCGGATTTCCGCCATGCAGGCAATCCGTAAATACGTCCGCGGTGTGAAATGCGTAGGACATTGCGTCGTAGAAAATGCGAATGCTTGGCGCTCGTGGCTACTGCCTGACGCATTTCCAGTTTCCGGTTGCCGTCACTTCTGCTTGAACCGACCTCATCGGCCTCGTTGGCATTGAACAAGCATTCATGATGAGAATGGGCTTGCAAAAAAGATAGGGCGGCCGAGACCGGGCTTCGGGAAATGAGGCGCCAAAGGCGGCGACGGAGTTTCGATTTGGGCCGGCCGGATGGATGTACAAGGATTGGGAAGGCATCGTACAACTCGAGCTTTTATGGGCCGCCGCTCGCCACAACTTCCAGCAACTGGGTGCGCAGGGTGGCGGACAACGTGAATTTCCGCTTCAGGCTTTATCCGCTGGTGGTGGAAGTCCGCCACAAGTCGTGGCTTGTTCCCGATTTCCTGCGCACTCTCGAGTAAGACGGGGTTGGCTTCGTCAATATCGACCAGCCGCTGTACCACGATTCAATTGGGCCGACGGCTCATGTGACATCCCACGTTGGATACGTCCGGGTGCACGGGCGGAACCACAAGGATTGGCTTCGAGAGAAGGCTCCAGTGTAGCAGCGCTACAACTATCTGTACCGTCCCGATGAGCTGGAGCCCTGGGCGGAGCGAGCCACGGAGATCGCGAGCGATCCGCGACGCGCGAGGTCTACGTAGTCACCAACAACCACTACAAGGGGAAAGCCGTCGCCGACGCCCTGATGTTGAAGTCCATGGTCAGTGGACAGCGCGTACCCGCCCCAAGTGCCGTTTACGAGGCTTACCGGGACGTCCTGGAAGATTTCGCCGAGCCGGAGGACTCGTTCGCGGAACGCTCTGCATCTTTATTGACGGCAAGGCCTTAAATGGTTAGGTTATTACCCTGACGCGCAACGATTGCGTATCAATGCCAGCGAACTGTAGAGGGACCTGGGAAGTCGCCAGGTCTTTTTTGGTTTCTGGCGAACAAATGCGGCCATTTCGGCCGCGAACAAACAGTAGTCGGCTCGGTACCGCACACACGGCACTCCGACACAATTGAATGAGGATGTACCGAACATGCGTACCACCGGCAAAGTAAAGTGGTTCAACGACGCCAAGGGCTTTGGCTTCATCACCCCCGAGAACGGACAGAAGGATTGCTTCGTTCATCACTCCGCCATTCAGGGCAACGGCTTCAAGTCGCTGGCTGAAGGCGAGCGCGTCGAATTCGACGTCGTGCAGGGTCAGAAGGGCCCAGCGGCAGAGAACGTCACCAAGCTCGGCGCTTAAGTCGCAGCTTGCTGAACGCCGTATAGAAGGGCGGGGCCGATCTGGACAACTCCAGGCCGGCCCCGCTTTTTATTTCGTACCGCTGCAAAACACATTCGGAGGATTATGGCAAAAGAAGAAGCAATCGAGCTGGAAGGAACCGTCACTGAAGTGCTGCCCGATGCAACGTTCCGTGTGCAGGTGAACAACGGCCATGACGTGCACGCCACGATCGCGGGAAAGATGCGCAGATTCCGCATTCGAGTTCTCGCCGGCGATCGCGTAACTCTCGAAGTCTCGCCCTACGATCTGACGAGAGGGCGCATCACCTTCCGGCACAAGAGCTGACTCGTTAGCTCCTACCCCGACTACTGTGCGTAGCGCAGTATGTCGTACATGAAGTGGACGCCGTAACCGACATTGTCCACCGACAGCCGCTCGTCATTTCCGTGCATCCCGCGCTGGATCTCGGGCCTGGGGATCAGAAACGGGCTGAACCCGTAAGTGGTTATTCCCAGCTTGCGATAAGTTGGCCGGTCAGTGGCTGCCGTCTCCATCGGAGTCGTGACGAACGCGCTGGGCTCCCGGTCATGCGCGGCGCGCTCGATCGCGTGAAAGAGATCGGTGTTGATCGGACTCTCGAGCGGCGTCTTCGGTTGCAGCAGGGTATTGAAGTGAACCGCGGTGTCGCCCACGACAATCTTCAACGTCTCCAGAAAAGCGGCCGGATCCTGATCCGGCAACAGCCTCACGTCGATATCCGCGGTCGCGACTCCAGGGATGACGTTCGTCTTGTTGGATCCCGCGAGCCCGGTGAGCGAGATCGTGTTCCGCAGGAAGGCATTCCACCACACATCGCTCAGAATCCATTCTCTCGCCTGTGGATCGTTGAGCGACGCCGTCACGCCCGAGAGCCAGGTTCGCTGCGGCTCCGGGTAGAGACGCGCGATGTCACGAAAAAACCTTTCCACTCCCGGCGTCACGTGCAGTGGCGTCTCGTACTGTGAGATCTTGTAAAGCGCGGCGACGAGACGCGGAACCGGATTCACTTTGGTTGGACGCGACCCATGTGATGGGACTCCATTCACTGTCAGTCGCTGCCAGAACGTGCGCTTCTCAGCGACTCCAACGGCAAAGTACACGACTTTTCCGTCCTCGACGCGGTTGTCGGCGCCTTCCGTCACCAGATACTCGACATCCTTCAGCAGGTCGGGATGACGGCTCACAAGGACGAGTCCACCAGTGGATGTGAGCTCCTCGTCGGAATTGCCGATGTAAACGATGTCACGCGTTAGCGGAACACCGGACCGCTTGATTGCGATCATGGCCATGAGCTGCGCGATGCCCATCCCCTTCATATCGATGGCTCCGCGGCCCCAGATGTACCCATCCTTGACAGCACCCGAGAACGGATCGATCGACCACGAGGCAGGCGTTGCCGGCACGACATCCATGTGGTGGACCAGCGCGATGGCCCGTTTGGCGCCATTGCCGCGGAGACGCGCATAGAGATTGGCGCGGTTTGGCCCAAGCTCCGCGGTGTCGAGGATCTGGGCCTCGATTCCCTCGCGATCGAGAATCCCCTTGAGGAAGCGCGCGGCGAGAAACTCGTTGCCCGGAGGGTTCGTTGTGTTTATGCGGAGATAATCCGCAAGAATTGTCTGCGATTCGCGGGCTAGGGCCGCCCAGTCGACCGGCTTTGTCTGTGCCGAGAGCGGCGTGAAGCTGCACAACGAGCAGACCGTGACGAGAAGCGCTCGCGGAATTCGGTTCATTGTCTGGGTGCCTGGGTTGATGGCGGGAAGCGTAGCGAGTAATACTATTCGCTTGGGCCGCGATTCGCTGCGCTTGGAACGGAGGAGGACGACCGGTGAAGCATCTGATTCAATCACGCGCAGTGGCGCTCATTGTCCTCGCTATGGCGACTGTGGGCTGCAAGCGTAGCAGCCTCGGCGCGTCGGATCCGCTCGCAGAGTCGCTGATCTTCGACAATGGATCGCCAGAAGCGCGCGAAGCCCTGGCGACCGCGGTCGATTTCCGCCTCACCGAGGACAACTTTGCGCGGTGGGAGGAGGCGCAAAACAGCCTGGAAGACTTGCCTCGATCAGCGATCGAGTCGGGCGTGTCGTCCGGCAGAAGCGCGATCGATCGCGCCGTGACTCGGCTCGAATCCAGTCCCCGCGCGCGACGCGCGATCGAGCGCGCCGGCCTCTCGGTACGGGATTTCGTCCTCGAGACAATCGCTCTCGCGCAGGCGTCGGAAGTGGTGGAGACCGGCAAATCGACAAGCGCGACACCGATACCGCCAGACAATTTTCAATTTGTTCAGAGATACCGCGGGCGCGTGCTGCTTGCGCGACGAGAAGATCGCCTTGCGCGGGAACAGGCGGAGGCGTTCGACATGCGTGTCGACACCTCAGAAAACAGCGGCCCTGAAATGAACATGCAAATGGACGATGGCGACGCCGAAGATGCGGCCGAGATGCGCAGCGGCCACGACACGGCCGGAATGCAGGACACGACCCACGATTCCGCTCGCGATACCGTTCCGGTTCCGATGGTGCTATGGTTGCCCGCTGGGCAACCGCCTGGCGGGCGGCGGCGCGGGCAGCTGGGAAACCCGAGTCTTGAACGCCTGAAATTGTGGATTGTCCACGACCAGCGGGCGCGAGCTCTCCAGTTTCATTTGCGCGAGCAGCTCCTTCGCTCTAGCAATGCGCGTCTCCTCGAGCGGGTGGGACGCAAACCATCCCTCGACCGCCGTCGGCTGGTATTGGCGCTCCTTCAACAAGACCTGAAACAGATCCGGGATTCCCTGCGGGTCGTAGCCGGCTCGCGTCACATTCACCACGCCTTCTGAGTCGGCCTGCAGCTCGTCGAGCCTGCTGTGCTTTGCGAAGAGCGCAGTGCCTCCCACCTGAACCGCCGCCTGCGCGAGCCCGCTGTGGCAGATGCTGGTGAGCGTGCAGACAACGGCCAGTCCAACGTTTGCCTTCTCCGCGCTCTGCATCTGCTTGACCGAATGGCGTTGAATCACGTGGCCGATCTCGTGCCCGAGAGTCCCCGTCAGCTCGTCGAGCTTTTTCGTGCTTTCAATGAGCCCGCGATTGACGTAGACATATCCACCAGGCAATGCGAAGGCGTTGACCTGCTTGGTGTTCACGACGTAGAAATGCCAGTCCAGATCCGCGCGGCTGGTGGTCTTGGCGATGGAGTCGCCGAGATCCTGGATGTATCCACTGATGGCCGGATCGGTCACGATGGGCAGCTGCGCGTTGATTTCCTCGGCGTTTTGCCGGCCGAGCGCGACTTCCTGGTCCTGCGAGACCGAGCAGGACGCAAGGAGGGGAACGAGAGCAAGCGGGATGAGGGAACGAATCATTTAGCGCAGGGAATAAGAGTAAATTCAGGGGGGCAAGACATGTTCCATCGCCTCCTCTTTACTGCACAGAAGGTCAAGCTTAGTCCGTGCTCAGTTCACCAATCTCCGACCGCCCGGTTCGCAGCTTCGAACAGCGGCATCTTCGCGTCCCGAGGTCCGCGCGCTATTCGGTGATGGGCTCATTCGATGCATCCCTCAGCGAGGTGTGGATCGTCTGCCATGGACACGGCCAGCTGGCTTCGCGCTTTCTGACGCGCTTCATTCCGATCGAGCGTGACGATCGACTCTTCGTTGCGCCCGAAGCGCTGTCTCGCTACTACCTGACGCCGCCCCAGGGAGGGCCTCACGCACCAAACACTCCCGTGGGTGCGACATGGATGACGTCCGAAGATCGGGAGCGCGAGATCGAAGACTACGTCCGCTACCTCGATCTCCTCTATGACGAGATCTTTTCGGTCGTGCCTCGGAAGGCGGTTCGCCTGTGGGTGCTGGGTTTCTCTCAGGGGACGGCGACTGTCGCGCGTTGGGTAGCGCGCGGGAAGGTCGACCCCGATCGCGTAGTTCTGTGGGCCGGGTTGTTGCCGCCCGAGTTCACGGGCAACGACGCCTCCGCGTTGGCGCGACGCGCGCCGCTCACGGTCGTACTCGGCCGACAGGACGACTTCGCCAAGCCTGATCTGGTCGCCGCGCAGCAGTCGCGATTGAAAGAGCTCGGTGTCCCGCACCAAATAATTCGTTTCGACGGCGGTCACGAGATCGTTCCGGATACCCTGCGGAGTCTGGCGGAGAGTCGCGGAACTTGAGCGTACGAATTCTCACGAGAATATCGACAGCGATCAATTGGCGGCTCGCGATTCTGCTGCTCTTGATCGCCTCCCTTCTCGTTCCGATAATCGTGCCCGTGGGCTTCTTTTTCCCGTACGTCGTACCGAGGAACCTTTTCTTTCGCGTCGTCGCGGAGCTGGGAGCTCTTGCGCTCGTGTGGGCCCTCTGCTTCGGGGGTGAAGAGCTGGATCTTCGCTACGAGCCGATTTTCTGGGCACTCGTCGCTTTTGTCGCCGCGACGCTTTTGTCAGCGCTTTTCTCTCCGGCCCGCGATCACAGCCTGTTTGGAGATTTCGAGCGCATGGGCGGTGTGTGGGCCTGGCTGCACCTCGCGCTCTTTTTTCTTCTCTTGCGCGCGCTTCGCGATCAGGAATGGAGCTGGGTCCTCAACGCGGCCTTGATCGTGAGCGTCATCGTCAGCGTCAGCGCGATTCTCGAGCACTCGACCATCGCAGCAGCGGCACGGCTGCCGGACTCGATGCTGGCAGGCAGCTTGTCCACCGTGGGCAACGCCGGACTGCTGGCGGCGTATCTGCTCTTCGCGATCGCCTTGGCAGGATACCTCGCGTCGACGAGCTTCCGGTTCCGCTTGCTCTACCTGGCTGTTGCCTGCATCAATTTGCTTGGCTTGGTATACGGCGAGAACAGAAGCACGGTAATCGGCCTCGCGTTGGGTGCCGTAACAGGCTCCGTGATTTTTGCGGCGCTCCATACGGCGCCTCGCAGGCGCTGGATCGCTCCCGCCGCAGCGATCACCCTGGCTTTTCTGGTTGTCGGTATTTCTGTCGGGATCAGAGCATTTCCATCGAGCGCGTTTAGTCGTGGCGCTCCAACGGTGCTTCAGCGTCTGGCGCTGACCAATCCCGCCGGCACGGACGAGTCGCGAACCATGCAGTGGATCGCCGCGATCGAAGGTTTCAAGGATCGGCCGCTGCTTGGATATGGTCCCGAAAATCACAATCTGGTGTGGTCCGCGCACTTCGACCCGGGCATCTACCGTGCGGATACTGACGTCTTCGACAGGACGCATAATCAGTTTCTGGAACTGTTGGCGACCACGGGACTGGTTGGCGCGCTCACCTTTCTCGGGATCTGGCTCGCAATCGGCGTCACTCTGATCCGGGCGTATCGCGACGAAAGACTATCCGCTGCGTCGCTCGCGATTCTCAGCGGGCTGCAAGTCGCTTACGCCACTTATCTCTTCTTCTGGTTCGTCGATCTGACCTCGACGATGCTCTGGATTCTCTTTGCCGCACTGATTGCGTCGCGCGAAAATCCATATGGCGTGGTGCGGCCGGCAATCGAGCGGAGTCGCGTGCCGCGCGGTGTTCCAGTGGCAGTCGCAGTCTTTTCGGTTTTGCTCGTTGCTGCCGCGCTCTATTCGGAAGCGTACGCTCCGCTCCGCGCCAATCGGGCACTCGATGGAATCGACGCCTCCCGGGGCTCAGTCCGGAAAACGCTGGCGGAATTCAACATTCTCGCGGGCACGCCGGGTCACCAAACAGCTCACACGCCGCTGGTCATGGGCCAATACCTCGGGTCGTTGCGTCCGCGGTACCCCGAGATGCGACGCAATCCCGCGGAGCGGCGGATGCTCGAAATGGCTTTCGCAAGAACAGACTTGGCGTTCCGTCAGGAGATCCACCGCGACACGCTGAACGACCGACTCTACACACACCAAGCAGGCGTATTCCTCGACGCGGCGAGCTTTTACGGCTCCCAATATTACGTCGACGATGCCATCGCTAGCCTGAACAAAGCCATCGACCTGAGCCCGCACCGCATCCAGCAGAGATTGCTTCTCGCCAAGGCCTACACCGAAGATGGCGACCACGATCGGGCGCGCCTAGTTCTCGAAGATGCGGTGAAGAGCGACCCGGATGTGGGGGAGCCTCGCTACGCGCTGGCGGAAAATTACCTGCGGTATGGCAAGAGCGAGTCGGCGCTTACGCTGCTGGAGAGCTCTCTTAGACAAGGGTACGTCGGTGCGCCGGAGATCTATCTCGCCATCGGCAAGCGTCTCGAGTTCTCGGGGCGAGGCGCCGCCGCCGCCAGACTGTACTCGAGCTATCTGGAAGCGAAGTACACCAAAGCTGTATGGGACCGCCCCGGAACAATCGACAAAACAGTCCCGACAACGGACATCGCCGTCGCCGCGCATTTGCCGCTGCTGTACGTCCGCGCGCAGGAGAGCGCGCTCGCCATCAAGACAGCAGCGGCTCTCTCCGCATTCGATTCGTCGCGAAGCGGACTCGTCGAGCGATTTGTATCCGATGTGGGATCGCGCCGGCGCTCGCGTTGGGTGGCAAAGAATTCATTGCTTCCCTGCGCGTCAGTCCGCGTTTCCAGATCGAATGACGCGGCTACTCTCGATGCTTGCGGAGTATTCCGGAAGAGGCTTTAGACGGAGGCGGACTGTGCAGTGGCGACAGCGGCGGCGGTCGTCCTGGCGCCAGCCCGGTGGATTCTGAGTGCCGCGATTCGTCGGCCATCCATCGCGACGACTTCCATCTCGCCGCCGGGAATCGGGATCCTGTCACCCATTCTTGGCAGGCGCCCCAGCTTGGCAAAGGCGTACCCACCAAGCGTCGTCCAGTCTCCCTCCGGTATCTGCACCCGATAGTCGGAGCGGACATCGATGAGTGACAGCGACCCTGCCAGCTCCAGGACGCCATCGGTGACGATCGACTCGCGGGAGGCGAAATCATATTCGTCGGCGATGTCGCCAATGACCTCTTCTACCAGATCTTCCATTGTCACGATGCCGGCAGTTCCCCCGTACTCATCGAGCACGACCGCCATGTGAGCCCGCGTTTTCCTCAGATCGTCCAGCACTCGCTCCGCCGGCCGGCTGTCCGGCACGTACATGGGCTCGCGCACGAAGTCCGCGAGATTGAACGGAGCGTCGCCAGAATGCAGCCACAGATCTTTTGCGAGGAAGACTCCGATAACGTCGTCGAGCGATTCGCGGTAAACCGGATAGCGCGAATAGCGCTCGCGTCTCAGAACTTCCCAGACTTCCTGCTCGGTCGATTCGATATCCAGCGCGACGACCTCCGTTCGAGGACGCATTACGTCCCTGGCTTTCTTCTCGTGGAAATCCAGAACACCGGCCAGCATGGCGCGATCGGACTCGTCGAGCGTACCGCGAGCGTGAGCTTGCATCACCATGAACCGAATCTCTTCGGGGCTGTGGCCTTCCTCGTCGGTTGAGGGCTCCACGCCAAAGATGCGGAGCACCGCGTTTGCCGCGCCGTTGAACAACCAGATGAACGGCGACATGAATCGCGAGAACAGGACGAGCGGGCGCGTAACGGCTTTGGCAGTTTTCTCGGGGCTGGCCAGCGCTACGGATTTCGGGGCGAGCTCTCCCAGAACGATGTGAAGAAAAGTGAGCAGGAAGAACGCGACCGGTACGGCCGCGACGTGGGTCGAGGTGGGTGAGGGGTTCAACCCAGCCGAACGCAGGAGGGTGTCGAAGAGGTGGGCCAGGGCTGGCTCGCCTATCCAGCCAAGGGCGAGCGACGCCATCGTGATTCCAAGTTGCGTGGCGGCGATGTAGCGGTCTAGATGTTGGAGCGCGGCCTGAACGGCGAGCGCGCCGCGATCACCCTTGCCGATCATCTCGTCGATCTTGCTGCGCCGTGCGGCTACCAGGGAAAACTCGGCAGCGACAAAAAAGGCGTTCAGGGCGACCAGTCCAAGCACGGCAACCATGCTGGTGACCGCCGCGGTCATAGACGGAGGATCCGCGGCGTCCGCAGCAAGAAGTCCAAGGACCATATGCGTGTAATCTATATAGTAGTAGGGACTTAGTCTCACGCCGGAGCGTATACTTGACGTCAGTGTCTCAGCCGCGCACTTCGGAACCCTCGTTAAAGGCCATCCCCGTGACCCCTGCCGCGCCGCGCGCCACGCTCGCTCTGCCCATGGGCTCGGGTAGCGGGAGAGAACGAGTTCTCCAGGTTCTCTACGTCGGCCGCCTCTCCCTGGCGACCGCCATTTTCATCGCTGCAATCGTCGTGTGGCGTGCCGCCGACAGTACTGCGACACTAGTGGCGACACTCGCATTCGTGTCGGCCCTGCTCTTTACTGCCGCGTCGATGTTGTACAGCGCGAAGAAAGCGGCGCGGCCTGGTGACAGATTCTTCTACGTGCAGGTACTCTTTGATCTGCTCCTGGTGACGACGGTCGTCCACCTCACGCAGGCCGGGACGCCTTCCCAACTTGCTCCGCTCTACATACTCGTCATCGCCGTCAGTGCGCTCGTGCTCCCAGCGACCGGGGTGTTGTTGGTCGCCCTGCTGGGCGACGTGCTTTACTTCGCCGTAACAATCGTCGATCAGGCCTCGACCTTTGATTTCCCGGTTCTCGTCCAGCTGGGAATCTTTGGAGCCGTGGCACTTGGCTGCGGCTACATCGGTGCCCGCCTGCGTGAAGCAAATGCGGGTCGCGAGGAGATGGCGGCGGAGCTGGCCGCGTTCAGGCTGCGCGAAGCGGACATCGAGCGGTTGCACACTCGCGCCGAGCGGCTCGAAGCGGTCGCGGAGATGAGCGCTTCGCTCGCGCACGAGATCAAGAACCCGCTCGCATCGATTCGCAGCGCGGCGGAGCTGCTGGCAAAGGTTCCCGGCGCTGACGATGACACCCGCACTCTGACCAAGCTCGTGCAGCGCGAGTCGGATCGCTTGTCGCGCCTGTTGTCGGAGTTCCTCGATTTTGCGCGCACCGGAGTCACGAGCGTACGTCGGCTGGACATAATCGAGATCGCGCGTCACGCCGCTGCATTGGTTGGCGCCCACCCGGATAGGCCGGATCAGGTAACGATTCGAGAGCTGTTTCCTTCGACTCCTCTGGTCGTGGTTGGCGATGACGATTTGCTGCATCGTGCGATCTTCAATCTCCTTCTCAACGCGGTGCAGGCATCTCCACCGGGCGGCGAAGTCCGGCTCGAAGCCGTTGAGCTCGCTCACCATCAGCTGCCACAGCAAGCCGAGCATTTTTCGCGCGGGGCCATAATGCTCCGAATTGCCGATCAAGGCCGTGGAATACCGGATTCGATCAAGGAGAGGCTCTTTGAGCCTTTCGTGACGACTAAGTCCGGCGGCAGCGGGCTCGGCCTCTCGATCGTTCATCGCGCCGTCGAAGCGCACCACGGCTTCATTCTCGTGGACAGCCCGGATCAGAAGGGCGGTACCCGGTTCACGGTGATTCTTCCGAAGCTCGGGACGGATGGCGCGAAGCGTAGCCCGAAGCGCACTCCGAAG
>DASYVU010000167.1:0-14788 GCA_035936715.1 Gemmatimonadaceae bacterium
CCGTGACTCCTGAAGACGTGCGTACCGCCGCCGCGAGCAGGCTCACGCCGAACAATTTGATCGTCGTAGTCGCGGGTGATCTGTCCAAGATCGAAGCGCCGATCCGGGCGCGGAATCTGGGGACGGTCGAGGTGTGGGATCTCAACGGCAACAAGGTGCGATAGGCAGGAACAACAACAGAACGGGTGCGAGTTGTCAGTGGCGTAGCTGGTAGTTGCCAGTTCACTACGTCCTGACGGCTCGGTTTCTCAGCAGGTAGAAAGGCCGGCTCATTCGGGCCGGCTTTTCTATTTCGGTGTTTGTGTAACTTCAGTCGATATGAAAGCCGTCATCATCACCCGTCCTGGGAGGCCCGAAGTCCTCGAGGTCCAGGACCGGCCGAAGCCGGAGCCCGGGATTGGCCAGATCCGGGTGAGGGTGCGAACGTCGGCGCTCAATCGGGCTGATCTCATGCAGCGAGAGGGGAATTATCCCGTCCCGCCCGGCGTGTCCGCTGAGATCAGCGGGATGGAATACGCGGGCGAAGTTGATGCCCTCGGGCCGTCCACTATGCTTTGGAAGATCGGCGACCGGGTGATGGGAATCATCGGCGGCGGAAGCCACGCGGAGTACTTGTGCGTGCACGAGCGCGAAGCGATGACGGTTCCGAAAGCGCTGTCGTGGGAGGAGGTGGGCGCGATACCCGAAGCATTTCTCACGGCCTACGACGCGCTATTTGTGCGGATCGGGCTCCGTGCGGGGGAAACAGTGTTGATCCACGCCGTGGCGAGCGGAGTGGGAACTGCGGCGTTACAGCTGGCCAATATGTCGGGCGCAAAGGTGGTCGGGACATCGAGGTCTGCAGCAAAACTCGAACGCGCGAAACAGCTTGGGCTAGAGATGGGAATTGACGCGTCGCGCGAAGACTGGGTGTCGCAGATCGAGAAAACGAACGGGGTCGATCGGATCCAGGGAATTCTGGATCTGGTTGGTGGCCCCTACCTCGACGCGAATTTGCGATTGCTGGCTCTGCGCGGTCGAATGGTGGTCGTCGGCCTGACGGCCGGGGCACAGGCTCAGCTCAACATGGGCGTCCTGCTGAGGAAGAGACTGACCATAATAGGGACTGTGTTGCGGGCACGCCCGATCGAAGAAAAGATCGCGCTCGCGCGCGAGTTCTCCGAGCGGATCATTCCGTTCTTCGACGCCGGACGCCTACGCCCGGTTATCGATCGTGTCTTTTCCTTTGCGGAAATCCGCGCCGCTCACGAGCTGATGGAATCCAACAAGACGTTCGGCAAAATCGTCCTGCGTTGGGATTGAGCGGCCATCGCTGATTCAAGCGCCGAAGCGCGCTGCTACGATTTTCCTTTTCTCCTCCGACTCCGGCGATCCTGGATGAAAATCGTCGCAATCATCCATAGCCCGATGATTCCGGCGATGAGAAATCCGATCATGCCGAGCCTGCGCTGATACGCCATCAGTAGCCCGCTCGCCACGAGGAGGCCGCCCAGTACGAGGCCGGTGAAGATGCGATTGGCGACTTTCTCGAGGCCGAGGAGGAGGGAGCCAAGCTGGGGCGTATCCACTCGCACGGCAAAATCATTCGAGATCAGCTTCTGGGTGAGGACATCGAGTCGGTGGGGCAGCGCACGAACCAGGTCCGACGTTTCGGCCGCCATCTGGAACAGCCGCCGCGGTGACATGTCGCGTTGCGCCCTCTTGTTCGCTATCTCGGATGTGTACTCGCGAATCGACTGCGTGGGATTGAAGTTGGGATCGAGCGATCTCGTCACCGCATCGAGATTGAACAGAGCCTTGGCCAGGAGAGTAAGCTCCGCCGGCAGCTTGAGGCCCTCACGGAAAGCAATCGTGATGATCTCATACAGGATGAGACCGGCTGGCGTCTCTTCCACGGTCTGGTTCGCGTGCTTGGCGATCAGCGCCGCCACGTCGCGGACGTACGCATTGCGGTTGAACTCCTCCGGCACTTCTCCCATTTCGATCAGCGCCTGCGCGGCTGCATCGCCACTGTTCTCGGCCATCGCCAGCAGAAGTCGCACGACGTGGTCGCGCATGGTTCCGGTAAGGTGCGCGGTCATTCCGAAGTCGATGAGTGCGAGCTTTGGATCGTCGCGCGAGGGAGCAACAGCGGCAGCTGCCTTGGCTTCGTTCTCCGACTGCGTGAGGGCAGTCGCTCCAGGGCGGACGACCTGACGACGATCGTCCGCCGCCGCTTCCGCCGGTGTGCGCGGGTTCTCCCGGCCGGGCAGGACTACGAATACGTTGCCGGGATGAGGGTCGGCGTGAAAGTGTCCGCTGTCGGTGATCTGCTGCAGATACGCTCGGGCGAATTCGTCGGCCAAGTCAGCGAAGTCGTACTCGATCCGGCTGATCGGCGGGATCGCGTCTATCTTCACGCCCCTGATGCGCTCCGTCGTCAGGACCTTGTGAGTCGTGTACGCGTCGATCACGCGTGGAATGAGAATGTGCGGGAAGGTGGCAAGAGTTTTCCTGAACGACGCGGTGTTGCGGGCTTCGCTGCGGTAATCGAGCTCCTCGACCAGCGCCTTCTCCACTTGCTGCACAACTCCGATGAGATCGACCCGCGAGCCGGCCGAAGTGTGCTCGGTGAGAAATGTCGCAAGCTCCCGGAAGTACTCGATGTCGTCGCTAAGTTGCTCCCGAAGGTTCGGCCGCTGCACCTTGACCACCACGCTCCGTCCGTCGCGAAGCTCCGCGGCGTGCACCTGCCCCAGGCTCGCACTTCCCAATGGCTTCTGCTCGAAGGATGCGAACAGCTTGCTGATGCGCGCATGGAGCTCCTCCTCGAGCGTCTGCTCCACCTGCTCGTAGGGCATCGGCGGGACATCGTCCTGGAGGTGCTCAAGCTCATCGATGTACTGCTGCGGCAAGAGGTCGGGACGCGTCGAAAGAACCTGGCCCAACTTTATGTAGGCCGGGCCCAGCTCGACCAGCCGCTCGCGAAATGCCTTGGCTTTGGCGGCCGATTCTCCGCCGTCCGAGCCATCTCCGGCAGCCACGTTGGCGCCCTCGAGATTGAGCAGCCCCTGTCGGCCCGCGAAATCGCGCAGGCCGTAGTTGGTAAACAGCCCGAGCGTCGCGGCGAGGCGCGGAAGATGCTTCGGCGAGAGAATCATGTGATACGCGAAGGCAGAAACTATGCCCTTCTCGAAGTGGCTCCCTACCGCATCACTGTAGATATTTATGCATGACCAATAAGAAATCCCATACCAAACCTGTAAAACATGCGGCCGCGAAGAAGGTCCACACCAAACATGGAAAACGCGCGGCCACAGTCAGGAAGCCGGCCGCGCAACCTGGCTCCGGGCGCGTGAAAGTCGTAAAAGTACCGAAGCCGTGGGGGCACGAGACGATCTGGGCGCGGTCCGACCGTTACATCGGGAAGATCCTGCACATCAGCGCCGGCGAGGAGCTATCAGTGCAGTATCATGACAAAAAGGACGAAACCGTCCACCTGCTCTCTGGCCACGTTGTTTATCGAGTCCAGGGCGATTCCGATCTGCTGGAGGACGTTCAGCTCAAGCTGGGCGAATCGTTCCGCATCACGCCCGGAACCATTCATCAGATCCTGGCGTTGACTGACTGCGATGTCCTCGAAGTGTCGACGCCGGAGCTGGATGACGTCGTGCGGCTGAGCGACAAGTACGGGCGAGAAGGAACGAGCACGCCATGAAAGTCATAATTCCGTTGGCGGGCAAGGGAACGCGTCTGCGCCCTCATACCCACCTCACGCCCAAGCCGATGATGAAGGTCGCGGGCAAGCCGGTGATGTCATACGTGCTCGACGAGCTGAAAAAACTTGGAAACGTCGAGCAGATCATTTACATCACGGGCCACCTCAAGGAGAAGGTCGAGGAATACGCGCGGTCGGAGATGAACGTGCCCTCTGTGTTCATCGAGCAGAAAGTGCAGGACGGGACCGCCGGTGCTGTTGCACTCGCCAGGGACTACGTCGACCAGCCAGTGCTCATAATCTTCGTCGACACGATTTTCGACGCCGATCTTTCCAAGGTGAAGAGCGTCGACGCTGACGGAATCATCTGGGTCAAGGAGGTAGAAGACTACCAGAGATTTGGGGTCGTCGTGACCGACAAGGACGGCAACATGACGAAAATCGTCGAGAAGCCGAAGACCCCGATATCCAAGCGCGCCAACATCGGACTTTACTACATCAAGAACTGGAAGCTGCTGTTCGAGGGAATCGATTACGTACTGAAACAGCCGAAGAATGCAGGGGAATATTTTCTGACCGACGCGTTCCAGTACATGATCGACAAGGGCGCAAAGATCAAAGTCGTGGATGTCGAAGGCTGGTACGATGCGGGAAAGATCGAGACGATGATCGAGACGAACCAGGCGATGCTCGCCCGCGGCCGCGCCCGCCGGCCGAAGAATGCCGGTGACTCGACGATCATCGATCCCGTTTACATCGAAGAAAACGTGACGCTCAGGAAGTCGAAAATCGGACCGAACGTCTCCATCGGAGCGGGCTCGGTGCTCGAGGGCGTCGAGATCAGCCATTCGATCGTCGGCTCGAAGGCGACGATAAAGAGATCCACGCTGCGGAACTCGCTGATCGGCGATGACACCTTCGTCGAGGGAGTCAAAGGAGAGGTAACGGTCGGAGATCACTCGGAGGTGCACGCATCGTAGCGTCGTCTCGATGAGCGACCCGAAGCCAAAGCTCGGGCGAAACATCCTCGGCCTGAGCGCGGTGAGTTTTTTCACCGACGTCTCCACCGAGATGATTTACCCTCTGCTCCCGGTGTTCCTCGCCAGCGTGCTCGGCGCGAACGCGAGCTTCATCGGCGCCATAGAGGGTGTGGCAGAGACGACGGCATCGCTGCTCAAGCTCGTGAGCGGCTGGTGGTCCGACAAAGTCGGCAGTCGCAAGCGCCTGGTCGTGATCGGTTACGGGATCGCGTCCCTTGTGAGGCCTTTCACTGCGATGGCAGGAAGCGCGAAGCAGGTGCTGTTCATCCGGCTGACGGATAGAATCGGTAAAGGGATTCGCACATCGCCGCGCGACGCCCTTCTCGCGGATTCCGCGCCTGCAACGGCGCGTGGACGCGCGTTCGGATTTCACGCCGCCGCGGACAACGCCGGCGCCGTCGTGGGGCCACTGCTCGCGTTTCTTTTTCTCAAGCTGCAGGGCGTCGGCTCATTCGAGCGCTCAAAGCATCTCCTGCCGCACGACGAACAGGCCCTGCGCAACGTGTTCTGGCTTTCCGCAGTTCCGGCTCTTATAGCGATGGTCGTTCTCATCATCGTCGTGCGCGATGTGCCGAAGCGGAACGCCGGAGAGACAACAACAGCGCCTGCATCGGTAACGGATATCGGTGGCGGGCTCACGAAGCGCTTCTGGGCATATCTCGTAGTGATTCTCCTCTTTACGCTCGGAAACTCGACCGACGCCTTCCTCCTGCTGCGTGCGAATCAGCTCGGCGTGCCGATCGCGCTGGCGCCGATCCTCTGGGCATTGCTCAACTTCGTCAAATCGGCGACGGGTACTTATGGCGGCGGACTGTCGGACAGGCTGGGCCGCAAGCCATTGATCGTGGCGGGATGGCTCCTGTATTCCGCGGTCTACTTCGCCTTCGGATGGGCAACTGCCGCGTGGCAGGCGTGGGTTCTGTTCGCGGTCTACGGGATTTTTTACGGGGCTACCGAAGGGACCGAGAAGGCTCTCGTCGCCGACATCGTCCCTCGCACTCGTCGCGGGTCCGCATTCGGCTGGTACAATCTCGCGATCGGACTGGGCGCCCTCCCTGCATCATTGATCTTCGGTGCAATCTGGGACCGACTCGGCGCACCAAGCGCCTTTATGTTCGGCGCCACCCTCGCGCTTGTGGCGGCGCTGCTCATGGTATTCGTCGCTCCGTCTCCTGCAGCGCGCGAGGCGAAGTGATCTCGTAAGCGGCAAGCGGATTACGCTTTCTCCTCCGTGGTCCGGTAAGGTGCGCACTTCATCAACCGCACCATCGCCGAGGAGGAAGTATGAAACACACACATGGCGAAGGAGTTCTTTTTGTTGCGCTGCTCGCGGCACTTGCTGCCTGTGCCGACCCCGCGAGCCGTACAGTCGGTCTGAGCGTGCCGAACAACGCGGAGAGCGAGCCTACGCCTTCCTCCGCGAATGAAGAGAGAGCCGCGCTGTCGAAAATCGCGCGGCTGGTGGCGCTGGCGATGGACAATGAGCCTGCGCGGCAGCACCTGAAACGCGACATGAGGGCGGCGCCTTTCCATGAGCACAAGCTGGAGCTTGTGCTGTACCTCCGGTCGAAGGATGGAAAGGCTCTGCTTGATCGAATGGTGAAACAGAGCGGCGAAACAGAGAGCGACCTATTCAAGACGCTCTCCACTATCCGGAGGTTGGAGTTCTACATGCCCGTCGCGAAGCATCGCGAGTCGTGGACCGGCAATGACGATGTGCTGGTGGTCTCGCAGCTGGCCGAGAGCGATCCGATCGTGGCCTTCGACGAGAGCGGCAGCGAGGTAACGCTCGATCGGAACGTTGCGCCGACACAACCGACGTTATCCATCGTGCCTGTGGAGACGCGTTTCGATCAACCGCTCCCGGCTATCGGATCAAAGAACGTTCGGGATAGAGATGGAAGGGCAATCGGAACACTCGAGTCGATCAGATTCAACTCGTCCAGCATCGTGTGTGGGGCGGGTTGCGGCGACTACAGCAGCGACTACACCCCAGGGGGAAGCAGCGGGGCTCCGCCGGCTCCGCCCGCGCTATACCTGGAGTTCTCGCGCATCCTGGACATGAAGGAGCCGTGGTTCCGCGGAGATCCGGAGATCGAAGTTCATATACAGGGACCGACCAGCCTGGCCGTTCCCACGTATGGCGCGGACATCTCGTGTTCGGGCGAGCATGCCCTGGATCCCAGAAAGGTGTTCGACCAGAACGGTGGCTTCTGGCAAGGCAGGGTAATGCTCTTTTCCGGAGATGAGACCGTCGCTTTCATGAACAAGTTCAGCCAGGGCTTTCACATTCTCTTCTGGGAGGACGACAATGAGCCCTGCGTCCTCAAACTCGAGACGAACGTGCTCGCGGAGCTGTTGAAGTCGACGGCCACGGCTTTCAGCACGGTTGCGATCAAGGTCCTTCCCGGTGCGTCGATTCCGGTGATGGCCGGCG
The DNA here is from genome assembly GCA_035936715.1 of Gemmatimonadaceae bacterium. Classification (GTDB taxonomy): domain Bacteria; phylum Gemmatimonadota; class Gemmatimonadetes; order Gemmatimonadales; family Gemmatimonadaceae; genus UBA4720. The sequence goes on from DASYVU010000167.1 coordinate 7,175, forward strand.
TATTTCTGGGAACATTCTTCGCCAACGCGGGCGCGTGGCTGCTGACGAACGATGATTTCCTGGGCGCGGCGGTCGATCAGGCGAGCGCAGGCTACTACTACCCTGGTAACACGCACGTGATAATGGATGGGACGACGCTCAACGGGCGTGCGACGATAGTGTACCGATGATAGCCAACGAGGGGGTCGCGATGTCACGTTTGGTGCTGGCTCTTTGCGCAGGAATCTGTTTTCTAAGCATGAGGCCTGTTGTCATGACCGCTCAGGAAGGGAGTTACGACGAAAATGCTCTCCGGGTCGACCAACACCGTGGCACGATCAGCATCCTCCGAGGCGTTTCAGAGACGGTAGTCATGAAGGTTGGAGCTTTTCGCGCGGTTGACGTCGCGGGCATTGTGAGCCCGTCACCGAATGCCGTCGGAGAGGCGAAGAAATTCGAGCACGACTACCGGCCCGGTATGTGGATAGCGTCTCTTGGAATCGCCACCCTGGGCGTGGCGATCGGCAGCTACCGAATCGCCGACATGAACCAGGCGGTACCCACCAGTTTGACGATCGTCGGCGTGTCGCTGATCACTTATGGAGGGTGGAGACTGGGGAACGCCTATAGAGCGTTGTCCAAATCCGTCTGGTGGTACAATCGGGATCTGAAGAGGTAGCGAGCGACCGCCATGGCCGATGTATTCCTCGGGTTGCCCGAATCGTCTCTATGGGGACGGTTTGGGCAATCAATGAGGGATAATGGACTCGAGATCTTTTTGGGCGCTGAGCGTTGGCGTTGTGTTAATAGCTGGTGCCGCTACGAAAGCAGGCGCGCAAGTCAAGAAAAACGAAGAAACGGCCTCGATGGCAGCCGCGGCTAATTCGCCTCAGGGCGTGCCTGAGCGAGCGACAGATTCTACTCGCACTTACGGCGCTGGCGCCCTCCGCTTCGAGTCGAGCTGGGGCAATGTCAGCATCATTCGCGGCGCCGATGGGCCGGTAGTTGGCACTCTAGGCTGGTTTCGCGACTTCGATCTGACCCAGCTCCTCGCCAGCTCGCCGTCAGCGGTGGCTGACGCCCGCGTGTTTCAGACGAACAATTTTCGCGGGTCTCTGGTGGGCGTAATCGGCGCCACGACCGCGTTGATCGGAGTCGTCGTGGCCGCCAACCGCTCGAATAACGCCGCGAGTCCCGTCCTCGTGATCGGTGGAGTCGGAGCAATGGTGTGGGGCGCTCAGCACCTCAGCATGAGCTACTCTGCGCTGTCGCGAGCCATGTGGTGGTACAACCGGGACTTGAAGAGATAGGTCCCACGAGGGGGTCGCGGGGAGTTTGCCTCCCCGCAGCCCTCGTTTTATGGCCGCTTCCAGCGCTTGTACGCCAGCCATCCGGCGAGGCCAAGCAGCGCCAGCGGAATCAGGACCCCTAGCGCCGCGATCGACCCGGCGACTACCGCGATGAAGTTCTTCCAGGCGCGTCTCAGCGCTGCAGCGATCGGATTCTCCCCTGGCGAATTGCCGAGTATTGGGGCGGGCTCGTGGACCGTGATTGTGAGCGTGCTCATCGCGACGCGAGCGCTCAAGTATCGAAGTCTTCCTTCGTACCGCTCGATCTCCTCTCTCACGCGCGCCAGCTCGCGCTCGACGCGCAGGACCTCGTCGAGCTTCCCGGTCCGATTCGCCAGCAAGCTGATCAACCGCTCCTCCAGGCGCCGGGAGTTGGTTACCCGCGCGGTGACGTCGACAAACTCCTCGCCAACATCCTGCGCGGTGGAGCTGACAGTCTCGACCTTGCCGATCGTGGACAGCAACCCGGTCGCCTGGTCGTATTTGGGCGCCGGAATCTTGAGCTCGAAGGTCGCCTGCCGGATCTGGTCGCGGCCGCCACTGATGGACGAGTTGGTGATGTAGCCGCCGACTTGCGCCGCGAGCTGGCGGATTTTGAGTATAGCGGGGTCAACCTTGTCTACTTCGATGAAGGCCTGCCCGGTACGAATGACCATCGTGGGGGCGGCCGAACCGGCGTTGACGTTTTGTAGCGGATCGGAGGAGGACGGAGGACTCTCCGGAGATACTGCGTCGGCGGTCACCGACGCGACGCCAGCACCACTGAATTGTGGGGCGCCGCCGCTGGCTCCGACCTTCCCTCCGATCATAAAAGGGGCAGACGCGGTGGCCGCTCTCTCGGTCGCTACTCCGCTCCTGTCCGCTGGGGGAGATGCTCCGCGATCGCACGCGCCAAGCGTGGTCGCGATCAATACCAGGAAGGTCGTTGCTTTCATTTCTGACTCGGTTGAGGTCTCTCAGGAGACGTCAGCCGAGTCAGTTGTTGCACAGCTATGTAGTGAGGGGGCTCAAATCCCCGCTAACAGCACTTCGATCCGGGCTTGTTGTAGCGGTCGTTCATCCGAGTGTGATCGAACTCGGTTTCCGTCATCACCCGATCTCCGGGATGCGCGCTGCGCATGTGGGCGAGGTAGCGCTCGTAATCCGGGGCGCCGACGACGGCGCGAACGAATGAGACTGATTGCGACAATATCGAGCTGATGAAATCGATCATCGGTTTGAAGTGCCATTGGGGAGGTATCTCTCGAACAGCTCGAAGATCCGCCTGTATTCGTCCGCCCACGAGGAAGGTCTCACGAAAGCGTGGTCCTCCACGGGGTATGCTGCCAGCTCCCACCGCGTCTTGCCAAGCTCAATGAATCTCTCGGTGAGCCTCACGATATCCTGAAAGTGGACGTTGGTATCGACCATCCCGTGTGCCATCAGCAACGGGTCTTCGAGACCTTCCGCGAAGTAAATAGGTGACGACTGACGATACGACAGCGTATCGTTTTGCGGCAGATTCAGGATGCTTGAGGTATAACCCTGATTGTAGTGCGCCCAGTCGGTAACGCTCCTCAGAGCGGCGCCGGCCCCAAAGTGCTTCGGCTCCCTAAAGAGGGCCATAAGAGTGATGAAACCCCCGTAACTTCCGCCGTAAAGGCCGATCCGCTCCGGATCGATATGGTACGTCGAGTTGAGGTAGCGCGACGCATCGACCTGATCCTGGAGGTCCCGCCCACCCATATGACGGTAGATAGCCGTTCGCCAGTCGCGTCCGTACCCGTCCGAGCCACGGTAGTCGAGATCGAGCACGGTGTATCCCCTGGACGCAAGGAACTGGTTGAACATGTACTCGCGCGGATACTCCGACCAGAAGTTGCCGACGTTGTGGAGATATCCGGCGCCGTGCACGAATACCACCGCCGCCCCATTCGACTGAGCGTGCATGTCGCTCGGCTTGTAGATGTGGGCGGGAACCTGGACGCCGTCCGAGGCCGGAATCATCACGAGCTCAGGGACGATCCAGGAAAATGACAGCCACTCCGCGCTCGGGGATACGGTGAGCTGCGACATCTCCGCGCCGGGCCGAGCCCGCAATAGGAAGAGATCGGGCGGGCGGTTCACATAGGAGTACACGTCGGCAACGAGCTGACCGTCGGGAGAAACGACGGCTGTGTGCTTTCCGGGTTTCGCCGTGATTTTTTCCATCGCGCCACCGATCGCGGACATCCGATAGAGATGCTGCTCGAACGGCGAGACCTCATTCGTCTGCAGATAGAACCACCGCTGGTCGGGCGAAAGCGCAACGCCGCGAACTTCCCATCTGCCATTCGTCAGCCGCTGCCTGCCGGTTCCTTCGGGCGCCACGGTGTACAGATGGGAGAATCCATCCCCTTCGGATGCGTACCAGATCCTGCGGCCGTGGTCGTACCAGCCTCCGCACTCGCTGCACGGACCACCGATCCAGGCTGTATCGCGCGCGGTCTCGAGCGTCGCGATTTTACCTGTGGGGTCGACCGTCTCCAGGAGACGCGACTTGTTGTCTCCGCTGAAGGCGTAGATCAAGGCCCGCGTACCGGCGTCGTTCCAGCCGAGCAGATTGTATGTGCCAGCGGTGGTATCCGACGAAAAAGGCTTGAGCCATGTGAGTGCCGCGCCGGGCAATGTGATGAGGGCGATGCGCCCTTTCTGCTCCGCTTCGCCGACTTTGGTACGGACGCGCAGCTCCTCGGTGTAACCGCTTCGCGTGACGTACTGCGGGATGTCCGTCGTGCGCGTGCCGGTGATCGGAGTGCGAGTCGTGACCAAGAGGGAAGTGCCGGTGGGCGCGATTGAGAAATCCGAGACCTGCTCACCGGCCTGCAGGTAAACCGGCTTGAGCGCCAAAGAATCGCGCTGCAACCTTTCCGCGCGCGCGATGCTGTCGGCGCGGATGCGGTCGCGAACCGATTCGAAGAGATCGCGCTGCTGCTGCTCGAGTCTCCCTCGCTGTCCCACGGCCTTAGCCGAGTCCGTCACCGGCTGCGGTCCCTGGCGGATGTCCGTCAGCTGCCGCATAAATCCGCTGCCGAGATCGAGCGAGTAGACGTTGTTGTTCCGTACGAAGGAGATCTCTCTGTCGTTCGCGGAGAAGCGCGGATTGCTCTCGGGCTCGACCGTCTGCGTGAGGCGCCTGGTCGTGCCGGCGGTGAGATCGTTGATGTAGAGATCGCCGTTGAATGCGACCACGGAATAGCGGGAGTTGTGGGAGAGCTCGCCCTGAACGAATCGAAATCCCGTCGAGTCGGCCTGCTGAATCGAGACGCGCTCCGGCTTGGCGCGGGGGACCGCGCGCACGCGAAACTGTTTTGGCCGCTCGCGCCAATCGGTGCCCGGCTCGAGCCACGTGAAGTAGATCCACTTGCTGTCGGCGCTCCAGTGGACGTTGTCGGGCTGCCGGCCGTAGAGCTCGGGGCCGCGCATGATGTTCCTGATGGAGAAGTCGAAGGGCTTGGTTTGCTGCGCGGCGAGGGGCTGGGCGGCAGCGAAGACTGCGAAGAGGAAAAGTTTGCGCATCAAATGTTGGATGGCGGGAGAAGCCGTCAGCTCGCGAGAGCTGCCGGGGGGATTTGAGTGAATTCGACTTCTGTGCTGCGGGCTACCTTCCGTCCCGAGAGAACGCTAAACCACTCGTGCGCCGAAGCAACCAGTATGACAATGACAGAGAGGAGGAAGAACGCCGCGACGACCGCGTCGATCCTGTCATTGAGGATCAGGCGGCTCGCGTCACTGATCGACTGTACGCCGGCTGGGAGTGCCCCGCGCGCTAGAGTTTCGCGTAACAGGCGCGCGTGTGACAGGAACCCGAGCTTCGGATCAGCAGAAAAGATCTTCTGCCATCCCGCCGTCAGCGTTACCAGCGCGAGCCAGGCGAGTGGCAGGATGGTCACCCACGCATAGCGCGCCCTCCCCATCTTGATGATGATCGTCGTTCCAACGCAAAGGGCCACCGCCGCGAGCAGCTGATTCGAGATTCCGAACAGAGGCCAGAGTGAGTTGATCCCTCCGAGCGGATCCAGCACGCCCTGATACAGAAAGTGCCCCCACATCGCGACTACAATGCCGCTCGAAATCAGCACCGCTGGATACCATGACACCCGGCCGATCGGCGGCCACACGTGCTTCAACAGGTCCTGGAGCATGAACCGTCCGACCCGCGTGCCGGCATCCACCGTCGTCAGGATGAAGAGCGCCTCGAACATGATCGCGAAATGATACCAGAGCGCCATCGCGGTCGAGCCACCCAGCACCCGAGAGAAGAGATGCGCCATGCCGACGGCAAGACTTGGCGCGCCGCCCGTTCGCGATAGCAGCGATTTCTCGCCGACCTGCTGCGCGAGAAGCTGCATTTGCGCCGGATCAAGCGCAAATCCCCAATGCTGGACCGCAGCCGCGGCGCTTGCCGCAGTCGTGCCGATCGCGCTCGGCGGAGCATTGATCGCGAAGTAAACTCCCGGAGTGAGAACGCACGCCGCGATGAGCGCCATCACCGCGACCAATGATTCCGTGAGCATACCTCCGTATCCAACGATGCGCGCGTCCGCCTCGCTGGCGAGCAGCTTCGGTGTCGTGCCCGATGCGATCAGCGAATGGAATCCGCTGATGGATCCGCACGCGATCGTTATGAAGGCGAAGGGAAATATCTTTCCGGCGAATACAGGCCCGGTGCCATTGGTGAATTGCGTGAGCGCCGGCATCTGGAGCGGCGGCAGCACGATCACGATCCCCAGCGCCAGCGCCAGCACTACCCCAATCTTGACGAACGCGGAGAGGTAGTCGCGGGGAGCGAGCAGCAGCCACACCGGCAGAACCGATGCGAAGAAGCTGTATCCCATGATGAGGAGCGCGAGCGTCTTGGCGGTGAGCGTGAAGGACGGCGCCAGAGCGGGATTCTGAGCTACCCAGCGCCCGGCGTAGAGAGCGAAGACGAGAAGAACCAATCCGATCGCGCTCGCCTCCAGTACGCGGTGCGGTCGAATCCAGCGCAGGTAAACGCCCATCACCAGCGCCGTGGGAATCGTCAGGCCGATTGTCACCACGCCCCAAGGACTTGCCTTGAGCGCGTTCACCACGACGAGTGCGAGCACGGCGATGAGGACGATCATGATCCCGAGCACCGCGATGAGCGCAGTATAGCCTGCCACGGGGCCGATCTCTTCCTTCGCCATCTGCCCGAGGGACTTCCCGTCCCGTCGCACCGACGAGCAAAGAATCACGAAATCCTGAACCGCTCCGCCGATCGCTACGCCGACGATGATCCATAGCGCGCCGGGAAGAAATCCGAATTGTGCAGCGAGGGTTGGCCCTACGAGGGGGCCGGGCCCGGCGATCGCCGCGAAGTGGTGACCGAAAACGACCCATCTGTTGGTCGGCATGAAGTCTCGGCCGTCATTGAGTCTCACCGCCGGTGTCGGGCGCGCGGGATCCAGCGCGAAGATTCGCGTGGCGATGAACCGGCTGTAAAAGCGGTACGACACCGCGTACGTGCACAGCGCGGCGACCAGGAGCCACGCGGCATTCACCGGCTCCCCTCTCGAGAGCGCGAGCCAGGCGAAGCTCGTCGCACCGAGCACGGAGACGAACGACCAGATAGCGATCTTGCGGATTCTAACCATCACACCGTTTTGCACGTATGCGATGAAATTGAGTATGCGTTAACTTTCCCGCAATCCAAACCAAGAGACAGTTGCGAGCATTTGTTCTCATAGCATCAGCCTCCATCCTGACAGCGTGCGCGTCAAAGCCACCCGAGACCGATGCTTCTCCGGTGCCCCTTCGCCCGCTCGAGCGGATGGCAGGGCAGGAGATTCTCGTGTTTCCGGTCCAGTATCTCTCGTTGACCGACACCCTGGGCTGGCAGCAGCAGATCCCGAATCGCGCCGCGTTTCTCGCGGCCCTCGACGACCAGATCGAAGCCGCCATGTCCGCTCGCGGCCTCGGCAAAGCATGGACATTCGGTCGTGAGGTGGAGCGCGCTTCCAAACTCAACAGCATCATGATGACCGACGCACGGTCACTGTCCGCCGAGTGGCTGCGCGGACGCGTTCTCCCCGAGACGACGGTGCGCGATCCGCTTCAGTCGCAGGTGCGCGGACTCGTCGGCCTTAAGGGATCGCGCTACGCTCTGCTCCCCGTCGAGCTTCGAATCGAGAACCGTGGCAATGGTACGGGCGTTGCGATTTTGCGCATTGTGATGATCGATTCGCGGATGGCTCAGATTCGCTGGGTAGGCGAGGTGGTTAGCGACCCCGCGAGGACGCTGTCT
>DASYVU010000168.1:0-1615 GCA_035936715.1 Gemmatimonadaceae bacterium
GGAGCACTGCTCACCGGAGTACTCGCGCAAAGAATCTGGAACGGGACGGCCGATGGCGCTCTTTTCGGCAATCTCGCGCAGCTCGGTATCCAGTTTGTCGCCGTGGTCGCGACGATTCTCTACAGCGTCGCTGGAACCTTCGTAATCCTCAAGGTGATAGCGCTTGTCGCCCCGCTTCGCGCGAGCGAGAAGGAGGAGGGAATCGGAATGGACGTCACCCAACACGGGGAAGAGGCGTACAGCAGGGGCGAAGGCGCGATTCTCGTTCACGCCGACCGAGGCTGATATATGAAGCTCGTCGTAGCGATCATTCGACCGGAAAAACTCAACGAAGTGCTCGAGGCATTGTATCGAGCAGAAGTGCGCGGACTCACCATAAGCAGAGTCCGGGGTCACGGCGGAGAGACCGAAGCGGTCGAGACCTATCGCGGCATGACAGTGAAGGTGGAGCTGCACGACAAGGTGCGGCTGGAGATCGGCGTTTCGGACACCTTCGTCCAGCCCACGGTCAAGGCAATTCTCTCGGCTGGTGCCACCGGGGAGGTGGGAGACGGAAAGGTCTTCGTCCTGCCTGTCGAGAAAGTCTATCGGATCCGCACCGGCGAAGAAGATCGCTCGGCGGTGACTCCCGTCATCGGCGAGGAAAGCGAGGTCTAGTTGCCGAGGACGCGGAAGGCGCAGAGACTCCGCGGCGCCACCCGTCCGAGAGTAATCGCGGCGCCGTCGGCAGAAACTCCGACAGCTGCGCAAGCACTCGACGGATCGCTGTAAAGCGGCTCCAGTCGAAGCGGCCCTTCCCGCAGCGCCAGCGCGAAGGCAACACCAACGCGATCGATCAGGTGATCCCCAAAATTCAGCGCGATCAGGATGGTCTCTTCGGAAGACTGCCGCACGATGGCAGCAACCGCCGGATCGCTCGCCGTCCCGACTGAAAAATCGCCGGCATTGAGCGCAGAGTGCTGGTTTCGCAGATGAATCAGGCTGCGGTAATGATTGAGCAGTGATGTGGGATCGCCGTCCTGAGCGGCCACGTTTTTCGAAGCCCAATCCGGTTGGGGAGGTTCCCACGGAGCCCCGGTTGTAAATCCAGCTCCGGCTGCGCTGGTCCACTGCATTGGAGTCCGTATCTGCTCGTCGGGCTTCGGTCCAATCATGCCGATCTCCTCGCCGTAGTAGACGAAGGCGACTCCCGGCAGCATGAGCATGGCGCTGGCTGCCACCCGCGCCTTCCCCATATCAGAGAGGACGGTCATGGTGCGCGGCTGGTCGTGATTCGTGAGAAACGGCGACCATCGAGCGGTGGGAAGCCTCGCATTCGCTTCCCGAGCCGATCGAACATACGAAGCCGCATCACCTGTGCGTGCAGCTTCGACTGTCCCTCCGGCAACATCGAACGCAAAGTAGGAGTCGAGCTGATCCGGATAATACGAGGCGAGGACATCAACCGATCCGTCCGCCATCTCGCCGACGGTGAACGAGGCCGGCGCCTCCCGCCGAATCGCATCTCCGAGCACGCGCAAAACCTCGTGGGTGCCGCGCGTGTGCTTGAGCTGATCTCCTTCTTCGACCAGATACGGAATCGCATCGAACCGAAACCCGTCGACGCCCATCTCCT
>DASYVU010000169.1:0-1878 GCA_035936715.1 Gemmatimonadaceae bacterium
TGAACCGGACGATGTTGGCGGCGTCGCGGGCGAAGTACGAGGCGAGCTTCGTCGCCTTCAGGAGCTCGTCACGCGACACCGTGACCTTGGTGGCGTGGCTCGTCGGGATGACCTGGCGGTAGTTCGGGAATTGGCCCTCGATGATCCGGGAAACCAGGTCGGCCTCCTCGGTATGGAAGATGACCTGACTGCCGTTTGGCGTGACCAAGATGTCGACCGGAGAATCCGATTCATCGACGATCCGCGCGACCTCGAACAAGCTTCGCGCCGGAATGATGATCTCGACCTTTGGATCAACCTTCACCAGCAGCGGCGCACGGCGGACCGACAGGCGATATGGATCCGCGGCTGCCATCGTTATCTCGTTGCCATCGAATGTCGTGAGCACACCCGTGAGTACCGGACGCGAGTCGTCCGTCGCCGCGACGAACGCGACCTCGTTGATCATCCGGCGCAGTACGCCCTGTAATACGCGCGTCGTGGGCTTGTCCGGGATCGCGGGGATGATCGGGAACTCCTCCGCGTCGAGGCCCTTCATGTTCGCCTCGGTCGTCGCGCTCTTGAGGTGCACCGTCTTGGTGCGCACGTTGAGGGCGATCTCGATTGGTCCTGCCGGGAGCGAGTTCACGAAGTCCGTCAACAGCTTGGCCGGCACCGTGATCGCACCCTCATCCTCGATTTTCGCCGGTACCCAGCAATTTACGCCAATCTCTAGGTTGGTCGCCGTGAGTTTCAATCGGCCGCTGTCGGTTTTGAGCAGGACGTTACCCAAGATGGGGAGTGTTCCCCGAGTCGAGACCCCGCGACCCACGATCGAAAGACCGTGCGCAAGGTTCTCTTGTAGACAGCTGACCTTCACCCGGCCCCCTCCACATCCTCGTTTGTAAGAATTGATTAGAACGCGAGTCGTAGTAGTCGCGGTGTGGACTATGACCCTTTCTGTCGGATCGCCCCGTAGTGCATGCTTGAGAGCCGCATCGGCGTGGTGGACGGTGCGGGGATGGGATGCGGACGGTCCGGGACAGGTCAGGCGTGTCTGTCGGAAAATGCTACAGCGAGTTGATCCAGAAACACCTTAATGGGTGGGTTGTCCACGATTCGAGCATCTTATCCACAGGACGTGGTGCCTTATCCACACAGCCAAGCAAGGGTCACTCCGCGTATAAGGACTCTCGTAGAGCGTTGATATCACGGCGGAAATCGTCATTGTCGCCCATCTCCCGCTCGATCTTCTCGCAGCCATGGAGGATGGTCGAGTGGTCCCGGCCGCCGAGGGCTTGGCCGATGCGGAGCAGCGGCGCCTCGGTCTCCTCGCGCATGAGGTACATCGCGATCTGCCGCGGCAGGACGATCTGCTTGTCACGCGCTTTCCCCCGCAACTGGTCTGACGGCACGCCGTAGTACTTCGCGACTGTCTCGACGATTCGCTCGGGCGAGAGCGACTGCTTGCGCGGGTTGTAGAGAATGTTCTGGAGCATGGTCTGCGCGAGCTCCGTCGTGACCGCGACCGCGTTCAGGGTCGCATACGCGACGATCCGCGTGAGTGCACCTTCGAGCTCGCGAATGTTCGAGACGATCCGCTGCGCGAGAAAGTCGATGACCGGCGGCGGTACGGCGACATTCGCCGCTTCGGCCTTCGCGCGGAGGATCGCGGTCCGCGTCTCGAGATCCGGCGGTGAGATATCGGCGATGAGACCCCATTCGAATCGTGAGCGCAGACGATCCTCAAGCTGCGGAATGGCCTTCGGCGGCCGGTCGCTCGACATGATGATCTGCTTGCCTTCCTCGTGGATCGCGTTGAACGTGTGGAAGAACTCTTCCTGCGTCCCCTCTTTGCCGGCGATGAACTGGATGTCGTCGATCAGCAAGACGTCGATC
>DASYVU010000170.1:0-19924 GCA_035936715.1 Gemmatimonadaceae bacterium
AGAGATGGCTGGGTGGACTGCTCACCAACTTCCAGGCGGTGAAAAAGCAGGTTCGCCGACTGAAGGAGCTCGAGGCGGGCAGCGAAGCCGGTGGTGATTTCGAGAACTACACCAAGAAAGAGCAGCTGATGATGAGTCGTCAGCGCGACAAGCTTTCCAAGAACCTTTCGGGCATCAAGAACCTTACGCGTCTTCCGGGTCTCATGTTCGTGATCGACTCCAAGAAGGAGCGCATCGCGGTCAACGAGGCCAACAAGCTTCAGATTCCGCTCATCGCGCTCGTCGACACGAACGCTGATCCGGATCTGATAACGGTTCCGATCGCGGGGAACGACGACGCGATCCGTTCGGTGGAGTTGATGACCAAGTCGATCGCTGATGCGATCGTCGAGGCTCGTCGCGAGGCGCCAGCGCGCGAGGAGGTCGAAGAGGCCGAATCGTACACCTATAGCTCCGACCGCGGCGCCGAGCCGGAAGGCGAGGGAGACAAGAAGAGGAAGAGAAGGCCACGCAGGCGACGGGCGAAACCCGAGGCGATTGCCGCGCGGCTCAAGACAGGCGGCGAAGAAGGTGGCGGAACAGAGGAAGCCACCGAGCCCGAGCAGGAAGGTTAAATTTCACGCCGCCGGAAAATTCCGGCGGCGTTTTCACGAGACAAGATGATGACTACCAAAGAGAAAATCATAGCAAAAGATGTTCAGACTCTGCGCCAGCGCACCGGTGCGGGTATGATGGAATCCAAGAAGGCGCTCGAAGAGAACAACGGCGACATGGAGAAGGCGATCGAGTACCTTCGCACGAAGGGAATCGCCAAGGCCGAGAAGCGCGTTGGCAAGCAGACGAGCGAAGGTATTATCGGCAGCTACATCCACCACAACGGCAAGGTCGGCGTGATGGTCGAGGTGAACTGCGAGACTGATTTCGTCGCGCGCACCGATACTTTCAAGGAGCTGGTGAAGTACATCGCCGAGCACATCGCTGCCGCGGCCCCGGTGGCCGTGGACAAGGACCAGGTCCCACAGGACAAGGTCGAGAAGGAGCGTCGCATTTTCATCGAGCAGGTGAAGACGAGCGGCAAGCCCGATCACCTGATCGAGAAGATCGTCGCCGGCAAGATAGAGTCGTACTACAAGGACGTCGCACTCGTGCACCAGGCATGGGTGAGGGAGCCAAAGAAGTCGATTGGCGATCTGATCAAGGAAGGTTCGGCGAAGCTCGGAGAGAACATCCAGGTCCGACGGTTCGTCCGCTTCCAGATGGGCGAGGAATAGCTCTGGCTGTGCGGCGTCGTACAGACGAAACTGCAACGGAACGGGTGCGAGACGCCAGTGGCAGAGTGGCCAGGTGATAGTTCACCACGTCGGGACTTTTCCGGCGCGGATCAGGTTACAGGCGAGGGCCTTTGCTCCAAATGCCACTGAAGAAAGTCTGGGCGTCGTGAACTCGCAACTGGCATCTACGCTACTGACGTCTCCCACCCGTTCAGTTGCACTTTTCAGTCTCGCACCCGTTCAGTTTGAAGTTCACCAGCCATAAGAGGTCTAGTTGCCAGACCTAAAGTACAAGCGCGTCCTGCTCAAGCTCTCCGGCGAGGCTCTCGCCGGAGAGAAGGGCGGCGGTTTCGATTTCACTATTCTCGAGCGCCTCGCCACCGAAGTTTCTGACATCGTCAAGATGGGCGCGGCCGTCGGTCTGGTGATCGGGGGCGGAAATATCGTTCGCGGCGCTCAGCTGTCGAAGATGGGAATGGACCGGGTTGGCGCCGACTACATGGGCATGCTAGCGACAGTCATCAACGCTCTGGCGCTGCAGGATGTGCTCGAGAAGGCCGAGCTGGAAACACGCGTGATGACGGCGATCGCGATGGAATCGATCGCCGAGCCCTTCATCCGGCGCCGCGCGATGCGGCACTTCGAGAAGGGACGCGTCGTGATCTTCGCGGCTGGCACGGGGAATCCCTACTTCTCCACCGATACCGCGGCCGCGCTCCGCGCCATTCAGATCCACGCCGACGTCATCGTCAAGGCGACGAGTGTGGATGGAGTCTACAGCGCTGATCCCAAGCGGGATCCGGACGCGACGCGCTACGAGTCCATCAGCTACCGCGACGTCATGGTCAACGAGCTCGGAGTCATGGACCAGACCGCGATCACGCTGTGCAAGGAAAACAAGCTTCCGATAATCGTCCTGAACATTCACCGTCACGGAGAAGTTGCCCGCGCGCTCAGGGGTGAGCGAGTCGGAACGATCGTACAATGACGACAATTCCTCAGATCACGAAGGACTGCCGTACTGCGATGGAGAAATCATTCGAGGCCTCGAAGCGCGAGCTGGCCTCGATTCGCACGGGCAAGGCGACTACGAGCCTGCTGGACACGGTTCGCGTCGATGCTTACGGGCAGCAGATGCCGTTGAATCAGGTCGGCAGCGTCTCCGCGCCGGAGCCGCGACTGCTGACTGTCACTCCCTGGGACAAGGGTCTGGTGCAGGCGATCGAGAAGGCGCTCCGCGAGTCGGATCTCGGGCTGAACCCGCAGACCCAGGCAGGGGTGATCCGCGTCCCCCTCCCGTCGCTCAACGAGCAGCGCAGGAAGGAGCTTGTAAAAGTCGTGCACAAGCTGGCCGAAGAAGCGCGGATCGGCATCAGGCACGCGAGAACGGCCGCACGCGATCAGCTCAAGAAACTCGAGAAGACGTCGGAAGACGATCAGAAGAAGGCGGAGAAAGAGCTTCAGAAACTCCACGACGACTTCATCGGCAGGATCGATGAGTTGTTGAAGGGGAAAGAAGCAGAGATCATGGAAGTCTAGACCGTGTCGGAGCTGACACGGCGCATCATCTTCGCGCTCATCGCCGCGCCCGCGAGCATCGCCCTGGTGTACTTCGGCGACTGGGTGCTGGCCATCGTACTCTCCGTCCTGGCCGCGCTCGCCGCGTGGGAATTCTATCGCATGGCGCGCGAGACGGGCGCTCTCCCACTCGAGCCTGCGGGCATCGCGCTGGCCGCGCTGCTGCCTATAGCTGTTCATGCGCAGAGGCTCGGCGTGTACACGCTTTCGCTGACGGCTATCGTCTGCATGATACTGGTGCTGTTCGCGAGCACGATCTGGCTGCGCGGGCCGACCGGAAAGCCTGTGTCGTCCGCGTCGATAACGGTGTTTGGCGTGCTGTACGCGGGACTCTTCTCGTACATCTACGCTCTCCGATACCACGACTACGCTGTGGGCGCCGGCGCGGGCACGGTCCTGGTGTTCCTCCCGGTTCTTCTCACCTGGTCTACTGACGTTGGCGCTTACACATTCGGTCGGGCCTTCGGCAAGAAGAAGTTGATCCCGTCCGTGAGCCCTGGAAAAACGGTTGAGGGTGCAGTCGGTGGACTCGGCCTCGCCATCGTCATATGTCTACTGTATGTGCGATTCATACTGATGCGTTATGCGCAGCTGGGACTGACCATTCAGGGCGCGGTGCTCTTCGCCATCGTCGTGAGCGTTGCGGCGCAGACCGGAGATCTCGCGGAGTCGCTGCTGAAGCGAGAGGCGGGCGTGAAGGACAGCTCTCGGATTCTTCCAGGACACGGCGGCATACTCGATCGGTTCGACAGCCTGCTGTTTGTGATGCCGATAGCGATGCTGCTGCTGGGCCGCTTGCTGCTGCCCGTCCCACAGTGACCCCCGAGTCCGCCACCGGACCGAAAGGCGTGGCGGTGCTTGGCTCCACCGGCTCGATCGGCACGACGGCGCTACGAGTGCTGGACAGGCAGCGCCAGCGCTTTCGCGTGACGGCACTCACCGCCAACAGCAACGGTGCCTTGCTCAAGGAGCAGGCCCGTCTGTTCTCACCGTCCTTTGTCGGGATGGTCGAATCGAGCTCCGATGCCGACGAGGCATGGAAGAGCGGGACCGATGCGCTCATTGCGGCGGCGACGCGCGACGACGTCGACATCGTGCTCAACGCGATCGTGGGGGCAGCCGGTCTGGACGCGACGCTCGCGGCGCTGGAGAAGGGGAAGCGCGTCGCGCTCGCGAACAAGGAGACGCTCGTCATTGCCGGGCACCTGGTGAGCGAGGCATGCGCGTCGGGGCGCGGCGAAGTCGTCCCCGTCGACAGCGAGCACAGCGCGATCCTGCAATGCATCACCGGACATCCGGCCACCGAGGTGCGACGGGTGATTCTCACGGCTTCGGGCGGACCGTTCCGCGACTGGACCGCCGAGCGTCTCGCTTCTGCCACGGTCGAGGATGCCCTGAGACATCCAACGTGGCGAATGGGCCGAAAGATCTCGGTCGACAGCGCGACTCTGGCGAACAAAGCGCTCGAGGTAATCGAGGCCCACTTTCTGTTCGGGCTGCCTTACGATCGAATAGAAGTCGTGGTTCATCCGCAGAGCGTCGTGCATTCATTCGTCGAGTTCATAGATGGCAGCGTCGTCGCGCAGATGAGCGTGCCGACGATGGAGCTGCCCGTCCTATACGCCCTCACGCACCCCGAACGGGTCGACGACGAAGGTGTACCACGGTTCGATCCTGTTACACTTTCTCCAATGACTTACGAGCCTGTGGACCACGAACGATTTCCCGCCTTGCGCCTTGGAATCGAGGCGGGGAAGGCTGGCGGCGCCGCGCCGGCTGTCTTCAACGCCGCCAACGAGTGTGCGGTCGCGGCGTTCCTCGCCGGAACGCTCGCGTTCTCCGACATCACGCGCGCGATATCCTCGGCGCTCGCGAAGCTGAGCGGGCTGCCATCAGGAAGCCGCGAAGAGCTGCTCGCGGCCGACGCCGCCGCGAGAAATCACGTCAAGAAGATGGTAAAGTGCTGAGCTGGCTCGCTCCGATCATAGTCTTCGGGCTGGTCGTCTTCGTGCACGAGCTCGGGCATTTCATTGCCGCGAAGCTCACCGGCGTCTATGCGCCGCGCTTTTCGATCGGGTTCGGGCCATCGCTGCTGAAGAAGCGATTCGGCGAGACCGAATACGTACTGGCCGCGCTGCCGCTCGGCGGCTACGTGCGGATGGCGTCGAGAGAGGACGAAGCGACGGCGTTCCTCGAGGGTGGGAGCGAGAATTCCGCGACGACGCCCGGCAGTCCGAAGGATGGATTCGATCCGGAGGCCATGATTCCGTTCGGGCCCAAGCCGATTCCGGAATCCCGATGGTTCGAGTCCAAGCCGCTTCCGGCGCGCCTCTTCATCATGCTCGCCGGCGTCACTATGAACGCTTTGCTCGCGTACGTCATTTATGTCGGCCTATTGCTGCGCTCGGGAATCCCCACACCGATCCCGGTGGCGGCGGCTGTGAGCCCGGGGAAGCCTGCCGCGCAAGCGGGAATTCAGGCGGGCGACAGCATCGTATCGCTGAACGGTACGCCGTTGAAGAACTGGATGGCCCTGCTCGATAGCATCGGTGCGTCGGCTGGAGTTCCGCTCACGCTGGAAGTCGTTCGTCATGGTCAGCCGGTATCCGTGCGCGTGACGCCGGTGGCCGAGCTCGCGCCGGATCCTCGGACCGGCGAGCGGAAACGGCTGGGGCGCATCGGGATGATTGCGTCCGAGGTATTCGAGCCGGTGCCCGTGAGCAGGGCAATCGGTGAGGCGTGGCGGCTGACGCTGGACAACGGCGGGAAGATATTCTCGACGTTGCGGGCCTTGATCTCGACTGGCGCGGGCGTCTCGGACCTCGGAGGCCCGATCGCGATTGCTCAGGTCTCAGTGCAGGCGGCGCGTGGCGGAATCGAGAATCTTCTGGCTTTGATCGCGCTCATCAGCATCAATGTCGCCGTGTTCAACCTGTTGCCCATACCCATTCTTGATGGCGGCCAGATCGTTCTCAACGTTGCGGAAACGATCAAGGGAAGCGCTTTCAGCACGCGCACGCGCGAGCGCATCCTCAAGAGCGGGCTGCTTCTGATCGGATTGCTCTTCGTCACCGTGATGTTCAACGACATCAGTCGCAACATGCAGAGTATCGTACGGCTTGTCGGGCGCATCTTCGGAAAATCGGCCTGACTGGAATGGACGATTCGGAGAAAGACGGCGGACTTGCCGCCTGGTGGACCCCGCAGGTTCCTTCCACTCCCGAGGTGGAGCTTCCGACTACGCCCGCACGAGGCATCGTCTCGATTTTCAGCGAGAACCGCAAGGAGGGGCGGTGGTTGGTGCCCAAGCACCTCCGAGTGCTTTCGGTGTTTGCAAATGTGAAAGTGGATCTGCGCGAAGCCGTGCTTCAGTCCAGGGAAACAGTCATCGAGGCGATAGCGGTGTTTGCGGAGATCCAGATAATAGTGCCGCTTGATTTCATCGTGGAATGCGATGGCGAGGCGTTCATGGGCTCGTTCACCGTGAGCGAGACCAAGCGTCGGGGCAGCAACATCGTACCGCGCCGGCCAGGAGGCCCGATAGTCCGAGTGACCGGCAGCGCTTATGCGGGAAGCGTCGGCGTCAAGGTACGGCCGCCGAAATAGACGCATTCGCGCTCACGACGAATTGAAGGTCGGGCCCCGCCCGGCTAAGTTTCACAGTTATGGGTTTTCCCGGCCTGGCTGAGCGTGTGGCCGATGTGCGAGCCAGGATAGCCGCGGCGGTAACGCGCGGTGGTCACGGGCAGCAGGTGACAATCGTAGCGGTCACCAAGACGCATGGGCCCGACGCCGCGACCGCAGCGTATGAGGTGGGCCTGCACGACGTCGGCGAAAACAAAGTGCAGGAAGCGTTGAAGAAGATGGGCCGGGTCGAGGTGCCGGTTCGCTGGCATTTGATCGGGCACCTTCAGCGGAACAAGGTGAAGTCGCTGGAGCGGTTCGTACTCTTGCACTCGCTTGACAGCGCCCGGCTGGCTGATGCCGTGTGTGCATTTGGCGTCGAGCGTGGAAGGGCAGTGGATGCGCTGATCGAGCTGAATCTCTCGGGCGAGATTTCGAAAGGCGGCTTCACTCAATCCGAACTGCTGCCGGAGGCCGAGAGGCTGGCGTCACTGGCGGGGATTCGCGTTCGCGGCGTGATGACAATGGCTAGCTTTACTGCAACGGAAAGCGTGCTGCACCGCACTTTTGCGGAAGCACGGCGCACGTTGCAGGCTTTGGCCGAGGCCGGGCATCCCGCGGAGGAGCTGTCGATGGGAATGTCGAACGATTACGAGATCGCTGTAGAAGAAGGCGCGACAATGGTGCGGCTTGGTACCACCCTCTTCGGAGCGAGGGCTAAATGATCGACGAATCGTTTCATCTTACACCTCTTGACGTGCGGCGCTACGATTTCGGTCGGGCGCTGCGCGGGTACAATCCTGCCCGCGTGGATCAGTTCAGGGATCAGGTCGCTGAGGAGATGGAGCGGCTCACGCGCATCAATCAGGACCTCGATGCGAAAGCCCGCAGCTTCCACGAGCAGCTCCGCGCATTCCGCGACCGAGACAAGGCGCTGAACGACGCGCTCGTCTCCGCACAGCAGCTGCGCGGAGAAGTTCGCGAGCAGGCGGAGAGGGAGGCGCAGCTCATCCTCCGTGAAGCGCAGGCCGAGGGAGAGCGGATCATCGAGGGGGCAAAGGCCGATGTCCGGCGGATGGAGGAAGTGCTCGACAATCTGGATCGTTCTCGCAGGACCTACCTGGCCCAAATGCGAACTCTGATTGCGCGCCAGCTCTCAGAGGTGGAAGCGTCTGATTCACATGTCGTCGCCAACACTCTCAGGGGCGCGGGCTCCAGCTCGTCGGCGCCGAACCAAGAATGACCGCGGTCCGCCCCGTGAAGTCGGCGGGCGGAGACGCGAAAGCAGGGGGCGCGCGGTTCCGTCTCCTTCCAACCGATCGCTCGCCCGATGAACTGGAGAAAGAGATGCTCGCGCTCTGGAAAGAGGAGAAGCTCTTCCAGCAGACGCTCGCGCAGGCGAAAGGGAAGCCCGAGTTCGTCTTCTTCGAAGGCCCGCCCACGGCCAACGGCCGGCCGGGCATCCATCACGTTTTCTCCCGCACGGTCAAGGACCTTTTCTGCCGCCACCGCGCAATGCGTGGCTTTCATGTCGCGCGAAAGGCAGGTTGGGACACTCACGGACTTCCCGTCGAGATCGAAGTAGAGAAGAGAATCGAGACGGACTTCGGCATTCGGACTGCGAAGCAACAGATTGAAAAGATTGGCGTAGAGCGTTTCAACGAGATGTGCCGCGAAAGTGTGTGGCGCTACAGAACGGACTGGGAAGAGCTGAGCGAGCGAATCGGGTACTGGCTCGACTACAGCGATCCGTACGTCACCTACTCCAACGATTACATCGAGAGCGTCTGGTGGGCGCTCGCCACGATGTTCCGCCGCGGACGCCTGTACCGCGGCCACAAGGTTCTGCCGTACTGTGCGCGTTGCGGGACGACTCTGTCCAGCCACGAGGTCGCGCAGGGCTACAAGGATGTGAAGGATCCTAGTGCCTATGTGGCGCTCGATCTCGTCGGAGACGAAAACGGGAAGACCCGGCGACGCATCCTCGTCTGGACGACGACCCCCTGGACGCTCGTCTCGAACGTCGCGCTGGCGGTGAACCCGGCGCTCGAATACGTCGAGCTGCGGAAGAGGAAAGCTGACGCCGCTGAGACAGTGATCCTCGCGCT
This sequence comes from Gemmatimonadaceae bacterium, assembly GCA_035936715.1. Classification (GTDB taxonomy): domain Bacteria; phylum Gemmatimonadota; class Gemmatimonadetes; order Gemmatimonadales; family Gemmatimonadaceae; genus UBA4720. The sequence goes on from DASYVU010000170.1 coordinate 8,582, forward strand.
CGCTCGCACTCCGGCAGTTCTGGGCGACGATTTCGCCGGCCGTTGGGAAACGTTGCGCTCTTTCCGTGGCAGCGATCTCGTCGGCAACCGCTACAAGCGGCCCCTCGATTGGGTCGAGTACAAGGAGGGCAAGCACGAGATTGTCATCGGCGAATCTTTCGTCTCGGCCGATGAAGGAACCGGTGTCGTTCACATGGCGCCCGCTTTCGGCGCGGACGATTATGCGGCGGGGCAGCGAAACGGACTGGCATTTCTTCAGCCCGTAAATCTCCGCGGCGAGTTTCCCGAAGACATGCCGCTCGTCGGCGGGATGTTCGTGAAGCACGCCGATGCTGTCATTCTCGAAGAGCTGAAACGGCGCGGCGTGCTCTGGAAATCGACGCTGCACGAGCACGCGTACCCACATTGCTGGCGCTGCGAGACACCGCTGCTCTACTACGCCCGCACCTCGTGGTTCATCCGTACCACCGAGTTCAAGGACGCAATGCTGGTCCGCAACTCACGCGTCGACTGGCATCCGCCCGAGGTCGGAGCCGGTCGCTTCGGGGAATGGCTGACGAACAACATCGATTGGGCCGTCTCACGCGATCGCTACTGGGGCACTCCGCTTCCCATCTGGGTGTGCGACCGGGACGCATCGCACGCAGAAGCTATTGGCGGGTTCGCCGAGCTGTCCGAGAGATCCGGCGTCGCGATCGAGAAAACCTTCGACCCGCACAAGCCGTTCATCGATCGCTACTCCTGGCAATGCAAGTGCGGCGGCACAATGACGCGCACGCCCGAGGTGATCGATGCTTGGTTCGATTCCGGGTCGATGCCGTTCGCCCAGTGGCACTTCCCGTTCGAGAACCGCGAGAAGTTCGAGCGCTACTACCCCGCGGATTTCATCGCCGAGGGAATCGACCAGACGCGCGGGTGGTTCTACTCGCTGCTGGCCATCGCGACCGGCCTTGGTGACGCGCTTCCGAACAACCTGCTCGCTCACGAGGCGCACACGCCGGCCGTTGGCGACACCGCGCCGTACCGCTCCGTCGTCGTCAACGATCTCGTTCTGGACGCCGAGGGACAGAAAATGTCCAAGCGGCTCGGGAACATCATCGAGCCCGGGTCCGTGATTCCGCGCTACGGCGCTGACGCGGTTCGACTCTTCCTCACGACTTCGAGCCAGCTGTGGACCCCACGCCGTTTCGACGAGGCTGGAATCCGCGACACGGCGGGGCGATTTCTGCTCACCTTCAAGAACGTCTACACCGGAATTTTCGCCGAATATGCGAATTTCGGGTGGCGGCCAACGGAAAAGGATCCCGCTCCCCCCGACCGCCCTCTGCTGGACCGCTGGGTGCTTTCACGGCTCGCTACCGTGGAGCGCGAGGCCGACGACCTGCTCGGCCGCTACGAAGCGACCAACGCCGCAAAGGCGGTCATGACTTTCTTCGACGAGGATGTCTCGAAGTGGTACGTCCGCCAGAGCCGGCACCGCTTCTACGACGTCGACGAACAGGACAATCGCGCGGCGTTTGCTACCCTGCACGAGGTGCTCACTATCACCTGCAGATTGCTGGCGCCATTCGCCCCATTTATCACTGACTGGGTGCACCGGGAGCTCACCGTAGGCTCGGTGCACCTCGCGCCTTACACCCGACCGCACCCCGGCGCTATCGACGTCGACCTCGAGCGGGCAATGTCGCACATCCGGACGCTGGCTACGCTGGGCCGCGCAGCCCGGGAGGAAGCGGGAGTAAAGGTGCGCCAGCCGCTTGGCCGGATGGTATGTGTCGTGCCTTTGCCAGGGGTCGTATTCCGGGGCGCCGAAGCACGGGCGGAGGGAATGCTCGAGGGCCTTAGCCCACTGCTGGCAGCCGAGCTGAACATTAAGAAGGTGGAGTTCATCTCCAGCGCCGACGATCTAGTAACTTTAGAGGCTAAGCCGAATTTCCGTTCGCTGGGTAAGAAGTTCGGCAAGAACACGCCTCTCGCCAGCGAAGCGGTCCAGGCTCTCAGCAGCGAAGCGCTGAGGGAGTTCGAGGCGGGGAAGCCGTTGTACGTTTCGGTGGAAAACGAGTCTCGCGAGCTGAGTGCGGAAGACCTGACGGTCGTTCGTCGAGCTTCGGGCGAGTTGGTGGTGAAGGAGGAAGGTGGATATTTTGCCGCGCTCGATCCGGTTGTCACGCGTGAGCTTCGGCTCGAGGGACTGGCGCGCGAGTTGGTGAGCAGGGTTCAGAAGCTGAGGAAGGAATTGGGTTTCGCAGTGAGTGATCGCATCACGCTTTTTGTTGGGGCGGGTGCGGAGATTCAGGAAGCAATGAAGGCGTTCCAGAAATGGATTGCCGAGGAAGTTCTCGCCGTGCGCGTCTCGATCGGCGATAAAATCGAAGGAACACACGCGACGCACGCGTTCGACCTTGATGGGCAGAGCGTTGAAGTCGCCTTGGAGAGGGTTGGTTAGAAATGGCAACAGCAGCTAGCAGCAAAAAACCGAAGGCGATGCCAAAAAAGAGCCTCCTGCATTTTGAGAAGCGTCTGCTCGAAGAGCGTAAGCGCGTCCTCAAGGAGCTGGGTCACTACGACGAGACTTTCGGATCGACTCCGCAGGGTGCGGACGGCGATCTGAGCGCGTACTCCTTCCATATGGCCGACCAGGGCACCGATGCGATGGAGCGCGAAAAAGCGTTTCTCTTCGCGAGTCAGGAAGGCCGTTTCCTCTGGCACATTGACGAAGCGCTCCGCCGGCTTTATCGCAATCCCGAGCAGTTTGGCAAGTGCCACAATTGCGGGCGCGAGATCAGCTTCGAGCGTCTCGACGCACTGCCGCACGCCAGATTTTGCATCGAGTGCAAGCAGCGCGAAGAAGATGGAAAGCGCCAAGCCTAATCCGCCCCTCTTCTGGGGCACTTTGGTACTCGTCGTCGCGCTGGACCTGGTAACTAAGCTGATGGCTGCGGCTAACCTGTCCCCGCAGCACATACCGCACGAGATAATCGGTAACCACATCCGGTTGACGCTCGTGTACAATCCAGGCGCCGCGTTCGGCCTGAATCTCGGGATCTACTCCCGCTGGATCTTCATGGCCCTCACGGCGGGGGCGCTGATAATTCTCGGCCGTCTATACCAGGCGACGCGTCAGAGTGATTTTCTGCGCACGCTCGCCCTTGGACTGGTGTGCGGGGGGGCGGTGGGCAATCTCATCGATCGCGTTCGGTCGGCGATAGGCGTGGTCGACTTCATCGATGTCGGCGTAGGAGACGTCCGCTGGCCGACCTTCAACGTCGCGGACATGGCGGTCAGTGTTGGGGCCTTTCTTCTGGCGTGGGTGTTATGGGGAGAAGAGCGATCGCCGGCAGCCGTGGTCGCCCCGGTTTCTGTATCGGATACGCCAACCGAGATTTAGGCCTGAGCGAAATCAGAGAGTTTCCAGTCGAGGCGGACAGCGATGTCCGCCTCGATCTCTTTATTGCCCAGAAGGCCGAGCTGTCGCGCACCCAGGCGGCGACTCTGATCGCACAGGGGCACGTCCTGGTGAGCGGGCGGCCACAACGGGCGAGCTATCGGACCGTGGCAGGGGACGTAGTGCGCGTCGAGGTCCCGAAGGTGGAGAAGCGGACGATCGCCGGGGAGAACATTCCGGTCGCGATCGTCTACGAAGACGAAGCGCTGCTCGTGGTCGACAAGCCTGCCGGGATGGTCGTCCACCCAGCCCCCGGCAACTGGAGCGGGACCCTCGTAAACGCTCTCCTCGGGCGGGGCGGGGCATTGTCGAGTGAGGGAGAGCCAGAGCGCGCTGGAATGGTGCATCGTCTCGACAAGGAGACATCGGGCCTCCTCGTGGTGGCAAAAACTGACCGCGCGCACCGGCTTTTGAGCGCGGCGATAGCTGCCCGGCGCGTGGTGCGGCGGTATGCGGTGATGACGTGGGGCCATATCACCGGCGATGCCCTTACGATCGACAAGCCAATTGCCCGGGATCCGCGAGACCGGAAGCGCATGGCAATCGTCAATAAGGGTCGGCCGGCCAAGACCGACCTCATACGCCTTGCCCGGTTCGACGCGGGGGACCTTCTTCGTGCGCATCTCCATTCCGGACGGACTCACCAAATCCGCGTTCATCTCGCGTCTATCGGCCATCCTGTCATGGGCGACGACGTTTATGGCGGAGGCGGAGGACGTCGTGTGGCCGGACTTCCTCCCAAGCGGCACTTCCTCCACGCGGCGTGGCTCGCGTTCAATCATCCCGTGACCGGCAAATCGCTCGATTTCCGCTCCCCCCTTCCGGAGGACCTCGCGCACGCGCTTGCCGTGATGTCGGGCGAGCACGCCCTTCCTCCCGGCGAGGACCCCCTGACGTCGTTTCGATTCTATGAGTGAGTCCGTAACGATTCCGCCGGAACAGACGGTCGAGGAAGTGCCACGGATCCCGACGCGCCGCCTGCTGGCGTTCGAGGTCGGTGGCAGCGTATTCGCCTGCGACATGGAGTCGTTCCGCGAGATCGTCCCCACACAGCGGACGACGAGGCTCCCCGGCGCCCCGGACACCGTGTGCGGGCTGATCAACCTTCGCGGAACGATCGTGACCGTGATCGACGGGGGAATCGTGCTCGGGAAACCACCGTGCGCGAAAATAAGTGGGTTGATCCTGCTCGCCGATTATTTCGAGCGGCTGGTCGGACTCGGCGTAGACGACGTTCGCGACATCCACGACGTCCCGATAGACCAATTCGCGAGCGCGGACGCGCCGGAATCGATTGGGGAAGGTATAGTCACTGGAGTCGTAGAGATCGAGGCGAAAAGGGTCATGGTACTGGACATCAAGGCGTTGGTTCAGAAAGTCATCGGACAAGGGAGGTAGGGTGAGCAGTACTGTGCTGGTTTGTGACGACGCGGTATTCATGCGGACAATGGTCAGCGATATTCTGTCGCAGGCGGGCTTCACGGTTGTCGGCGAAGCAGAAAACGGAAAGCAGGCAGTCGAGAAGTACCAGCAGCTCAAGCCGGATCTGGTGACGATGGACATCATCATGCCCGAGATGGGCGGCATCGAGGCCGTGAAGCAGATCACCCAGCTGGATCCCTCGGCGCGAATTCTCATGTGCAGCGCGATGGGGCAGCAGGCTCTCGTCCAGGAAGCGCTGCAGGCCGGAGCACGCGATTTCGTGGTCAAGCCGTTCCAGCCGAGTCGCGTACTGGAAGCGGTTCAACGGGTGCTTGCCTGATGGATACAGGCCGCTACGCCAAGCTCTTTCTTTCCGAGAGTCGTGAGAATCTTTCGGAAATAAATAACGCACTCGTCGAGCTTGAGCGTGGTGGGAGCATTACGGCCATCGACCGCCTTTTTCGCGCGGTGCACACGATGAAGGGAATGGGCGGGGCAATGGGTTATACGGCTGTCAGCGAGCTTTCCCACGAGCTGGAAACCTTGCTTGACCGCCTGAGAACCGGCTCATTGAACGTGACGGCGGTGATCATGGACACTCTCTTCGCCGGGGTAGATGCACTGGAGGAGGCGGTAGACCTGGCGACCGCCGCGACTCCGACGCAGCTCGACGCGACGGAGGTCCTCGCGCGCATTAGGGCTGCTTCGAGCGAGGAGCTTCCGCAGACCTTCACGACTGAGTTCGCCATCATGGCGGTGGCGAAGAATGAGGAAGAGGCAAAGGCGCCGGTTGCGAAAGCGGCTCGCCATATTCGCATCGATGCCCGTCGACTCGACGCGCTGATGAACCTGATGGGAGAACTCGTGATCGCTCGTGATCGCATCGCCCAGATAGCGGAACGCATCGGCGACGAAGCCCTCCTCGAAGCCACCCTGCGTACCTCTCAGATCGTCGCGACGCTTCAGAACGAGATCATGAATAGTCGGATGGTGCCGGTGTGGCAGGTGTTCGACCGTTTTCCGCGCGTCGTCCGCGACACCGCCCGCTCACTCGGCAAGGAAGTCGAGTTCAAGATCGAAGGAAAAGAGATCGAGCTCGACCGCTCCATGCTCGATGAGATGGGAGAACCGGTGCTGCACCTGCTGCGCAACTCGCTCGATCACGGGATCGAAACACCGGCCGAGCGAAAGAAAGCCGGCAAGCCGCCTACAGCCACGCTGACGCTCACCGCTGAACGGGATCGCGCGACTGTCCTCATTCGCGTCACCGACGACGGTCGGGGGATCGATCAAGCGAAGGTGCTGCCGCGCGCGAAGAAGCTCGGCATCATCGACGCCGACACCACGAAACTGTCCGAAGACGAGTTGGTGCGCATCATATCGCGCCCGGGGTTCTCCACGGCAGACAAGGTGACCGACATCTCCGGCCGCGGCGTGGGCTTCGACATCGTCGCCAACAAGGTTCGCGCGCTGGGCGGCTCGCTCGAAGTGCACACCGACTCCGGGCTCGGCACGAATGTGAGCATGCGTCTGCCGCTCACGCTGGCCATCACCCGCGCTCTCATTGCACGCGTGGACAAGGAAGTTTACGCGATCCCACTCACCCACGTCCTCGAGACTTTCGCGTTGTCGCAGCCCATGTTGCAGGAGGTCAAGGGACGGGAGGTTGTCGCCATTCGCGACGACGTGTTTCCCGCGATCTGGCTCCGCGAGAGGGTCGGCCTCGCCGCGTCGAACAAGACGGGCGGTCAGGTCGTGCTGGTCGAGCTTGCCGACCGCCGTGCCGCGCTCATCGTCGATGAATTCATCGGACAACAGGAAATCGTCGTGAAGCAGTTCGACGGCGTGAACGGCAGCAGAACTCTCTTTAGCGGTGCCACCATTCTTGGCGATGGTGCCCCCGCCCTCATAGTCGACGCCTCCACTCTCCTCTGAAATGACAAGTCGCCGCGACGCACAATCGACCGATGGTGGAACGACGCTGATGAGCAGCGCCCGGCTGGACGCGCTGCGCGAGGTCGCCAACATAGGCGCCGGACACGCCGCCACGGCCCTATCTACGCTGACAGGCACGCGCATCATGATCAGCGTGCCGATGGTCAACATCGTCCCTCCTGGCGACTTCGTGCCCGAGATCGCACCGGAGGTCGAGATTGTCGCCGTCCAGATGACGATGTCGGGCGACATCGGCGGACAGACGGTATTTCTTCTGGCCATTCCTGCCGGGCTTCGCCTGGCCGAACGGATACTGCGGCGCAAGCGCGGAACATCGCAGAGTCTCGGAAAGCTCGAGCAATCGGCGCTCAAGGAAGCGGGGAATATTCTCGCAGGCGCGTATCTGACGGCGCTGAGCGAGTTTCTGCGAATGGCCCTCATGCTGTCTCCCCCGTCATTGTCGACGGGTGACCCGGCCCACGCGCTTCGCACGCTTGGCGATCATGCACCGCGCACCGATTCGCCGATCCTTTGTGTGGAGACCGAGTTCTTTCTTGAGGAGCCGGTGGAGAGTCTGCACGGATTCTTCCTGCTTGTCCCTGATCAGAGCGCCTTCGACGCAATCTTCCGCGCGGTTCGCGTAGACTGACCCGATGACCCCAGCGGCAACTGCCCGCCCACCGGCAGCCGCGCATGGCGGTGAGATCGACATCCTGCGGTCGTTCGCGCGCCGAATCGATCCGTCGGACGCGGGCGCGTACAACAACCTCGGAGTCCTGTATTTCCGAAAGGGACTGACGGACGAGGCGATCGTCGCGTTCTCGCGCGCACTAGCGCTGGACGAGCGGATGGGCGTGGCGCGGAGAAATCTGGAGATCGCCTACGGGGAAAGCGGGATTCTCCAGCGGCGCCTGCACGATCTCGAGGAACGGCTGCGAGCGAATCCCGATGACCTCGAGGCACTCGTACAGAGCGGAATAGCGGAAAAGACCGCTGGCAGGCTCGAGAGGGCGCACGCACTCTTTCAGCGCGCGATCGACCTCGATGCCGACAGCTCCGTTCTGCATTTCCTGCTTGCCGAGACTCTCTACAATCGAGGATTGCACGAGGAAGCGATGAGGTCCGTGCGCCGCTCCATCGAGCTGAATCCGGAGAATCCCGACGCGCTTTACCTGATCGGATTCATACTCGGCGATCTTGGACGCAGCGAGGAGGCCGCCGAAGCGAACCGGCGCGCGGTCATGCTGAACCCTACGCTCGTGCGCGCTCAGGCGAATCTCTCTCTTCAGACCTATCGCCACGAAGTCACACCGAGTCACCAGCAGAGAACTCCCGCCGGCGCGCACATCACGCTTGGCCGCGCGTTGCGCCAGAAGGGGTATTTCCAGGAGGCGCTCAAGGAATACGAGAAAGCCATTGAGGGCGGAGAAGCAAACGCGGAAGTGCTGCAGGCAATGCTCGAGCTTTATCTCCTCCAGCGCGACACTGGCGCGGCGATAGCGACCGCCGACAGGTTCGCGCGCGAATTCTCTCCGACAGCCAAGACCTGGAACGGTCGCGGCGTAGCGCTCCAGCTCGAGGGCAGGCACAGCGAAGCGGAGGAGAGCTACAATCGCGCCCTGGAGATCGATTCGAGCTATCCGTTCGCGCACAACAACATTGGCGTTCTCATCTGGCACAAGAGCGATACCAAGAATGCGATCAACACATTCCGGCGGGCGCTCCAGGCCCCCTCGCCCCCGGTCGAGGCGCGGCTGAATCTCGCACTCGCCTTGTTCCGGCGAAAACACATCGATCTGTCGCTCGAAGCGTACCGCCAGGTACTGAGCTCCGCGCCCGAGCATCCGGTGGCCTGGAACGGGATCGGGCTCATACTCGTGGAGCTGGAGAAATACTCTGACGCGCGAAATGCGTTCGCGCGCGCCATTCAGGCGAACCCAGATTTCGCGGAAGCGCACTACAATCTGAGCTTCACGCTCTCAAACCTCGGCGATTTCAGCTCGGCGCTGAGGGAGACCAAGCGCGCGCTGTCGCTCGATCCGATGTATACGCCCCAGAAGCTCGAGCTCGCGATAGAGCTTCCGCACGAAGAGATCCGGCTCACCGTCGCGCCCCCTATCACCGAGACGGACGAATCGGTCGACCACGTCGAAGACTTCCACTTTGATCCGGCGATCATCGAGGAGCTGTTCGCGGTGAAACCGGCGCGGGCCGAGCCGGCCACGGAAGATCCGATGGCGGGCTTCACGCTCGCGCGCGATTTCATCACCAAGGGTCTGTACGACCGCGCACAGGGCGAGATCGCGCGGGTACTGGCCCGCGGTGGCGACAAGATCGTCGGGCTCGTCCTGTCGGGCGACGGATTCGCCGCTCAAGGCCTCCATGGAGAAGCACTCGAGCGATACCGTCGCGCGCTCGACATGGAAGAAACGAACCCCTTCGCCCGGCAGGGAACGGCGCGCTCGCTGCTGGCCCTGGGGCGCGCCGAGGAGGCACGGCCGTACGCGGAAGCTCTCGTCGAGGCGGGAAGCACCGATGTGAATCTGCTTCTCCTCGCGGCCGAGGCACGTGTCGCATCGCTCGACAAACCGGGAGCGCGGGAGATTCTGGTCTCACTACAGAGGAGCGAAGGCCGCAATGCGAACGTTCTTAAGCGCGTTGGCGATCTCTATGCTGCGCTCGGTGATTCCAGCGAGGCGATCGGCGCTTATCGGGGCAGTCTCGCGATCGACGAGCGCCAGGTGGAGACGCGTGTCGCGCTCGGAAGATTGCTCGCCAAAGCCGGCGACGATACCGGTGCTATCCGGGAGCTGGAATCGGTGCTCGTCACTGCGCCGAACCACGATGCCGCAGTGGTGGAGCTCGTTGGACCGTACCGGCGCACCGGTCGCTCCCGCAGTGCGCTGCCGCGCGTCGTCGCGCTTGTCCGGCGGGATGTTTACCATTTCGCCGCACTGATCGCGTTGGGAGAGATCCTCATCGACCTGGCGCGAGAGAGCGACGCGCTGAACGCGTTCGAGCGCGTGCTGCGGTTCGATCCAAATCACTCCGAAGCCCTGCGCTACCACAAGCTCATGCAGAGAGGGCGGCGCTAATGGCCATCGAAGGACCGCTCCGCGAGCTCGGCATTCACGACGTCTTCCAGCTTCTCGATCTGAGCAGGAAGACCGGAACGCTCCGCATAACCTCTCCCGAACGAAACAACGAAGGGAGTGTCTACTTCGACGCGGGCACCATCGTCGCAGCGACTATGAAGAGCAACCCGCACCTGCTCGGCACGATTCTCGAGCGCTCGGGGAAGGCTACAGCCGCTGATCTTGCGCGCGCCACCGCCATGCAGCGCGCGGGCGACAAGCGTCGAGTCGGTGAGATTCTCGTCGCTCACGGAATTGTGACTCCGCGGGACATCGACCGGTTCATGCGGCAGCAGATCGAAACCGTCGTATTCGATCTCATGTCGTGGTCGGAAGGATTCTTTTCCTTCTCCGAAGAGCCCCCGCGGCCCATTCGGAAGGACATCGCTGTGCGCGTGAGTACGGAGTCGCTGCTGATGGAAGGCGCGCGCCGCATCGACGAATGGTCGCGGATGGCCGACAAGATCCCCGACGCGCGCGTTCTTCCACGCCTAGCCCCCCTCGATGACGGGCCGGAGTCTTTCATCGATCTGCTCCCCCGCGAGTGGGAAGTGCTGTCGGTGATCGACGGAGAAAGGAATCTGCACGAGATAGGAAAGCGTCTGGTGCTGCCAGAGTTCGAAGTCGCCAAGATCATCTACGGCATGCTGAGCACGGGCCTGATCGAGATCACGCCGCACGACGACGGAGCGAAGCGTGGCTGAGTCGGCGCGCGCTCTCTTCGCGACTGCGATCGGCGAGGCCGAGCAGACGGCATTGCTGCTCGATGCGGCTGGTGTCCCGCTCGCCGGCAGCTATGTTGACGATCGCGGGCGGGACATCTCCGCCGAGATCGGATCGGCGTTGAGCGGCGTGAGCAGGGAAGTTTCGCGCTCGATGCGGCTTCTGTCCCTCGGCGCGTGGATCGCGGTGGTGGTTGAGACCGATGCGGCGACGATTGCGCTCGCTCCTGCGCCGCAGGATAGCGTAGTGCTCCTTGCATCCTCGTCTGCGGTGCCGCTGGGGCTGGTTCGTCGCGTGCTGACGCGCTCGGTGGCGCTGGCGATCAACTGGATGCAGGGGCGCGCATGAAAGGCGCCTTTGCGGAAATCGTGACGACGCTCTCGCATCTGCCGGGCGTAGTGGCGGCGATGATCGTAGGCGCGTCCGACGGATTGATCGTCGAGACGAGTCCCATGAAAGGAGCTGCAAGCGGCGGCGCGGATTCGCGCAAGCATACGGCCGCGCTCGCGGCCTATCTTTACTCCAAAGTAACGCGCGCATCGGATGCTGCCCGCCTTGGCACTCCGGCGTTCATGCGCCTCGAGGCCGAGCGGGGACAAATCTGCGTCGTGGGCGCCCGCGACGTCGTACTCGTCACGATCGTCACGTCTGACGCCAACCTGGGACGAGTGAGACTGGATATGA
>DASYVU010000171.1:0-3064 GCA_035936715.1 Gemmatimonadaceae bacterium
GGATACGGCCAGCGCGCGCTCATCGTGGCCCCCGCCCGCGCGGGCAAAACAATGCTCCTCCAGGCGATCGTCGAGGGCGTGGCGATCAATCATCCGCAGGCCGTTCTCCTCGTTCTGCTCGTGGACGAGCGTCCCGAGGAAGTCAGCGAGATGATCACCTGGGGCTATGGCGAGGTTGTTGCCTCCAGCTTCGACATGCCCGCGGTTCGCCACACAGATGTCACCGAAATGGTGCTCGAACGGGCTCGCCGACTAGTGGAGTTAGGCAAGGATGTCGTCATCGTATTGGATTCGATTACACGCATGGCGCGAGCCTACAACACCGTGGAGCGCGGCACAGGCCGCACGCTCTCCGGCGGGCTCGATTCATCCGCGATGGCCAAGCCTAAAGCCTTCTTCGGATCCGCGCGCTCGGTGGCTCCGGAGCACGGAGGCGGGTCGCTCACGATCATTGCGACCGCGCTCGTGGAGACCGGATCCCGCATGGACGACGTCATCTTCGAGGAGTTCAAGGGCACCGGAAACTGCGAGATCAAGCTCGATCGCTCGCTTTCCGAGAAGCGAATCTTCCCCGCAATCGACGTCTCGACCAGCGGCACGCGTCGTGAAGACAAGCTCTTCCGTCCTGATCAGCTAGAGCATGTCTACACACTCAGACGCGGTCTTCAGCAAATGCCATCCAGTTCGGCGATGGAGTGGCTCATCAAGCGTATCGCTGCCACCCCAGGCAACGACGCGCTGCTGGAAGGCCTATAGACAGTCCCGCTCCATGCGGGCGCGCGTCTCCGCATTGCTCGCTGGCGCCCTTTTTCTCGCACCGGCAGCGCTCACTTCCCAGCAATCCGTAGCCACGGGACCCAGCCATCCCGAAGTAGTGAACCTCACGCTCAAGGGTGTGAACGCGATGAAGCGGGCAGATCTGGTTCAGAGCATCTACACCACGGCTTCGTACTGCAACAGCTTCATCCTCAAGCCGTTCTGCTTGATCAGCAAGTCGCATTACTTCTACACGAGAAAGTATCTCGACCACAAGGAGCTCGAGCGCGATGTGCTTCGCATCCGGATCTTCTACTGGAAGCGCGGCTACCGCGAGACGGAAGTCGACACCGCCGTAGTACCGCGGGGTCCCAACAATGTGGGCGTCACTTTCTTGATCAAGGAAGGGCCGCCTATTCTCGTCTCAAACGTCGTGGTAAATCAGGCAACGCCGCTGCTGTCGCAACGTGAGATCAACAGGAGCCTCGCGATCGGCAAAGGTGGACCGCTCAACCTGATCAGGGTGGATTCGTCTCGCTTCTTTCTCCAGACAGGCCTGTTCGACAAGGGATACGCCGACGCCGAGGTGGACACGACGATCGTCGTGGACAGCGCAGCGCACTCTGCGGAGGTGAGCTTCACTCTCAATCCGAAGTACAAGACCACGGTCGAAGACATCGTCATCAATGGCAACGAGGGCGTGAACGACCGCACGATCAGGAAGTCTCTCACCTTCCACATCGGGGACATCTTCCAGCGCAAGGAGATGCTGCGGAGCCAGAGAGCGCTCTACGAGTCGAATCTCTTCCGACGCGCAGCGATAGAGCCAAGGCCCCCGATCGACATCGCGACGCCCGATTCGGCGAAGGTGATCGTCGTCACGGTGCAGGAAGCGCCGCCCCGAGAAGCGCGCCTGAGCGCAGGATTCAACACCGTCGATTTCTTTCAGGTCGAGGGCCGGTTCACTAATTACAACTTTCTCGGCGCCGCGCGGAGGCTGGACATACAGGGCGCGGTTGGAAACCTGCTCGCCAGCTCGCTCAACGGGCGCGGCATTTTCCACAACGCTTCGGTGGCGCCCACCAGCAGCCTCGCGCGTTATTTCGCTCCCACCTACAACGCGAGCATCGATCTGAGGGAGCCATGGTTCGGCTCTCCGCACAACGAGCTCGCGCTGAGCCTGTTCTCCCACCGGCGTAGCGCTCCGGGTATTTACATCGATTACGGTTACGGGACGAGTCTCACCTTCACGCGCGAATTCGCGGAGCGGGCGCCGACGAGCGCCAACTATCGCTTCGAGATCAGCAAGGTCGATGCGGGCGATGTCTACTTCTGCATCAACTACGGAGTCTGTGATCTTCCGACTCTCGAGGCACTGCGCGGAAATCTGAAGCTCTCTCCCTTCTCAATCTCCTCGACGATCGATCGCACCAACGACCCTTTCTCGCCGACTACCGGGTTCCGCGCCTACGGAAATGTGGAGCACGCGTCCTCGTTCACCATCTCGGATTTCCGCTACAACCGCGCGACGGCCGACGGCGCTGCTTTCATGCCGGTGAGAAGACGCGGTGCGATCGGCGCGCACGCCAGAATTGGCTGGGTGAATTCGCTCGGGAGCACGACCCAGGCGGTTGGTATCGCCACATCGGTCGGCGGCGGAGTCCTGCATCCCCGAAAGAGATTTTACGCCGGCGGCTCACACTCAGTGCGCGGATTCGGCGAGAATCAGCTCGGACCGCGCGTTCTCACCATCCCCATCACAGCGCTTCAGTCGCAGGACTCCTTGAACGTGGCCTGCACTTCGAGAACCGATGTTACCACGTGCAATCCCAACGCCGGCGCCCTCAAGGATCGCGATTTCGAGCCGCGGCCACTGGGCGGAAATTTCGTGGTCGAGGGCAGCGTTGAGGCCCGGTTTCCGGTGTGGCAGGAGCTTATTGGGGCGGTATTCGTCGACGCTGGAATGGTCAGCCAGAGGACAAATCCCAGTCTGCCCAGGAAAAGAGCGGCCGTAACCCCCGGATTCGGGTTCCGGTACCGCTCACCTGTAGGCCCCATTCGTGCCGATATAGGCTTCAATCCCGGGGCTACCGAGTCCCTGCCGGTTGTAACCGAGAACATCGTAAATGGCCAGAAGACGCTCGTCACCTTACAGCAGCGCCGCATCTACTCACCAACCAACGGGCACGGCGTCCTCGGCCGGATGGTCCTTCACCTGTCCATCGGCGAAGCCTTCTAATGCGTAGCTGGGTGGCCCGCCTCATCGCAGTAATCGCGGTGGTGGCCTTGCTGCTGCTCGCGGCAACCC
>DASYVU010000172.1:0-2844 GCA_035936715.1 Gemmatimonadaceae bacterium
CCGATCAGCTGTTGCGTTCGAAGGGCAAGTTCCGCTGCGCTCTGCGAAGGAAGGCCGAGCGCCTCGTCGTAACCGTTGGTGTGGAGTGACTGCGTGCCTCCCAGCACCGCGCTCATCGCCTCGAGCGTCGTGCGCACGACGTTGTTCAGCGGCTGCTGCGCCGTCAGCGTGACGCCGCCGGTCTGGGTGTGGAAGCGAAGGGCCAAAGACCGCTCGTCGACGGCGTGGAAGCGATCACGCATGATGCGCGCCCACATGCGCCTGGCGGCACGGAACTTCGCCACTTCCTCGAAAAAGTCCATGTGCGAAGCGAAGAAAAATGAGAGATGCGGAGCAAAGTCGTCGACCGAGAGCCCCGCAACCCGCGCGGCCTCGACGTACGCGATCGCGTGACTGAGCGTGAACGCGACCTCCTCCGCCGCAGTCGAGCCCGCCTCCCTGATGTGATACCCGGAGATGGAGATCGTGTTCCAGCTCGGGAGATTGCGCCCGCAGTAAACAAAGAGGTCGGTGATCAAGCGCATCGATGGCCTTGGCGGAAAGATGTACGTCCCTCGAGCTGCGTACTCCTTGAGGATGTCGTTCTGCACGGTGCCCGTGATCTTTTCCGGTGAACAGCCTTGCTTCTCGGCGACGAGTTGATAGAGCAGCAGCAGCATCGATGCTGTCGCGTTGATGGTCATCGAGGTCGACACCTGGTCTAGGGGAATGCCCTTGAAGAGAACCTCCATGTCCTCGAGCGAATCGATCGCCACCCCCACCTTCCCGACCTCGCCATTCGCCATCGGATGATCTGAGTCGTAGCCGATCTGCGTCGGCAGGTCAAAAGCGACCGAGAGCCCGGTCTGACCCTGTTTGAGCAAGAACTGATATCGCTTGTTCGACTCGGCCGCGGTGCCAAACCCGGCGTACTGCCGCATCGTCCACAGGCGGCCCCGGTACATGTCCTTGTGAATGCCGCGCGTGAATGGAAAGTCGCCGGGCAACGGCTCCTCGGCGCGCCGGTCCTCGACCGAGTACACCGGCTTCAGCGGAAGGCCACTGTCGTTTTGCACTTCGCTCATTTGGGGGCCCCGAGTTCGTGGGGCTTTCAAATTTCGACCAACTCGGTGAGCACGCCGCCCACGCTCTTCGGGTGCAGGAACGCGATGCGTGTGCCGTGCATGCCCATGCGCGGCTCGTGGTCGATCAGCTCGAGGCCCGCGGCGCGCGCTTCGGCGAGCGCGCCTTCGATGTCGCTGACTCCGTACGCGACGTGGTGAAATCCAGGTCCGCGCTTGGCCATGAACTTTCCGATCGGAGAATCCTCACGCAACGGGGACATCAGTTCGACCTCCCCGTCGCCCACACGCAGGAAGGCCGCTTCGAGCCCTTCCTTTTCATTGGTAGCGCGATGCACGAGCTCCGCGCCAAAAGCGCTTCGGTAAAGGTGGATCGATTCATCGAGGTCGGTGACCGCCACCCCTACGTGATGAATCCGGATGGGCATGCTCAATAGGAATACCAGCCTTCTCCTGTCTTCCGGCCGAGCTTCCCTGCTTTGACCTTCGCCTCCAGCTGAGGAGACGGGCGGAACCGCTCATCTCCGGTCGTCTTGTACATGTGCAGCCTCGCGTTGTAGGTGACGTCCAGGCCGCTGAAGTCTCCAAGGCGAAACGGACCCATCGGCCAGTTGAGCCCCTTCTCGACGGCAATGTCGATGTCCTGGAAGCTCGCGATTCCGGCGTCGAGCAGGCGGTAGGCCTCCTGCGTCGCAGCGTGGAGGATGCGGTTGACGATGAACCCGTCGATCTCTTTGTTGACGAGCACCGCCGTCCGCCCCATCTCGCGCACCATCGCCATCGCGCGCTCCACGGTGTCGTCGGACGTCCGCGGGCCGCGCACCACTTCGACAAGGTCCATCACGAGCACCGGATAGAAGAAGTGCACGTTCACGCATCGCTCAGGCCGTGACGTCGCGTCCGCGATCTTGCTGATGCCCATAGTGGACGAGTTGCTGGCGAGCACGGTTTCAGGCGGGGCCGCACGGTCGAGCTCGGCGAACACCGCCCGCTTCAGCTGCAGGTCCTCGAAGACCGCCTCGATGACGAAATCGGTGCTGGCCACCGCTTCCGCGAGGTCGGTGGTCGTGCGTACGCGGGACACTGCAAGTTCAGCGTCGGACTGATCGAGCCTGCCCTTCTCGACCCGGCGCATCACATGTCCGCGGTTCGACTCCAGCGCCTTCTTGAGCTGCTCTGCACTCTTGTCGTGGAGCCGCACGTCGATGCCGTGCAGCGCCGCTTGCTGGGCGATCTGGGCGCCCATGCTGCCCGCGCCGATGACGGCGAGCTCTGTCACCGGACGGAGAAGATCCGGGTCACCCGGTTGAGTGTCGCGACGTTTGAAAGTAGCCCATCGATCTTCAGCTTGCCTCGCATGAGCTTGGCCGCAACCCCCCTGCCGACCTCGTCGTAGTACACGGGCAGGCCGAAGGGCCCGATCTTCAAGTTGCTGAGGCTCATGACCGTTTCCGCTTCCGCACGGATCGTGATCGTGCGCCTCGGCTCGAGTCCGTTGTAGACCGTCAGCTTGCCGGCATCGAAGGCGAGGGTCACGCCTTCGTCAATGTCGGTGACCCAGATTCCGACCCGCGCGACCAGGGTGTCGAAGTCCCGCTTCTTCTCCGGACGCGCCATCACATTGGCGTCGATCAGGCCGCCTAGCATCTCCGCGAACGCGCTCGGTTCCTTGCTTGCGTACTCGACCACACCAGGCTCCTTGTCTGTGGCTTCTACTGTTCGTCCGGCCAATCAGTTGGAATCCGGCTCGTGCACAGGGTCAGCTCCTGCGACGCCTTCGTGT
>DASYVU010000173.1:0-3248 GCA_035936715.1 Gemmatimonadaceae bacterium
AGCGAGCGCAGGACCGACATGTAGTCGGCGTAGAAGTCAGCAACGGTACGCGCTACGAGCGGGACAACGCCCGTCTCGCCTTCGCTCGTTCGAATCAGCAAAGTGTGATCGATGAAGTCGAACTCCGCCTCGAACGCCGCACGGCCGCTGGGGATCGGTGAGGTCGTCAGCCCACGAGCTGTCACGTAGAGAGCGACGTGCCACCAATGATTCTGCACGGGCGAGAGCGCCAGCCGCGTTTTGCCGACGATCTGCGTCCACCGGTGGAGAGTCATCTGCGTGGCCGACCAGTCGTCGAGGTCCAGCCGCGGCCAGATCTCCGTTTTCGCTTTCCGATTCGGTCTCGATCACACCTAAATAGTCTACGCAGCTTCGCCGCCTGTATAGTGGGTGCAGGCATAACTATGGCACAGGTGCGCCGCATCTAGTACTTGCAGGCACAACTATGGCAGGTGAGATGCACTCTGATCGCCCGCTACCAGACTCAGGAGTCCTCTCCCATGCCGCCCAAACTCCCCACACGCCAGCTCGGTACGACGGACATCAACATCACCCGCGTCGGATTCGGCTCGTGGGCAACCGGTGGAGGCGGCTGGGCATATGGGTGGGGACCTCAGGACGATGAACAGTCGATGGCCGCGATGACTCATGCGCTCGAGCTCGGCGTCAACTGGATCGACACCGCTGCGGTTTACGGGCTCGGTCACTCGGAAGAAGTCGTCGGTCGGTTGCTCAAGAAGGTGACAGGAGCGGACCGGCCCTATGTGTTCACCAAATGCGGACTGGTGTGGGACCCGAAAGAGCCGATGAAGGATGCACGACGCATCCTGAGCCCTGCATCCATCCGCCGGGAGTGCGAGGCATCACTCCGCCGGCTCGGCGTCGAACGGATCGATCTGTATCAGTTCCACCGGCCGGACGAAGACACGGGGACTCCGCCCGAGGAATCGTGGCGGATGATGGTCCAGCTCCAGGAAGAGGGAAAGGTGCGCGCGATCGGCGTCTCCAACTTCGATGTGTCGCTGCTCCGGAAGATCGACACGATCAAGCACGTCGACTCGCTGCAGCCGCCCTTCTCACTCATCAGGCGTCAGGCCGCCGCGTTGGAGATTCCGTGGTGCCGCGCCAATCGCACAGGCGTGATCGTTTACAGCCCGATGCAGACGGGAATTCTCACCGATTCATTCTCCGCGGAGCGGGTGAAGAAGATGGCGCCTGACGACTGGCGTCCGCGTTCGTCGAATTTCCAGACCCCCAACCTCGAGCGAAACCTCGCGCTCCGCGACGCGCTCGTCCCGATCGCCCGTCGGCACAATACAACGGTGTCATCGATCGCGATCGCCTGGACGCTGGCGTGGCCGGGCGTCACCGGAGCGATCGTCGGCGCAAGATCGGCGGAGCAGGTCGATGGCTGGATCGGCGCCGCGACGCTGACGCTGACGGCGGAGGACCTCGACGACATCGCTCTCGCCATTGAGACGACGCGCGCCGGCAACGGCCCCACTCGGCCAGCATCTGCCCGAGTTATTCCACAGGCGCAGAGCGCCTCGACGGAGGCGAGGTAGAAAGCGAGCTGAACGTATCGTGATTCTGCACGAGCGCTGGTTCACCGACGAGGCGAGGTTCCCCGTGCAGTTCGACCGGTGGAACACGCCTGAGAGTCTGGTTCCCGTCGCCGTCGCGGTGGGCATCACCGCCGTCGCGGTAGTGTTATGGCGAGCACGCGGACGTCGCCCAATCGTGCCCGGTCCGTTAGCGCTCGGCATGCCCTGGGAGAATTACGTGCAGCTTCTGATGTGGGTGCCGCTCGTGATCGGCATCCACACGGGCGTCACGCTCCTCGTGAGCGGAGTCAGCGGGCAGCTCTTCATCCCGAATCTCGTCCTGCCGCTGAATCTCCTCGCCGGACTGCTGGGCGCGGCGGAGATCGCGATCGCCCTCAGCTTCATTTATGGCGCGTTGACGCGTCCCGCCGCGGTGGCGCTCGGCGTCATTTGGCTCGCGGGTGTAATCGTGTTCGGGCCGCTTCGACTGATCGAGCACACCGAGATCCTCGGCGTCGCGTTTTTTCTGTTCGCGACGGGAAGAGGGCCACTCGCGTTCGACATGGCACTCAAGAAACTCCACAAGCCATTACCGCGGCTAATCCCGTACTCCGTTCCGGTGCTGCGAGTCGCGCTCGGAATCGGATTGACGGTTGTCGCGTTCACGGAGAAGATCTGGAACATCCCGATGGGACTCGCCTTCCTGTCGGAGCATCATTTCAATTTTTTCCCGGCGATCGGCCTCACCGGCATCGACGACACAAAGTTTCTATTGATCGCCGGCGCGGTGGAACTGACGGTCGGTCTCATGCTCATCTCTGGGGCATTCGTCAGGCTCGTCATTTTGGTGACGCTCGTGCCGTTCAACCTCACGCTCCCGTTTCTCGGTTGGCGCGAGCTGGTGGGTCACCTGCCGACGTATGGTATTCTGGCACTGCTGTTACTGTGGGGCGACGAACGACCGGGAGAGCGTGGCGCCCTGGTCAGGGCGCTCAGGGGAGACTCCGACAAGAAAGTTCGATAGCCACTCAGTTACTTTTCCGGAGCGCCCTTCTCGTTCACGGTCGGGAATGGGCGTGGCGGGTGCGGCCCGATCTTCTCCACGGTGTACTCACTCGCCCAGAAATCCGGCGGACCCTCGCTGTCCTCGACCTTGTGATTCACCGGTTTGACCCCGCGCTTAAGGTAAGCGGCGATCGCCCATAGATCCTGGTCGGGCATGTGACGCCACGATGGCCAGGGCATCGGTACCGCCAGGTAGTGCGGATGCAGTGGAAAATTGCCCTGCCCGGGAACCGTCGACGTTATCTCGACGTCGGCCGTCTCCTCCGGCCGCAATCCATAGCGCAGCGCGTTGAATATCTGCCGCTCACTGAAGCGTCCCGTCCCGGTTTGGTTGTCGGGCGTGAGATTCTTGGCGCGCGTAGTGAAGGGACCGATCTTGAAAAACTGAACATCCAGAACCGGACTCCGAGCGCCATCGAGCCATCCGGACGCCGCCGGATCCGACCCGCCGCCATGGCAATCACCGCACGCGTGACTAACCACGAGCGCTCGGCCGTGCGCGATCTGGTCCTGAGCTGCCTGACCTGACTGCATGTTGCCGCCGCTCGTGTACGACGGCGCGGGGGCCGTGCACGCGGCCACGACGAAGAGGATTGGCAGAAACGAGCTCGAGCACCGCGAGAACTCCGTCGACCGTCG
>DASYVU010000174.1:0-9641 GCA_035936715.1 Gemmatimonadaceae bacterium
TAAAGATGCGAGTGCATCGGGCGCGAGAGGCGCTCCAACAACTGCTTGAGGAGAAGTACGCATGACGCTCGATGACGCTGGTTTCGATAGAAACGACAAGGTCGCGGGCCGCGAGCCTGTTCAGCGGAAGGATAAGCCGTCGGAGCAACTCTATGACCGCGAAGTCCCGCTCAATGGCGGCTCGAGTCACGGACTCCTGCACGACTGGCTCGATGGGGAAGTCGATGTAATGCGCGCAAGCGAGGTCGAGGGCAAGTCGAAAGTCGAGCTCTGGACCCGAATCAACGCCGAGAGCGAGATGCTCCGCCGGCGCGTTACGCCGGTGGGCGTTCAGCAGCGCATTATGGCCTCGCTTCCCGAGACGCCTGGTACCGCCTCCCACTGGTGGAAGCAGCAGATGACGGTTACGCCCGTTGCGGCGGTCGCCATCGGCGTTGCTCTCCTCGCGGTAGGCGCTCTCGTGATCGAGATGCTCCGCTAGGGTCGTTTGTCTCCTGAACGAAACGCCCGGCTCCTTGCGAGTCGGGCGTTTCTTTTGTCCATTTCATTCTTGCGGATTTCAGGCGTCGGCGTAGACTTTGCTACTCGATAACACTCTGTACTGTATCGACGCCTTACAGTATAGTAAAAGAGTAAAAGAGATAGTAAAAGAGTAAAAGAGACCCTACCTGATCGGAGGCATGGAAGTATGAAGAAGACCATCGCTGTTATCGCTTTTCTGACTGTGCCAGCTCTGGCTTCTGCTCAGGCTGGGCTGAACAGGATTCAGTTCCTGGCGCTGCAGCAGGAGCTGAGGGATCAAGGATGCGGCGTCACGAATGTCGACGGA
Source organism: Gemmatimonadaceae bacterium (assembly GCA_035936715.1). Lineage (GTDB taxonomy): Bacteria > Gemmatimonadota > Gemmatimonadetes > Gemmatimonadales > Gemmatimonadaceae > UBA4720. The sequence continues at coordinate 830 of DASYVU010000174.1, forward strand.
CGCTACGGTCCTTCGACGCGTCGCGCGATCGCTACCTGCGCCAAAAAGTTCAACACCGCCAACAACGCCGCAGCGTTGCTTGCCGCGATGAACATCGGCTTCGGGCCGAACGACAATCCGCCGGCGGGCGGGGGCGGCGGGATGAAGTCGGAGGCGAAGGCGGAAGGCGAGAGCATGAAAACCGAACAGAAAGAGCACGTCGCCGCCGTGAAGACTCGGCACAAGACAGCTAAGAAAATGAAGGCTGCGAGCGACACGACGAAGAAGTACTAGATATCGAAACTGAGCTGCACACTGGGGACGAGCGCACCAAGCGCCTCGTCCCCTTCTTCTTCATCGTCACTGCGGGACCGGCCGCGAACGTGGTATTTCGCGCATAACTTCTCGAAGAAGCGCGCCAGGCCTTCCCGGTATTTCTCGCCAGCGTAAGCGCTGTTGCCGTAGGTGTTGCGGTACTTCTCTGTCAGGTGCGGAAACTCCTGCTCGATGAAGGGGAGATAACGCTTTCGCGCTGCGGATTTCAGCCTCACCGCGCACGCGCCGACATAAGTCGCGCCGGCCTCCGACACCCGCTTCACCAGCGCCTCCAGGTCGGACGGGTTGTCGGTGATGCCTGGCAGGACAGGCATACAGTTTATTCCGGCATCGATTCCCGATTCCCGCAACCGCGCCAGCGCGCGCACTCTCGATTCCGGCGTGGGCGATCTCGGCTCTATCCGCCGCGCGAGTTCGCGGTCGAGAGTGATGAGCGAGATGTGAACGGAAAGCTCCGAGTGGCGATTGATCCGCGAGAGTAGATCGATGTCGCGCGTGATTAGCGGGCTCTTAGTAATGATGACCACGCTCAATCCGGGGTGCTCGGCAAGCACCTCTAGAATTCCACGCGTGACCCGGAATCTTCTTTCAGCCGGCTGATACGGATCCGTCGCCGTGCCGATCACGATCGTCTCGCCCTGCAGAAGCTTGAGGTGCCGATCGCTCCCGAACCGGAGCGTGCGGCCCAGAACCTCGGGCGCGTTCCCTTTTACGAAAATGTTGCGCTCGAACGCCAGCCAGGGCGGAAGCTTGTTGAACGCCTCACCGAGCTCATTTGTCATCTTGTCGTCGGTGGCGGCGCGCTCCATCACGTAGCGGTGGGTGTACCGCGCGTAGCAGTAAGCGCAACCGAAGGCGCAGCCGATGTACGGGTTGATCGACCAGAACCCCATACCCGTCGTCTCGGGGCCGTTGAGGACGCTCTTGGCGGGGGACGAGTAGTAGCGGATGTCCTTCTGCTCGCCGATCACAGGGAGCTGGCGGGAGGTCCGATCGTACTCCGGCCCGAAAAGGCCCGGGTCTCTCGGCTTCATGCTACCGAATATACCCCGAAGTAGGCGCGCCGTCTAGTCGCGCCGCGGCGATCAGCTAAAAAGAAAGGCCAGCAGCAGCTCCGTCTCCAGTTGGCCGCGCGAAAAAGTGTGCGTACCGGGGATTACGCGAGACGCGCCAGGCGTGGATCGCCGAGACCCCGCCAAAGATCAGAGATACCTGGGTCCTGGAGAGGGAGGACGTACGCGCCATGTAACTGATGTCGCTCACCGATGCGTTGCGGCCGAGCGTGATGTAGAAGAGCGTGGTGCCGATGCCGCCGGCGAGAATTCCTCGCTCGATCGCGCTTCCCCCGGAATGCGAGATATCAAGGATCGCTTCGTTCAGCAACGCCTGGGTCGCTAGCCCAGCCGCGGAAAAGAGAAACTGCTTGTGCGGATGGAGACGGCTGTCTATCCCGGAAAAAACCGTCGGCCTGCCGTGGTCGAGACCGAAGTACGGGTGAGCGCCGACCGCATACGACATGAGCACATGGGCGGTCTCGTGGGCAAGGATGCTACCCGCGAATCCGAACGCGAAAAGGCGCCAGTAGTTATCGGAGCGGGTCGGCGGCGGAGCCGCTTGCGCGCGCGAAAGTCCTGGAAAGCCGAGGCCAACTGCCGAGACTGTCAGACCGATGAGGATTGCGCGCGAAAGTCTCAAATTTGCTATGTTGTTCGCCAAGTAATCTGCTCGGAGCAAGTAACTGATGGCTGAGCGTCTATCGGACATTGCGATTCAACGCGAGCTCGGGAATCTTCCGGGGTGGAGCCGACGTGGCGAGGTGATCACCAAGACTTTTCAGTTCCGGAGCTTCCTGACCGGGATAAGCTTCGTTACGGCGATAGCCAAAGCAGCGGAAGCCGCCGATCACCATCCCGACATCGACATCCGCTACACGAAGATCGTCTGCACGTTGAGCACCCATTCCGCCGGCGGCATCACTCAGAAAGACCTCGATCTGGCGAAGCAGATCGACCGCGCGCAAGAGAGTGCCTGAAGGCTCGGCGCCCGCCGCGAGTCCTAGTTCCTGCGGCTACCTGTCAGCCTGAGTATGGCCATGAACATGTTGAGCAGATCGAGGTAGATCTGCACGGCGGCGCCGACGTACTCGTCGGGCCCGTAAAAGTTGCGCAGGCGCCAGGTGTCGAACACCAGCAGTCCGCTGAACAAGAGAACGGAGACCGACGCGAGCCACAGGCCGACCGCAGCGTTCTGGAAAAAGAAGTTCAGGAACATCGTTCCGATCAGTACCCAGAGTCCGACGATGAGGAAGCTTCCCCAGGGGCTGAAATCGCGGCGGCTGACGAACGCGTAGAGCGTAAGAACTCCGAACGCGCCGATCGTGAGAACCGCCGCCTGCGATATCACTCCCGGCTGCGTCCTTCCGTAATAGTAGAGCGCCGGCGAAATCATCACGCCCATTACGAGATTGAAGAGGAAAACCAGGCCGATGTTAATCGGAAACTCGGTCTTCTTCCTCGTCGCGAGCAGGAGCGGAGCGATAGCGCAGAAGAAAGCGATGAAGGGATGCCGAGCGACAGAAACCATCAACTGTGGCTGAGACAATCCGAACGATGCGCCCACCATCGTCACCAGAACGCTGACCAGGACAAGGGAGTACGTGCGGCGAACGAGAGTCGCCCTCTCCTCTCCAGTGCGAACCAGCGTTCCCGTCTGATATGACACACCCATTTTGACTAACTCCTAAGAGGTTCGAACGTGCGGAATATATTACCCCGCATTTTTCGTAGCGATTCGGTCAAGTAGAGCGGGCAGCCCCTTGATGTCGTCGAGAAAGTAGGTCGGATGATACAGCTCCAGTTGGTCGCGCCTGAAGGGCCCCCACAGCGCGGCAATGGTGATTACGCCCGCGTCGTTGCCCGATTGGATGTCGTGCGGTGAATCGCCGACGAAAACCGCCTCGCTTGGCGTGTACTCCAGCTTTTCGAGCGCCGCGCGCACGGGATAAGGATCGGGTTTGTGGATGTGCACCGAGTCGTAGCCAATCGCCACTTCGATGTAGTCGTCAGCGCCGATGAACTTGAGGCCGCGCTCCATCATCATGTTGCCCTTGCTGGTCACCACGCCCAATGGATGCCCGCGCTGATACAGAAGCGCCAGAGTATCAATGACTCCGGTGTACTGGGCCATCAGCCGGTCGTGATTCTCCATCTGGAACGTGCGATAGCGATTGAGCAGCCGCTCTCGATCTTCGTCCGATTCGACGTACGGAGTGAGCTGTTTCGGTAGCGGTGTCCCCAATCCCTGGATCCATTCGTCATCGCTTGGCTGCCTGGGCCGTCCTTGAAAGGTGTGTTTCATCGAGGCTAGCAGCAGCGCGATCGAATCGATCAGCGTGCCATCCAGGTCGAAGAGAACGGCGAATGGGCGGGTTTCAGCCATACCGGCAAACTAAACGCTCCCGGGGCTACCTAGGAATGGGAGAGCTACGCCCCCAACAAACTATCCCGGCGTTGTTAAGGCAGATTCCCGACGCGATATTAGAATGATCATGTCCGCCACTGTCACCCCGCGCACGAGCTTCAACAAGCTGTTCGACGAGATCGGAACTGTCGACCAGGTCGGAATCGAGGAGCGCGTTGCCAAGTTCCAGACGCGGAGCATCAAGAAGAGCTCCAAGCTCTGGGGACTCAAGACCGCGGTGTCGATGGTGGACCTCACGACGCTGGAAGGGAAGGACACCCCGGGCAAGGTGGCGTCGCTGTGCCAGAAAGCGCGGCGACCCAGCTTCGATCCGGATGTGCCCCCGGTTGCCGCCGTTTGCATCTACCCCTTTCTGGTAAGACACGCCGCTCGCTGGCTGGCTGATACGGCGATCAAGGTGGCGTCGGTCGCGACGGCGTTTCCGTCAGGGCAGAGTCCGCTGCCGCTTCGTCTGGAAGAAGTGAAGACCGCCGTTTCCGATGGAGCCGACGAGATCGACATGGTGATCAACCGCGGGCTCTTTCTCGCCGGAGAATTCAACGCAGTGCAGGACGAGATCAGCGCTGTGGTCGATGCCTGCGGCGACGCGCAGCTCAAGGTCATTCTGGAAGTGAGCGAGCTCGACACCTACGACAATATCCGCGCGGCTTCTTTTCTGGCGATGCAGGTGATTCGTCCAGGCGACTTCATCAAGACGAGCACGGGCAAGGCTTCCGGAAGCGCCACGCTCGCCAACACACAGGTGATGATCGAAGCCATCCGTGATTTCTACCTGGCGACGGGAATCGCGATCGGGATGAAGCCGGCGGGCGGAATCAGGACGGCGAAGCAGGCGCTTCACTATCTGGTCGCAGTCAAGGAAACGCTGGGCGATGCGTGGCTCAACTCGACGCGCTACCGCTTCGGCGCCAGCTCGCTGCTCAACGATTTGCTGAGGCAGATCGAAAAGGAAAAGACCGGCGCGTATCAGGCGCCGTATTACTTCACTGAGTCGGTGGAGAGCTACTGAGATGACAACTCCCAGGACGATCGCTCGACCTTCGGCGGTTGGCGGCTCCATTCCGCAGCTGATATTCGGAGATCTGTGGGAGTACGATCCGGCTCCGGAGACCGCGGATCCCAAACTCAAGACGAAGTACGATCTTTTCATCGGCGGCAAATTCGTAGCTCCAAAATCCGGCAAGTACTTTGAGTCCGTGAATCCAGCGACGGAAGAAGTTCTGGCCGAGATCGCCCTCGCCAGCCCGGCGGATGTTGACGCCGCGTATCACGCTGCGCAGAAAGCGTTCACTCCCTGGAGCAAGCTGCCGGGCGCCGAGCGCGGGAAATATCTCTATCGCATCGCGCGTCTGATCCAGGACCGCGCGCGCGAGTTTGCTGTCGCCGAGACGATGGATGGCGGCAAGCCGATCAAGGAATCGCGCGACTTCGACGTACCGATGGCGGCCGCGCACTTCTTCTACCACGCGGGTTGGGCCGACAAGCTGGAGTACGCGATGCCGGGCGTGACCGTCGTCCCACTCGGCGTCGTCGGTCAGGTGATACCGTGGAATTTCCCCCTGCTCATGCTCGCCTGGAAAATCGCGCCGGCGCTGGCAATGGGAAACACAGTCGTGCTAAAGCCCGCGGAGACTACGTCAGTCACCGCCCTCAAGTTCGCGGAGCTGCTGCTAGAGGCGGAGCTGCCGCCCGGCGTCGTGAACTTCGTTTGCGGTGCAGGCGAGACCGGCGCCGCAGTCGTCGGACATCCCACCGCCGCGAAAATCGCGTTCACCGGGTCGACCGAGGTCGGCAAGCTGATCATGCGTCAGCTCGCCGGCACCGACAAGAAGCTTACGCTGGAACTCGGGGGTAAGGCCGCCAACATAGTCTTCGATGATTCGCCCATCGATCAGGCCGTGGAGGGAGTCGTCAACGGAATCTTCTTCAATCAGGGACACGTCTGCTGCGCGGGAAGCAGGCTGCTGGTGCAGGAATCGATTGCGGAGATGTTCGTGTCGAAGCTCAAGAACCGCATCGACGTGCTTCGCGTGGGTAATCCGCTCGACAAGAACACCGACGTCGGCGCGATAAACTCGAAGGCGCAGCTCGACCGGATATGCGAGCTGGTCGATTCGGGAGTGACAGCCGGGGCCGAGATGTACCAGTCGGCGGTGTGTCGTCTGCCAACGAAGGGCTACTACTTCAAGCCAACGGTATTCACCGGCGTAACACAGAGCCACCGCATCGCCCGCGAAGAGATCTTCGGACCCGTGTTGAGCGTTCTCACCTTCCGCACGCTCGAGGAAGCCGTCGAGAAGGCGAACAACACGATGTACGGACTTTCTGCCGGCGTCTGGACCGACAAGGGCTCGCGGATTCTCAAGATGAGCACGCTGCTCAAGGCGGGAGTGGTGTGGGCGAACACCTTCAACAAGTTCGATCCCTCCTCACCGTTCGGTGGCTACAAGGAATCGGGCTTCGGACGCGAAGGCGGACGACAGGGGCTGATGGATTACGGGAAGGTGGTCTAGATGCCGCGGATTCCCGTAACCAAAACGCCCAAGGTGTACGTCGGAGGGCAATTCATCCGCTCCGAGAGCGGGCGTGTTTTCCCGATTCAGAAAAAAACAACTCGGAACGCTCACGCCGGTCCGACAGGTCATGCTGGCCTCCTCGGCAACATTCCGCAGTGCACGCGAAAGGACCTGCGCAATGCCGTTGAGGCCGCGGCGAAAGCCGGTCCTGATTGGGCCCATCGCACGCCGTACAATCGCGGGCAGATCATCTATCGCCTCGCGGAAATGCTGGAGTCGAGAAGCGGAGAAATCGCGGAGTCGCTGGTGATCTCTGGTGCGGCGACCAAGGCTGCCGCAGCGAAAGAAGTGAGCGCGAGCGTCGATCGTCTCATCTACTACGCGGGCTGGTCGGACAAATACGAGCAGGTGCTTGGCAACACCAATCCAGTGGCCGGTCCGTTCTTCAACTTCACGGTCGCGGAGCCGATGGGGATTGTGGGCATTATCGCCGCTGATTCGGCCCCATTGCTCGGCCTGCTGAGTCAGATTGCGCCCGTAATCGTCGCCGGCAACACCTGCGTGTGTCTGGCGTCGCAGGAGTTCCCGTATCCTGCTATCGTGCTCGGCGAGCTGCTGGCCGTGTCCGATCTGCCAGGTGGCGTGGTGAACATTCTCACCGGGTTCAGAAAGGAGCTAGTTCCCACGTTCGCGACGCACACCCACATACGCGGCCTGAACGCGATCGTGAATCAGGAAGAGAAGAAGCAGCTCCAGCTGGGTGCGGCGGAGAGCATCAAGCGCGTCCGCGCGCGAAAGCGCGACGACGAATTCGATTGGGCCGATGATCAATCGCAGAGTGTGTACGAAATTCGCGACTTCATCGAGTTCAAGACCACCTGGCATCCAATCGGGGCCTGATGGTTTCACAGCAGCAGAACGCGATCGAGATGCGTGCCCTGCGCAAAGTTTACAAGGGAAGCGGAAAGACCAAGCGCGGCGGCTCCTCGTACAGCGCTAGGTGGGCTCCGCCCGGCGCGACTGCTCCGCCGTCGGGCGATGTAATCGCGCTCGAGTCGCTCGATCTCGACATTCGCGCCGGCGAATTCTTTGGGCTGCTCGGTCCGAACGGCGCTGGAAAGACGACCGCGATTGGAATTCTCACCACACGCGTGCGCCCCACTTCGGGAAAGGCGATCGTCGCCGGCGCGGACGTCGTGGAAGATTCGGTGCGCGTGCGACAGATGATCGGCGTCGTGCCGCAGCGGCCGAACGCCGACCTCAGCCTCAACGTTCTGGAGAATCTCCAGTTCCACGCCGCGTACTTCGGCATTCCGTTCGATGTCGCGACGAAGCGCGCGTATGAGCTGCTCGAGCGCCTCGGCTTGTCGGAGAAAGCGTCCGCGAAAATGGCGGAGATGTCCGGAGGCCAGCAGCAGCGGCTCATGATCGTGCGCGCGCTGATGCACGAGCCCCAAATCATCTTCCTCGACGAGCCGACGGTGGGCCTCGATCCGCAGGCGCGGCTCGGGCTGTGGGACATCCTTCGCGACCTGCACGATCGCGGACGCACGATCGTGATGACGACGCATTACATGGACGAAGCCGACAGGCTGTGCGACCGCCTGGCGATCATCGATCGGGGCAAACTCCTCGCCCTCGACTCCCCACGCGCCCTCAAGGCAAAGGCGCCGGGCGGAACGCTTCTCGAGCTGGTTCTGGACGGTGATGCGATGCCGGCGGCCGAACTCGCCGAGACGCTGGCGGGAATCAGCAGAGTGGAGGCTCAGGACGGAATCCTGCGCGCGCACAGTGATCGTGGCGGCCAGCTTCTGCCCGCTCTGATCGAAGTCGCGGAATCCACAGGGCGCACTGTCACTGACATTCATTTGCTGCAGCCAAGTCTGGAGACGCTGTTCGTGTCGCTGACGGGAAGGAAGCTCGGATGACGGCGGCCGCGCTCGACGCTCCCCGGAGCGAGGTCTCGCCGTCGTCAGTGTTCGCCGCATTGCTGCGACGCGACATGCGAGTTGCGCGTCGCGAGCTTCCATTCTTCCTGTTGCGTACGACGATGCAGCCGCTCATGTTCGTGATCGTGTTCGGGTATCTGCTGCCCAAGATGGGATTCATGGGTCGTGGCTACACGACGGCGCTTCTCCCGGGAGTGCTGGCGATCAGCCTCACCTTCTCGAGCATTCAATCCGTCGCGCTGCCCATGGTGCAGGACTTCGGCTGGACGAAGGAGATCGAGGACAGACTGCTGGCGCCCGTCCCGATCTGGCTTGTCGCGGCGGAGAAGATTGTCGCTGGCGTGCTGCAGGGCGTGGTGTCAGCGCTGTTCGTGCTGCCTGTGGCGCGTCTCATCATGGGGCCGATCCCCAATCTCACTTTCGGGCACGTCGGTGACGTGCTCCTGATCACAGTACTCGGCGCCGCCGCCTTCTCGTCGCTCGGACTTTTTCTCGGCACCGCGATTCAGCCGCAGCAGATCGGTCTCATGTTCGGCGTCATTCTGGCGCCGA
>DASYVU010000175.1:0-13388 GCA_035936715.1 Gemmatimonadaceae bacterium
CGCGCACACAGGTCCGCGATCGGTGTCGTAGTGGCGCCGAGTATCGCGGCCATCGTCCCGGGGCGTGCCGTGCCCGTCTCGAACATCAACTCTCCACGTCGACGCACCAGTCGTGCTGCTCCGGGCAGGCTGATCGCATCGGCGGCGTGGTACGCAGTGAACTCGCCGAGGGAGTGCCCGGCCGCAGCGCGCACATGGGGAAAAAGAGCTTCTTTCGTGATCGCCCACACTGCTGCTCCGTGTGCGAAGAGCGCGGGTTGAGCATTCTTCGTCGCGGTGAGCTCGTCGGCCGGTCCTTCGAAGCAGAGGCGACTAATGTCGGCGCCAATCGCCGCATCGACTTCTCCGAAGACGCCGCGCGCCACAGGAAATGCTTCGGCGAGATCTTTTCCCATTCCCGCCTTCTGTGAGCCCTGACCTGGGAAAAGGAGGACGATGTCCACCGCTAGAAGCGGATGACCATCGACGCCCACGTGAATCCGGCGCCGAATGCGACCATCATCACCGTTGATCCATCCTTGATGCGACCGGACTCGATGGCTTCGTTCAGCGCAATCGGAATGGATGCGGACGAGGTATTTCCATACCGGTCTACGTTTACGTAGACCTTCTCCATTGGGATGCCGGAATGCTTCGCCGTCGCTTCGATGATTCGGACATTCGCCTGGTGGGGAATGAGGAGGTCGATGTCCGCCCCCGTAAGGCGGGCGCCGTCGAGCGCGCGGTCGGCGGCATCCGCCATCGAGCGCACCGCATGCTTGAAGACCTCGCGACCCGCCATTCGGACCAGGTGGGACCGCTTTTCCAGAACGTCGGCGGACATCGGCGTAGTGGCACCCCCGTCGGGACGGTACAGAAGGTCAGCGAGCTTCCCATCGCTGCGCATGTAAGCGGAGAGAATTCCCTTCCCATTCTTGCTGCGCTTGAGTACCGCCGCCCCGGCGCCGTCGCCAAAAAGCACGCACGTAGATCTATCCTTCCAATCTACGATCGCACTCATCTTTTCCGAGCCAATGACGAGGGCGGTCTCGGCTGTGCCGGACACTATGAGACCCTCAGCGGTCGTCATTGCATACAGCCAGCCGGCGCACGCCGCACCGATGTCGAAGGCCGCGGCTCGGGAAGCTCCGAGCTCCGCCTGGATGTCGACTGCCGTCGCGGGAAGGAGCCGGTCGGGAGTTGCTGTGCTCAGTACAATGACATCGATCTCGCCTGGGTGCACGCCGGCGACTTCCATCGCCTTGCGGCCGGCCTCGGCAGCCATCGAGCAGGTCGTCTCTCCGTTCTTCGCGATGTAGCGCTGGGCGATCCCGCTTCGCTCCATGATCCACTCGTGAGACGTCTCGATACCGATGGCAGCGAAATCGTGATTCGTCATCACGTGCGCCGGGAGTCCGCGTCCGGTGCCGGCGATTGAAGCGACTGGTCGCTTCATGCCATCTTCTCCGCGGCGTTGATCGCCGGGGCGGCGGCCTCGAGGCGATGGCCGATCTGTTCATTCATCCCTGTCTCTACCGCTCGCACCGCGACCTTGATCGCATTCTTGATCGCGCGAGGAGAAGAGTTCCCATGACAGATGATGCTGACGCCCCGCACTCCAAGCAGCGGCGCGCCGCCGTATTCGCTTGAGTCGAAACCCTTGAGTGCGCTCCGCACGTGCTCGGGGTTGATGCCCGGGTGCTCGCTCAGAAGACGCTCGATCATGGGAGCCACGGCCTCGTAAAACTTGAGCACGATGTTACCGACGAATCCGTCGCAGATGACGACGTCGAACGGGCCGCGATCGCTCGCACCGGCCGGGAGATCACGGCCTTCGAGATTGCCGTGGAAGTTGAAACCAGCCTTCTGGAAAAGCGCATTCGCCTCCTTGACCACGGCGTTGCCTTTCTCCGGCTCCTCGCCAATGGACAAGAGCCCAATGGATGGATTCGCACGACCAAAAATGCACTGCGCGTAAACTGCGCCAAGCCACGCGAACTGCAGCAACTCGCGCGTGGAGCAATCCACGTTCGCCCCTGAATCAAGAACAATGACGGGATTGCGCTCGGTTGGAAAGACCGTCGCGATGGCGGGTCTGGTGAGACCCGGCTGCAGCTTGAGAAGCATCGCCGAGGTCGCCATCTGCGCCCCGGTGTTTCCGGCGGAAACGAACGCGTCAGACGTTTCCTCGACCTGCATCCTGATCCCGACCACCATCGAGCTATTCGGTTTCTTCCGGATCCCCGCGGTCGGCTTCTCCGACATCTCGATGACGTCCGGAGCCTCGACGATCTGAACGCGGTTTCTGACGCGGGCGGTCGACGAAAACTCCCCCGACAGAAGATCCTTGAGCTGCGACTCTATGACGGCTGTCCGTCCAACGAGCTGCACCACGTGGGATTCGTCGAGCTCTTGCAGGGCGAGCAAAGCCCCGGCGATTGGCGCTTTGGGTGCGAAATCTCCGCCCATAGCGTCCAACGCTATTCGCGCCAAACTATGCTTCCTTCGGTTCTACTCGCTGTTCGCCATCGTAGTATCCGCACTCTGCACAAACATGATGCGGGCGCCTCATGGCCTGGCAGCGGGGACACTTCTGAATGACGATGGCAGGCGCGATCTTGTGGGTGTTGCGCGCGCGCTTCTTTCTCTTGGAGGTGCGTCGCTTCGGGACAGCCATTATTTCTATTCCTTAAGGTTGTTGACGAGCTAGTGCGCGTCGCCCTGATGCTTGAGCAATGCGCTCCAGCGCGAGTCAGTCGTGGTCGGCGTGCAGTTGCACGAGCTTTCGTTGAGGTTCGTACCGCAAGTGGCGCACAGTCCCTTGCAGTCTTCTCTGCATTGAACATATGCCGGAGCCGTGAGTAGCCAGGTTTCTCTCACCGAAGGACGGAGATCCAAATTCCGTGTGTTCGGATCGTACAGATACACGTCAGGGTCGTCCGCCTCTTCGGCACCCGTCTCCGCGAGAAGGAAGTGTACCTCTTCGTCCACGTCTGCGTGAACCTCCTCCAGACACAGACGGCAAGGAAGCGTTACTCCACCCTGAATTCGACCGCTGAAGTAAAATCTCCCTTCACCGGCCGACGAGAGACGCCCAATAACCCCGATGGGCTCCAGCGGGCGGGGATCGGCTTCTTCCCAAATCGGGTCATCGGGACTAATCGAGCCATCCACATGGACGGCTTTGGTTTCCAGCGAACGCAGGTCAAAAGACAACATAAGCCCTTTAAGCTAGCGGGTTTATGCCCTCGATTCCAGTCGGGGCCCGCACCTTTTTTCAGCCCTCAGACGAGATCCGCTTCAGGGAAAAAGAATGCCGCTTCGCGCGCGGCGTTCTCATCGGAGTCGGAGGCGTGAATCGCGTTTCTCTCCTTCGACTCGGCGTAGAGCTTCCTGACCGTGCCTGCCTCAGCCTCGGCCGGGTCTGTCGCACCGATGACTTTTCTCAGAGTGGCCACCGCATCAGCGCGCTCGAGGACCATCGGCATGCACTTGCCCGACGTCATGAAACGTGTGAGCGGAGCGAAAAAAGGACGCTCCTTGTGAACCACGTAGAAGGCGGCGGCCTGAGCTTCGGTCAGCCGCATGACGCGCGACGCGATGATCTTGAATCCAGCCTTTTCGAGAAGAGCGATGATCTGACCGCTTTTCCCCGAGTTGAATGCGTCGGGCTTGATGATCGTGAGTGTTCTGTTGCCTGCCATTTATCGTTCGATCCTAGCGCATAGCGCGTTTGAGTAAGTCGATGACGTCGATCGGGCGCTTGGCGACGCCCACGCCGTTCTCCTCGAATGCCTGCATTTTCTCAGCTGCCGTTCCTGCCGAGCCGGAGATGATCGCGCCCGCGTGCCCCATGCGTCGTCCGGGCGGCGCCGTCTGCCCGGCGATGAATCCGACGACGGGCTTTTTCATCTTTTCGCGAACGAACAGAGCGGCATCCTGCTCGTCGGTACCGCCTATCTCGCCAATCATCACTACGGCTTCGGTGTTGCGATCCTTCTCGAAGGCGTCGAGGCAGTCGATGAAGTTGGTGCCGTTGATCGGGTCGCCTCCGATCCCCACACACGTGGTCTGGCCGATCCTCGCGCGAGTCATCTGATAGACGACTTCGTACGTGAGGGTTCCGGAGCGGCTCACGAGACCGACAGGCCCGGGAGCGCAAATGCGGCCGGGAATGATTCCGACCTTGGATTGTCCGGGAGAGATGAGGCCCGGACAATTCGGCCCGAGCAATCGGACTCCTCTTTCCGCGACGAATGGCCTGACTCGCGTCATGTCGAGGACGGGTACGCCCTCGGTGATGCAAACTATGAAGCGTATTCCTGCGTCCGCCGCCTCCATCATCGCATCGGCGGCGAACATCGGTGGAACGTAGATCACCGTCGCGTTCGCCTGAGTCGTCTTCACCGCCTCGGCCACGGTATTGAATATCGGGACCTTGTCCTCGAATTTCTGCCCACCCTTGCCCGGCGTAACGCCACCGACGACCTGGGTGCCGTACTCTATCATCTGCTTCGTATGAAAGGACCCGTCCCGCCCCGTGATTCCCTGGACTATGAGGCGCGTGCTCTTGTCGATGAAAATGCTCACGCTGCTTTTCCCGTCGCGAGAGCAACGGCTTTCTTCACTGCTTCATCCATGTCAGTCATCGCCGAGAGGCCGTTCTCCTTCAGGATCTTCACGGCGATTTCTTCGTTCGTGCCGGTGAGCCTGATCACGAGGGGAACCTTGAGCGGGTTCTGTTTGATCGCCGTCACGATTCCGTTTGCGACATCGTCGGTGCGCGTGATGCCGCCGAAGATGTTGAAGAGAATCGCTTTCACATTCGGATCGCTCGTGATGATTCTAAGCGCGGCGACAACCTTCTCCGGATTCGAAGAGCCGCCGATATCCAGGAAGTTCGCCGGCTCGCCTCCGTAGTATTTCACCAGGTCCATGGTCGCCATGGCGAGGCCGGCGCCGTTCACCACGCAGCCGACATTTCCGTCGAGCTTGATGAAAGTCAGATTCGCCTTGCGTGCCTCGACCTCGCTCGGATCCTCCGCCGATTCGTCACGGAGCGCTGCGATGTCGGGCCGGCGATCGAGCTCGTTGTCGTCGATAACCATCTTGGCGTCCAGGGCCACGACGTCACCGGTTGGCGTGGTCACCAGCGGATTGATCTCCGCCAGCGATCCGCCGTTTTCAAAGAATGCCTTGTAGAGCTGTTGCAGGATCTTCGCGGCCGCGCGGACCTGCTTCATGTCCGAATAGAGGAAGAACGCGAGCTCCATCGCTTCGTAGAGCTGGAGTCCGTAACGCGGATCCACGGGACGGCGAAGGATCTTGTCGGGCGTTTTGGCGGCGACTTCCTCGATGTCAATTCCGCCGGCGGGGCTGGCCATGAAGACTGGCCGCTTGGAGCCGCGATCGACGATGATGCCGACGTATGCTTCGCTGGCGATGTCGGCCGCCGGCGTGACAAGGACTTTTTTTACCGGAACACCCTTGATCGTCAGCTTGAGGATCTGCGCCGCGAGGCTTTTCGCATCTTCCGGCGTTCGGGCCAGTTTCACTCCGCCGGCTTTTCCGCGCCCGCCGGCGTGAACCTGCGCTTTTATTACGACTGTTGTCCCAAACTTGCGCGCGATCGCTTCCGCTTCTTCCGGGGTGGTGGCCACCTCTCCAGGAGGGATCGGTATGCCGTACTTCCGAAAGATTTCTTTTGCCTGATACTCGTGGATGTTCACTCTAGCTCCGGACGCGTGCGAACACGCTTCTGGTTAATCGAAGTGTGATCTACGGGATGATTTCAGTGCCACCAACGCCCTGCACAGCTGCCCTGCCCTTGCTCAACTCCGTAATAATGGCACGGCCATTAGTTCGACGCACGTAGTCCGCTGCCGCTGCAACCTTGGGTGCCATGCTTCCTTCGCCGAATGCGCCTTCACGTGCAAGGCGATCTGCTTCACTCACGCTCATCGAGCTGATTACACGCTGCTGATCCGTTCCCCAACCGGTATAGACGGCGTCCACATCGGTGAGAATTATGAACAGCTCCGCGCCCAGCTCTCTCGCAAGAACCGCGGCAGCGAGATCCTTGTCGACGACGGCGTCGACGCCCTCGAATCCGAGCACGGGGTCGCGATAAACGGGGATGCCACCACCGCCGCACGCGATCACCACGGTGTCACGGTCGACGAGACTTCGGATCGTCGACAACTCGTGAATCGCCAATGGCATTGGACTTCCGACTACGCGCCGGAAGCGACCTTTCCCATCCTTTTTGACCGGATGACCTTCTGCGCGCAGCTCGCGCGCGCGAGCGACGGAGAGTCCGTGACCGATGAATTTCTTCGGATCCTTGAGCGCCGGGTCGTCTGACGCCACTTCGACTTGGGTGAGCACCGTGACCACATCCCGCCTGCTCCCCGCTTTTCGGAGCGCATTCTCCAGAGACTGCTGCAGCATATACCCAATCCAGCCCGCCGTTCCGGCGACGAGAACACCGAGTGGAAGCGGAGCAACCTCGCTCCTCGCTTTCTCGTTGCGGACGAGCTCGTCGCCAACCTGGGGGCCATTGCCGTGAACGACGACGACACGCCATCCGTCGAGGGCGAGATCGACAATCGGTCCGAGGCTCGCCCGGGTATGTCGGAACTGGTCGGCAATCGTCGAACGTTCTCCCGGCGGAGAAAGGGCGTTGCCGCCGACGGCGATCACCGCGGTGCGGGGCTTGTCGGTCATTTGCGCGGTGTGATGAGCGCTCCCAGAGAGTCGTACGCGATTCCAAATGCCTTGAGGTCCGCCGCAGCCAGCGCCGCGCGCATGCGGTTATATAACCGCGTAACGGCGGCTCGGAATGTCGAGTCGGGCGACGAACCCGGCTCGGCGGAGACTGGCTCCCACGGAGCGGTCGTAAGCTCGCGCGCAATTCCGGGCGCGCGGTAATCGGCCGAGTTGGGAAATGCACTCGTCCAAGCTTGTGAAATCGGATCCGGAGCCGGATCGGCCGCGATCATCACTCGACCTGTACGCGCGTTGACGAGCGCCGTAGCCGCGTGTCGGAAGTAGCTGCGATCTTCCCCGGCGAGCACAAAATGCTGGCTGAGCGGATAGTTGGACGACGCCGAATAGAGCTCGAGCTTCCAGTACAGGGTGTCGGCGTGAAACATCGGCTCAACCATGCTTCCCTGCGTGAAGATGGGCGCCAGCTGCCCGACTCTGTTCCGCACATCACGCACGGTGATCAGTCGCGCGCGACGAGGAATCGAATCCGAAAGGAGGTCGAGCGACTGATACGCCCAGGCGTACCCCAGCCGGGATATGCCATCGCCGAGGCGCGGGCCAGCGACATCCAGCTGCGGGTCCGACACGACTACAAGCCCCCGCGCACCAGGATAGACGAGAGAGTCCTGCCGGAGAAGCTGTTGTCCAGCCGCGCTGGTGGTAACGCTATCGAGCGCTGCCGACACCGCGGATCCGCGGAGAGTTGCGTAGGCGGAAGCGTTCAACGCGAATGCGCGGCGAGTGTACTCAGCTCTGGTCGCGACGTATGAGCGCTCGCGCGCCAACTGGACCGTCTTGGCGGTGACACGCCGGACGATGAGTGGTACAATCTCCTGAACCGTGACTGAGAGGATAACGATCACCGTCACGGCTACGAAGCTCGTGCGCAACTGTCCCGTCCATCCGCTCAAGAGAACCGTGATGGCAGCGGCAGCAGTCGCAATCGACAGTAGCAGCAGTCCGGGAAGAAGCCACTGATGATCGACGTACGAGAAGACTCGTTCCTCCCCGCTACCCCGGATCAGCAGATCGTACGATTCGAGCCGATAGCTCCACATGGTGATCAGGAGCAGGACCGCAGCGAGGACAGTCAGATGTCGACGGACGTGGCCGCTCATCCGGAGGCCGGCTTTCTCCCACCGAAGACCGGGCGTGAGCGAATAGAGAATCACGATCAGCATCGACACTGACACGACGAGCAGCGTGGCCCACGAATAGAGTGCCTTCTCGAATGGGAGCCGCGTGGTGTAGAAACCGAGATCGTGCTGGAAGTATGGATCAGCCTCACGGAAGGTGATGCCGAGGCGCGCGAGCGCGAGCAACGTCCAATTCGGAAGGGCGGGTGTGAGCGCCGCCGCTATCGCGATGGACAGCACCAGCGCGAACCGATCGAGATACCTTCGCGGGACAGCCTCACCGAACTCGACGTTGGCGAGCCGCCGCGGGAGGGTCAAGGAGCCGATGCTACGGCCGAGGGCCGAGAGATTCACGAATGCGAGAAGGACAGCGACAACCCAGCCAATTCCGTAGATGAGCAGCATGTCGCCCGCTCGCTCGCTCCACAGCGGGACTGCTCCCATCGCGCCGTACCAGCTGTGATCAGCGAAAAGCGCGGAGAGCGTGCGACCGCCAACGAGTAGTACAGCCGCGATGACGACCCCAACGAGGAGGCGCCGGCGGGGCATCACATCAAACCTGAACGCCCTTCGCGCGGAGCCAGCCCTGCATCTCCGACTGAATCTTGTCGAGCTGCTCCTTAGTGCGCGCTTCGAAGCGCATTACCAGCACCGGCCCAGTGTTGGAAGCGCGGATGAGTCCCCACCCGTCCCCAAACTGCACGCGAACTCCATCGACGGTGATGACCTTGTACTTGGCGCCGAAGTATCGCTTGGCTTCCTCGACAATTCCGAATTTTTTGTCATCGGGACAATCGACTCGTATCTCGGGCGTGGAGACGAATCGCGG
This sequence comes from Gemmatimonadaceae bacterium, assembly GCA_035936715.1. Lineage (GTDB taxonomy): Bacteria > Gemmatimonadota > Gemmatimonadetes > Gemmatimonadales > Gemmatimonadaceae > UBA4720. The sequence goes on from DASYVU010000175.1 coordinate 8,713, forward strand.
CACATCCGCCAGAAGCTCGCGAACGCTCTTTCCCGAATCTGCGATGATGCGGAGAAGCCTAGCCGCTCCGTAAAGGGCGTCATCGAATCCGTAGAAGCCCTCCGAAAAGAACATGTGCCCGGACATCTCGCCGCCAACCGGAGCGTGAGTCTCGTGCATCTTCTCCTCAATCAGCGAGTGGCCGGTCTTCCACATGACCGGAACGCCCCCCGCTTTCTCCACCGCTTCGGGTAGTGCCTGCGAAGCTTTCACATCGAACACGATCGCCTGCCCCTTGCCCGTTCGAGCCAGGGCATCGCGTGCGTAGATGATCAGGAGATAATCTCCCCAGATGATTTCACCCTGATCGTCGATGACTCCGATACGGTCGGCATCGCCGTCGAAGGCAATTCCCACGTCGGCCCGATCCTCCTTCACCGCGGCGATCAGGGCTTCGACGTTCTTGGCAACAGTGGGATCCGGGTGATGATTCGGAAAAGTCCCATCGCTCTCGCAGAACAGGCAGCGTGGCTTGATGCCAAGCTTGGGGAAAAGCTTGGGCGCCACCAGGGCCCCGGCTCCGTTGCCGCAATCAAGAATCACTTTGACATCGCGCGACAGCTTGCCAATACGTCCAGTGATATCGTCGATGTAGCGGTCGATCACCTGCTCTTGCCGAAGGGCGCCCTTCCCTCTTGGAAATTTCCCCGCGACGGCAAGCTCGTACAGGTGCTGGATATCGGCGCCGAAAATCGATGTCGTGCCGAGGCCGAGCTTGAACCCGTTATACTCGGGTGGGTTATGGGAGCCCGTGATCTGGATTGCGCCAACCACGTCCAGATTGTGTTGCGACCAGTACGCGAGGGGCGTTGGCACAATTCCGATGTCGACGACGTCCACGCCGCTCGCCAGGAGACCGGCAATAAGAGCCGGATGAAGTTTGTCTCCCGACGGCCGGTTGTCGCGACCTACCGCCAACGTTCCCTTCACTCCTTTCTCGGCGAGGAACGCAGCGAAAGCACCTGCGACGGCTGTCGCCACCTCTTCGGTGAGATCCTTGCCGGCGACTCCCCTGATGTCGTACTCACGAAAAATTGTGCGCGAGAGTGCCATCGGATCTAACGCCCGTTCGGCAAAGGAGCGGGACGCAGGGCCACTGCCTCGTCCTTTGCTGCGCTCGTGCTGCGCGGCAAGGCGCCTGGCGCCTCTCTCGCAGGCACCTCAGTCGTGATGGTTGGCGTGCTACGTCTGGTCAACGAGACGATCACATCGGGGAACAATCCAAAAACAAGAATGACGGCAGCCGAACCCCACACTACTGCGCGGGTCCATCCACCAGTCTGTGCCGGCAACGAAGCAGTGCTGTCCCTTGGCTTCATGAACATCACCATCACGACGTAAAGATAGTAGCCGGCGCTCACGAGGCTGGTGACTACCAGCAGGACCGCCAATCGCGTCTGGGGAAATGGAGCCTGCATAGCGGCCTGGAGAACGTACCATTTGGCGAAGAATCCAATGCCGCCGAAAATCGGAAAGCCAAGCAACGCCAACATGAATACGGCCATGGCACCAGCCAGACCCGGACGGACTGTCCACAGGCCGGCATACTCCTCGACGCCCATACGATCCTCTCCACGCGCGCCCAAAGCGACGATCACGGCGAATGCACCGAGCGTCGCCATGGTGTAAGCAAAGAGATAGAACATGAATGCGGAGCTACCGAGCTTCGTTCCCACTACCATCGCCACCAGGATATAACCGGCGTGCGCAATGCTCGAATACGCGAGCAGCCGCTTGATGTTTCTCTGCGCGAGGGCGACCAGATTCCCGACGATCATGGTCAGCGCGGCGAGCCACCAGACGGATTGATGCCACGCGGTGAGTAGCGACGGGAACGCCTCGAGCCACAACCTGAAGAACGCCGCGAAAGCAGCGGCCTTGACCGCTGCGGCCATGTACGCGGTAATTGGCGTCGGCGCCCCTTCGTATACGTCGGGCGCCCACATATGGAAAGGCGCTGCAGCGACCTTGAATCCGAAGCCGACCAGGAGGAGAGCGACTCCAACCAGCAGCAATGGATTGTGGCCGAGCTGGAACTTGCCTATGTTCGCCGCGATCCGTGAGAAGTTGGTCTCTCCAGTTGCGCCATAGACGAGAGCGATTCCATACAGAAGAAATGCCGTGGAAAAGGCGCCGAGCAGGAAGTACTTGAGCGCCCCCTCGGCTGAACGCTCCCTGCGTCTGTTCATTCCAACCAGGACGTAGATCGCGATCGACATGAGCTCGATGCCGAGGAATACGATGATGAGATCGCGCGCCGCCGCCAGAATCATCATTCCGGACGTCGCGAGCAGAAGAAGCACATGCGCCTCGCCCGGCATGATGCCTTCGCGGCTGTTGTAGTCCAGCGACATCGCGATCGTGCCGACCGTAGCGATGAGGAAGATCTCGTCGGCAGCCCAGCGGAAATTGTCCACCGCGATTGGACCGACGGTTGCCGTGTAGCTCTCACGGGCGTAGTAGCCGACCAGCACCATCGTGAAGATGCACAGTGCCATGCTGAGGATTCCGACGCTCTTCTGATGCTCGTCGCTTTCGGGACGCCAGCCTGCCCAAAGCAGTAGCAGCATCGCCCCGCCCATCAGAAACAGATCAGGACCGAGGGCTCCAGCGAGCTGTGCGGGCAGGCTCAGGTCAAAACTCATTACCGAGTGACCTCGCTCAATCGAGGGATATCCGAATGACCTTCGACGCGATTGATGAGCGCCCGTGAGGATGCTTCCGTTCGGCGAAGCACAGGGGCTGGATAGACACCGAGCCAAATGATCACTGCCACGAGAGGAACGAGGAGGGCAAGCTCGCGTTTGTTCAAGTCGGGTATGTGCTCGTTCTCGCGCTTATCCAAAGGATTGAAGAGTATTCGTTGAAGTGCCCACAGAAGATACGCAGCAGCGAAGATCACTCCCGTCGCCGAGATAACCGCGAGAACCGGGTAAGTCCTGAACGATCCGATGAGCACGAGGAACTCCCCGACGAATCCATTCGTGCCGGGAAGCCCAATGCTGCTCAATGAAACGAACGTAAGGATTGCGGCAAAGAGCGGCACTACTCGCGCAATTCCGCCGTAGGCGTCAATCAGACGCGTATGCCTTCGCTCGTAGATCATGCCAACGAGAAGGAACAGTGCTCCCGTCGAAATGCCGTGGTTGATCATGATCAACAGCGCGCCCTGCACACTTTGAAGCGTAAGAGCAAAAATGCCCAGCATCACGAAGCCGAGGTGGCTGACCGAGGAATAGGCGACGAGCTTCTTGAAGTCCGGCTGCACCATCGCCACGAGAGCGCCGTAGATGATGCCGATCACCGCGAGCACCAGGATGATCAGTCTGATCGTCGGATTCATCGCCGCTCCGGGAAAGAGCGGGAGCGCGAAGCGAAGAAATCCGAACGTGCCCATCTTCAGCATGATGCCGGCAAGAATCACCGAGCCGGCAGTCGGCGCCTCCACGTGCGCGTCGGGGAGCCACGTGTGAAACGGAAACATCGGCACCTTGACCGCGAAGGCGAGGAAGAACGCGGCGAAGAGCCAGAGCGCGGCTCGCTGCGGGATATTCGAAACCGCCAGCACATGGTCGTAGCTGAAGTCGGGTGTTCCCGTGACCGTCCTGACGTGGATGCCGAGGTAGATGATGGCGACGAGCATCAGCAGCGACGGCAGCATCGTGTATATGAAGAACTTGAGACTGGCGTAAATGCGTCGCTCTCCGCCCCAGATGCCGATTATGAAATACATCGGGACGAGCATGACTTCCCACATCACGTAGAACAGGAACAGATCGCGTGAGAGGAAGACGCCGATCATTCCCGTCGTGAGAATGAGGAGGAGCGCATAGTAGCTGCGGACCTTTGTGCGGATGCTGGTCCAGCTCCCGAGGACCGCCAGCGGCATGATGAAAGTCGTGAGCAGGACCATCATCAACGCGATGCCGTCGATTCCCAGCGTGAAGCGGACGCCCCAGGTCGGAATCCAGGCCATATCGATCGAGGCCTGCCATCCGCTATCGCCAGGGTTGTACGACCACCAGAGTCCCAGGGACACCACGAACTCGAGGGCGAAAAACCAGAACGCGATCTGCCGCGCCGCGGGGTTCTCTACACCGCCACCCGCTCCCTGATCGCGCGCTGGGAGCACCAGCAGCGCCACGGCTCCGATGAGCGGAATAAGCAGCAGCGCGGGAAGGACCCAGCTGTTGTAGCCGATCGATTCGAGAAGGCTCGCCATTCGTCAGGTCACCGCAGGGTGAAAGCGCCAAGGAGTGCCACCACTCCCACTACAAGAACCCACGCGTAGATGCCGACGTTGCCCGTCTGCAGGAGCGATCCTGCCTTACCGACAACGTTCGCAGCCCAAGCGCTGCCGTTGACGAAGAACGAGTCGATTACTCCGTTGTCGATGAAGCGCCACAAGAAGTTTTTCGATACCGCATAAGTCGGTGTGACGATCGCTCTGTCCAGTCCTTCGTCGACGTAGTACTTGTTGGCGACGACTCCTTCGAAGCCTTCTTCTGGAATCGCGTCACGCTTTGGTACAAGTCGCGCCGGCGTGAGCCGCACGATCGCGTATATGATACCGGCCACGGCGATCAGGACCGCAATCCCCATGAGCATTTCTTCGGTGGTTGCGGGCACTTGGGACG
>DASYVU010000176.1:0-16536 GCA_035936715.1 Gemmatimonadaceae bacterium
CTCCTTTGCAGTGGAGCACGATCGGAGCGGCCGCGTTCAGCTCGCCAATCCTGTCAGGCAGTGCGGCGAGCGGAATGTGGATCGCTCCCGGAATGTGGCCGCGCCGCCATTCGTCTGGTCCGCGAACGTCAACTATCTGGATATGCTGATCGCTCGCTGCGCTCCGGAACTGGGCAGCTTCGATCTGATGCACCTGCTCCAGCTTTCCGCGCGCTGATGTCCAGTCAGTAAAGACCTGATGGCCGAAATACCCGGGATTGGGGCTGAGTCCGATCTTGGCCAGATCTGAGAACAGGAGCTGCACCGCCTCGTCAGTTTCCGCGTCCGTGATCAGGTGGAAATCGCTGTTCTCGGGAACGAGCGCTCCGCACCAGTTCAGAAACGATTTGTTGCGTGGAATGTTGAGCGTTCCCGGTATGTGTCCCGCAGCAAACTTTTCCGCGGGCCGAGTGTCGACGACGACTGCCCCGTTTCTTAGAACGGCGTCGAGATCGTCGGACCCGAGCTCGCGCGGATCTATCCGAGCTGGGGAGATCGGATGCGCACCTCGGTTGATTTTTTTCATCGAGGCGAAGTAGCGGGGAGGAACGGGCTGATCCTCCAAAACCCTGCGGATGAACTCGGCTTCGCTCATCCCCGCGAATGCCCAGTTGAACAGCCTCTCGTAGCCGAGGGTGGATTGGGGCATGGATCCCAATGATTTGCCGCAAGCGGAGCCGGCACCGTGTCCCGGCCAAATCTGCAAATGATCCGGCTGCCCTTTGAATTTTCTTATGGAGTCATACAACTCGGCGGCCGAGCGTTCCATGCTCCCGTGAGCGCCGGCCGCGCGCTCCATCAGATCGGGCCGGCCGACGTCGCCTACAAAAAGGAAGTCGCCAGTCAGCGCGCCGACGGGGTCTGATCCACGCTCGAGATCGGAAACAAAAAAGGTCAAATGCTCCGGAGTGTGGCCGGGAGTGTGCGCGGCCTGCAACCGAACCTTGCCGAACGAAATGTCCGATCCATTCCGCAGCGGCTGCGCGTGTTGGAGCGCATCGCTCGTGTATCCCCAATCCTTCGCCCCCTCGCCCGATATGTGCAGCTGGGCACCAGTGGCGGCGGCAAGCGCGTGCGCACCCGACACAAAATCTGCGTGGATGTGCGTCTCGGTCACGTTGGTGATTCGGACGCGCTCCGCACCGGCGGCGCGAATGTACTGGGCGACGTCGAGATTGGGGTCGACGACGATAGCTTCGCGTGTACGCTCACACGCGATCAGGTAGCTTGCCTGCGCGAGATTATCGTCGTAGAAGCGTTTGAATAGCATGGCGTCGCGAATGAATCGGAAGCGTTGCTGGAAGGGCGGACAATGGTTAGCGTCCTGTAGTCGAGGCAACTGAATCAGAGCGCAATATACCATGGACGCCGACACCCAAGCCGCACGCAATAGCACCGACCTCACGAGAGAGGAGCTGGTTCGGTATAGCCGCCACATTCTCCTTCCTCAGGTGGGAGAAGAAGGGCAGCGGGGGCTCAAGCGGTCTCGCGTGCTCCTCGTCGGAGCTGGCGGGCTCGGATCGCCCGTCGCTCTCTACCTTGCCGCGGCCGGAGTCGGCACGCTTGGCCTCGTCGATTTCGATACGGTCGACCTCTCCAACCTCCAGCGGCAAATTCTGCACGGATCGGCCGACGTCGGCAGCTCGAAGATCGATTCGGCGCGCGACCGGCTGCTCGACATCAACCCGAACGTGAGCATTGAGCCTTACCGAACGAAGCTGACATCGCAAAACGCGCTGGAGATCGCGCGCGGTTACGATCTCATCATCGATGGCACCGACAACTTCGCGACGCGGTACCTGGTCAACGACACTTCGGTGTTGCTGGGAATTCCCAACGTGTACGGAAGCGTGTACCGCTTCGAGGGGCAGGCGTCCGTATTCGGTGCCGTCGACGGGCCGTGCTACCGCTGTCTCTTTCGCGACCCGCCGCCGCCGGATCTCGTGCCCAGCTGCGCCGAGGGTGGCGTGCTTGGCGTCGTGCCGGGGCTCGTCGGAACGATTCAGGCGACGGAGGCGATCAAGATTCTCCTCGGGCTCGGTGACACTCTCGTCGGTAAGCTGCTCACAATCGACGTCCTGAAAATGTCGTTCCGCACGCTGACAATTCAGAAAGATCCGGGCTGTCCCGCTTGTGGAACGCACGAGATCACGAAGCTAATCGACTATGACGAGTTCTGCGGCGGCCCCGGTGCGCACGTGGTGAATGCGATTCAGGAGATCCAGCCATCACAGCTCGCGAGTCGATTGGAAAAAGGGGAACGGCTTGAAATAATCGACGTCCGCGAGCCCTACGAGTGGGAGATTGGGCACATTCCGGGCGCGCGACTCGTTCCTCTGGGGAGCATTGCCGAAGAGATTCCGCGTCTCGACAAGCGGCGGGAGACGATTCTCTATTGCAAGGTGGGCGCGCGGAGCATGCGCGCCGCACAGCAGCTCGCCGATGCTGGGGTATCAGATGTCCGCAACCTCGCTGGCGGAATTCTTCGCTGGATAGACGAAGTCGATCCGACGATGGCAAGGTACTAGTTGATCCCACCGGATCCGATAGAGCGATTCCGGAGCGTGTACGCGCTTGCAGAAAAGATCGACCGCTCGATCCTCCCGGACCCAAGCGCCATGGCGCTCGGCACGGTCGATGAGGACGGCCAGCCGTCTGTAAGGATCGTGCTGCTCAAGGCATTCGACGATCGCGGCTTCGTCTTCTACACCAACTACGAGGGCAGAAAGGGTCGGCAGCTTCTGTCCAACCCCAAGGCGGCGCTCTGCTTCTACTGGCCCACCATCGACATTCAGGTGCGGCTTGAGGGAACGGTGACGAAAGTCGCGGGAAAGGAGGCCGATGCCTACTTCGCCACGCGACACCGTCTCAGCCAGATCGGGGCGTGGGCGTCGCGTCAGAGCGAGCCACTCGAAAGCCCGACGGCCCTCGACGAGCGCGTCAGGAAATACGAGAGCGAATTCGCAGGCAAAGATGTCCCGCGTCCAAAATATTGGTCCGGCTTTCGGGTCTCGCCTGAGCGGATCGAGTTCTGGAAAGGGAAGCCCAATCGCCTGCACGAGCGACACCTGTACACGCGCGCTGGAGCCGGCTGGAAGATCGAGACCATTTATCCGTGAGCGCCAGCCGGTACCACTCGAGCGCGATATGCCCTAAAATGGTGAGATGACCGGAACCCGTATTCCGCCAGCGACGAAGAACTCCCACACGCCTGCCCCGGCGCCGCCCCCCGAGCCGTGGACGATCGAGTCAGCCCGCTCTTTGTACAACGTCGAGGGGTGGGGCATCGGCTTCTTCGATATCAATGAAGCGGGGCATGTGGTAGTAAGACCCGACAGGGAGAAAACCGATCGCGAGCTGGATCTTTTCGAGCTTGCCAACGATCTGGAAGAGCAGGGCGTGGGTCTCCCGCTCCTGCTGCGCTTCTCGGATATCCTACGGTCGCGAATCGAATCGCTGAACGAGAAATTTTCGCGTGCGCGCGCTGAATACGCCTATGAGGGCGGGTACACAACGGTCTACCCGATCAAGGTGAATCAGCAGCGCCACGGGGTCGAAGAGATCGTCGAGTTTGGAAAGGTCGCGGGGGTCGGCCTCGAGTGCGGGAGCAAGCCGGAGCTGCAGGCCGTGCTCGGGCTCGCCGAGCACACCGATCACATGATCGTCTGCAACGGCTACAAGGACGAGGAATTCATGCGCCTCGCCCTGATGGGTCAGAAGCTCGGGCACCAGGTCTTCATCGTGCTCGAGCAATTGAGCGAAGTGGACGTCCTGCTCCAGGTCGCCGACGAGCTCGGCGTCACCCCGACGGCCGGCGTGCGCATCAAGCTTTACTCCGAGGGCTCTGGACGCTGGGCGAAAAGCGGCGGCGAGAAGTCGAAGTTCGGACTCAGCACGGCGCAGCTGGTGAAGCTCGTCGACAGGCTGAGAAACGAGGGCCGGCTAGAGATCCTAAAGCTGATCCACTTTCACCTCGGGTCACAGATCACGGACATTCGCTACATCAAGGCCGGTCTGCAGGAGGTGTCGCGGTACTACGCGGAGCTGAGAGGACTCGGAGTCGACATCACTCACGTCGATGTCGGCGGCGGGCTTGGCGTGGATTACGATGGCAGCAACTCGACGTCACAGGCGAGTGTCAACTACTCGCTTCAGGAATACGCTGACGACGTGATCTATACCATCGCCGAAGCGTGCCGGCAGCACGAGCTCCCGATGCCGCACATCATCAGCGAGTCGGGCCGCGCGCTAACTGCACACCACGCCCTCCTGCTCCTGAGCGTCATCGACGTCGAGTCTCAGGCGGACAACGCGGTGCCTGAGCTGAACGACGAGCACCCGACGCTTCTCCACGAGATGGCCGCCGACTACACGTCCCTCGCCAAGCAGCGCGTATCGAAAAAGCGTGTACGCGAGGTTTATCACGACGCGACGTTCGACAAGGAGCGTGCGCAGGAGTTCTTCAACAGCGGCGTGCTAACTCTGCGAGATCGCGCGATCGCCGAGCAGATATATCTGTCCACAATCGCGGTGGTCGCGAAGATCGCGCAGCGTGACCGCGATGAGTACTCCGATATCATCGACGATCTCGAAGCTACCATGGTCGATCGCTACTTTTGCAACTTCTCGCTGTTCCAGTCGCTGCCGGACAGCTGGGCGATCGATCAGATATTCCCGATCATGCCCATCCATCGGCTGAACGAAGAGCCGACGCGCCGCGGTACGATCCAGGATGTCACGTGCGATTCCGACGGCAAGATCGAGAAGTTTATCGGCGATCGCACCCCGAGGCTGAGCCTGGAGCTTCACCCTTTCAACGACGGCGACCCCTACATAATCGGCATCTTTCTCACTGGCGCCTACCAGGAGATACTCGGCGATCTCCACAACCTCTTCGGCGACACCAACGCGGTGCACATCCGACTGTCGCAGACGAAGGGATACGAGGTGACTGACCTGGTGCACGGCGACACCGTGACGGAGGTCCTTGCCTACGTGCAATTCCGCGCGTCAGACCTGCTGGCGACGTTCAGGCGAAAGGTGGCCAACGCGACATCCCTGGCGCGTCAGGAGGCCAATACGTTCATCGCCGAGTACATCGCGGGGCTCGAAGGGTATACGTACCTGGAAGGGGAAGCGGCGCGGTAGCAACTACAAAGTGCAACTGAACGGGTGCGAGTTGTGAGTAGCACAGCCGTTAGTTCTCAGTTCACAACGCCCAGACTTCAATACGGCGTTAGAGGACAAGCAGGTACTCCGAGCGCCACCGGGATAAGTCAGGTTGTAGTGAACTCGCAACTAACAGCTACGCTACTGACAACTCGCACCAGTTCAGTTGCTTTTGATCTCGACCAAACGAGATGTCAGTACTCGCACCCGTTCAGTTGCAGCTATCAGCTCTGCGAGAACCTCTTCTCCACTTCCTTCCAGTTGACAACGTTCCACCACGCCGTGATGTAATCCGGCCGCCGGTTCTGGTATTTGAGGTAGTAGGCGTGCTCCCAAACGTCGAGACCCATGATCGCCTTCTGACCGTCCATCAGCGGATTGTCCTGGTTCGGGGTGCTGGTGATCGAGAGCTTGCCGCCGGTGTTGATCAGCCACGCCCATCCCGACCCGAATCGTCCGACTCCGGCGGCGCTGAACTGTTCGCGGAATTTGGCGAAGTCGCTGAACGTGCTGGTTATCGCCTGGCCGAGCTTGCCTCCGGGCTCCCCGCCCGCTTTGGCCGCCATGATCTGCCAGAACATCGAGTGGTTCCAGTGTCCTCCGCCGTTGTTGCGGATGGGGGTGCGGACCGCTTCGGGAAGGCTGCTGACGTTTCGAAGCAGGTCATCGAGTGATTTCTTGGCGAGCTCAGGGGCCTTCTCGATGGCTGCGTTCAGATTGTTGACGTACGTCTGATGATGCTTCCCGTGATGTATTTCCATCGTCCTCGCGTCGATATGGGGCTCCAGCGCCGCGAAATCGTAGGGAAGTGGTGGAAGTGTAAACGCCATAGTCTTTCTCCTGAATGATCAAACGTCTTTTGCGCCGCGCGTTGAGACCGCCGATGAGACCGGGCAGCAGGGAAATGAATACCACGATCACGACGACGATCTCGATATGCCGGTCGATTCCAGGGATGTAGTTCCCAAGGAAGTAGCCAATCCCCAGCATACTCCACACCCAAACGACGGCACCCAGCACATTGAACGTGAGGAATTCGCGGAATTTCATGCCGCCCACGCCGGCAATTACGGGCGAAAACGTCCGGATAATGGGGATGAACTGCGCGATCACGATTGTCGCGCGCCCGTATCTTTCCTCAAATTCGTGGGCGCGCATAGCATGCTTCTTGTTGAAGAAGAGGCTGTTTTCCCGGTTGAAGATCCTTGGACCGCTGGCGCGGCCGATGAAATATCCGAGAGAATTGCCTAAGATTGCTGCGAGCGTGAGGACCGGAGCCAGCTGATATACATTCAGGTAGCCGTGCGCGGCGAGCAGTCCGGCGGTAACAAGCAGGGAGTCGCCCGGTAGAAAGACTCCAATGAGAAGCCCCGTTTCCGAGAAGACTATGATCGTCAGGCCAAAGAGCCCGGCCCATTGAACGAGATCGGGAAGATTCGAGAATCGGTTGAATAAATCGGTGATTGCCTGCATCAAGCCGCTTTAGAGAGGTAGAATGGAAGAGAGACGTGCAAGTTCAACTCCCTCGCCGCGCAAAGCAACACCGGGAGATTGGTTGTTGGCGTTTCCAGAAAAACGCCCCCGGGGATTCCGACACTCACCCGGAAGAGCTGAGCGGCTGTTCAATGTGTTTTCGGTTGTTCTGCTCGTGCTCTTCGCTATGGGTTGGTCGTGGTCGATTGCTCGCGCGCGTGCCTCCGGCGACTCTGCCGTCATAACGCCCGCCACGGCGAACATTGCTAGCGCGTTGACGGACGGGTCCGCACCCTCGGTCGCTTACCTCACCGACGCAGCGTTGGCGGCGCTCGCGGCCCCGGCTCGCGGGGAAAGCGGCAAGCTGAGAGTTCGGATACAACAGCCGGGTACGCCGATCGATCAATTGCTGGCTGACACACTTCCACCGGGCGCCGTGGCGACGTTTTCTTCCGGCTCCGCGGCGGAGTCAACGTCCAAGTTCGTTGCGCCGCAGCGGCCGGGCATATGGAATCTCGCGCTCCGGATCGGGAACGCCATCAAGCCTCTCGCCGATTTCAGCGTGATTACCCTCCGCCCGGCTGCCGAGAAGAGAGGCGGCAGGCTCGGTCTTTATTACATCGGAAACTGGCCCGCGGCGAGGAAGGGCAGACCGGGAGTCAGCTACGATCCGCCCGGTGGATTCATAGAAGTCACTACCCAGAACCAGAACACCCAGCTCTCCGAGCACTTCAAGCTCAAGGATTTCCTGCCGCACGATCAGCAGAACGTGTGGCCCAAGTACATCGTCGTCGACATGAAGCTGGTAGACAAGGACGAGCTAGTGCTGCAGGACCTCAAGGAGCACGGGATAAATCCTGCCGGCGTCCGTGTCCTGAGCGGCTTTCGGACACCGCAGTACAATGCCGGTGGAGGCGACCCGAGAGGTCGCGCCGCGCTTAGCCGCCATATGTACGGAGACGCCAACGACATCTTCATCGACAACGACGGCAACGGACAGATGGACGACCTGAATCACGACGGGCGCGTGAATATTGCAGATGCCAAGGTCATTCAGGACGCCGTCAACCGCGTCGAGCGGGCACACCCTTCGCTGATAGGAGGGTGTGGCATATATTCTGGCACGTCAGCGCACGGGCCGTTCACCCATATAGACACGCGAGGCTACCCCGCTCGCTGGATTGGAACAGGAGATAGCTAATGGATACGACAACCGCCGGTAGCCCCACGACCCCCGCCGAGGACCACCGGCACGCACCCTCGAACCCCAAGCGCGATCCCGCGATGCCGGTGAGACTCGCGGATCTCGAGCCGTACGTTGGCCTGGGTTATCTGTCGAAGCTGTTCAAGCTTATGGCGATAATCCTGCTGCTCCTGCTCGTCTCGGAGATCATCACCGGCCTCGTCACTCAGGGCACTACCTCTATCCCGACGCTGCTTGGCGAGATGAGCCGCCTGGTCGTGCTGGCCGGCCTGCTCTGGGGCAGTGGAGACCTGGCGCTGCTTCTCATCGACATGGGACACGACGTGCGAGCGACCAGAATTCTTCTCGGCCGTCAGGCACTACATCAGACCGGGTCGACAGGACTTACTCCTCCCTCTGGAAGTCCGAGGGTAGAGGGAGGCAGCTTCGTGGAGCGTGGACCCCGTTAGGCTTTTCACGATTGGGCATTCCACCCGATCGCTCGAACAGTTTCTCGGATTGCTTGCAAGAGAAGGCGCGACACATCTGATCGATGTTCGCGCCTTCCCTACATCGGCGAGATACCCCCACTTCTCGCAAGCGAGCTTCCAGAGGACACTGGTCGATGCCGGCCTGAGGTACACTCACATGCCATCGCTCGGCGGCCGGCGGCGAGGCCGGCGCGATTCGCACAACACTCAGTGGCGGAACGCGAGCTTCCGAGCCTACGCCGATTACATGGAGACGCGGGAGTTCAAGGAGGCGCTCGAAGACCTTCTGGCTTTTGCGAGGCTCGAACCCACTGTGGTCATGTGCGCCGAAGCGGTTCCGTGGCGGTGTCACCGGTTTCTGATTGCGGACGCCGCGGTGGCCGCCGATTGTTCTGTGCTGCACATACTGGATGCAGGCACGGAGCCCCATCGTCTTACGTCGTTTGGCCGAATCGACGCCGGACGCGTCCGGTACGATGCCACCCCTCAGAACGAGCTATTCGAACCGGGCCCACTTTAGAAGCTCAGGCATGCTCGTTGCCATCTTGCCGGACGTAGCTCACTTCTTTCGAGGATGCCATCATGCTTTGGACGATTGCGGTAATTCTCTTCATCCTGTGGGTGCTCGGATTCTTTATCGTGCACGTGGGTGGCGGCCTGATCCACCTTTTGCTGGTGATCGCGGTAATTGTGGTCGTCTATCGCCTGGTCACTGGTCGGCCAGTCGTTTAGCGCCAGGCTCAGCTGCCGCGGCGAATCTGTTGCCTCGGCAGCGTGCTGCCCTCTTCTTTCATCCTGACACATAAAGAAGAGGGCAGCATTTTACATCAATGCACATGACGCGGACCGCAAAGCGCGCCCCGGGCGCAGCGGTGTCGCTCCCCGACACGGTCCTGTCGGCGGTACGCGTGGTTCTCTACGAGCCGCAGGATCCTGTCAACATCGCGGCGACGATACGCGCGATGAAAAACATGGGCTGCTCGGATCTCTACCTCGTTCGTTCGGTGGAGTACGATCCCTGGCGGCTGGAAGGGATCGCCCACGACACGGGGGACATCATCGAGCGCATCAGGAATTGCGACTCGATAGAAGAGGCTCTCGACGGCTGCGTCAGGGTGGCAGGATTCACCGCGAGAAGAAGAGCCGCGAAACGTGACGTGACGACTCCAAGAGTCGCCAGTGCGGAGCTGCTCGACTTCGCGCGTGAGGGCCCGGTCGCCGTCCTGTTCGGAAGGGAAGACAAGGGTTTGCCGAACGAGATACTCGATCGGGCGCACATCGTAGTCACCATTCCGACGACGGACCACGCTTCCCTCAATCTCGCGCAAGCAGTGTTGATCGCGCTCTATGAGCTGCATCTGTCCGCGGCCGACGCGACCCGGACACTTGCTCCGCCGCGCAAGGATGCGCCCCCTGCCACAGCGGAAGAGTACGAACAGCTGTTCGCGGACACCGAGCGAGCGCTCTACGCCGTTGAGTTTTTCAAGACGCGATTCCACGAGCACATCATGCGGAGTGTGCGCACCCTTTTTTTCCGAGCCGCGCCCGACTCGCGTGAGCTGGCCCTGCTGCGCGCGATTTTCATAGAGGTGAGTCGAACAATCGACCGCATCACTAAGGGAAAGGCCGGAGGTTTGCAGCAGTGACTTCCCACCTTGCGCCGCTATACGTGTCCGGACATTTTTCCGCGTGTCGACCTGCTTGTGAAATTCTTCACAAAGCCGATTGATTAACTCGCCTTTACACAAATAATCGCGGATGAACTTGCGAAGCAGATGGTTTGCAGTGCCCGGATTCGTGTGTATCGCGGCGCTCGCCACCATGCTCTCTGCATATAGCGGTGCTTCTTCTGAGGAAGGGACCAGTCCGGTGCAGCCGGTCGCGTTCCGCCACACGATCCACGTGGACGCTTTGAAGATGAACTGCCTCTACTGCCACTTCTCGGCGAACAAGTCGTTCGACCCGGGTCTCCCCGCGGTTGGCACATGCATGGGGTGCCACACGGTTGTCGCAACTGGAAAACCGGAAATTCAAAAGCTCGCCTCCTACTGGAATAAAAAGCAGCCGGTACCGTGGGTGCGCATCCACAAGCTGCCGGAGTACGTGCACTTCCCGCACATGCGGCACGTGAACGCCGGTGTGACGTGTCAGACGTGTCACGGCCAGATCCAGAACATGAAGCAGGTTTATCAGGCGTCGTCGCTCAACATGGGCTGGTGCATCAACTGTCACATCGGACAGTCGAATCCGCCCTTCCGCGCGAGATACGACTGCAGCTCGTGTCACTACTAATAGAATGAGCACCGAGCAAGAAGCTTCGCCGATCCCAGGCACCGCAGCAAATGGAGTGAAGCGCCGTGAGTTTCTCAAGGTGCTCGGCGTCGGCACCGCCGCGACCACGATGCTGGGATGCGCCTCCGAGAAAGTCGAGAAGCTCATTCCGTATCTCGTCTCACCGGATCAGACCGTACCGGGTGTATCTACCTATTACGCGACGACCTGCCGCGAGTGCTCTGTCGCATGCGGTCTCATCGCCGAGACTCGTGACGGGCGAACGATCAAGCTCGAGGGGAACCCGGACCATCCCGTAAATCGCGGCGCACTGTGCGCGCGGGGACAGGCCTCGCTGCAAGGTCTCTACAATCCCGATCGCTATCGCGGGCCAATGGTGCGGCGCAACGGACAGCTCCAGAGCTTGACCTGGGATGAGGCGCTGCAAATCTTCGCGCAGAAACTGGGAGAGACGCGCAGCCGGGGCGCCGCAAGTGCGGTATTCATCAATCAGCACGAGTCGGGAAGTTTCCCGGGCTTTCTCGATGCGTGGCTCGCCGGCTTCGGGATGCCCGCCCATCTGAGCTACGATGCAGGTGCGGATCATGCCGCGATCGCCGCAAACCGCCAGAGCTACGGGGTTGCGTGGCCACGCCTTGATTTCCGCGCCGCTCGACTCGTCGTTTCTATCGGAGCGGACTTCCTCGACGGCTGGGGCGCGATGGTGCCACAGCAGCTCGATTTCGCGGATGCACGCGCTGATCACGAAAGAGCGCCGAGACTCATTTATGTTGGCCCGCGCCGGTCGCTCACTGGTCTCAACGCTGATCAGTGGATCGACTGCCGGCCGGGAAGCGAGATGTCGATCGTGCGCATGCTCGGGGGCCAACTGACGTCCCAGCAGGCATCTCAGGCAACGGGTGTCGCCGCAACTGTTCTCGATGGCTTCGCGCGTGAGTTTGCCGCGACCAAGCCGAGCATGGTTCTCGCCGGCGGCGGCGGCGCAGACGGACTGGAAGTAGCGCTCGCCGCCAACGCACTCAATCAGTCGCAGGGGAATGTCGGCGTCACGATCAAGCCGAACGAAGGCTACCTCGGTTTCGATCGCATGGCTTCGCCCGCGGAGCTGCGTGCTCTCGCCGAACGCATGAACTCCGGCGGCGTTTCGCTGCTGATGGTACGCGGAGCGAATCCGGCATTCACGCTTCCAAAGTCGGCAGGATTTGCCGCAGCGATGGCGAAGGTGCCGTTCAAGGTCAGCTTCTCGAGCTATCCGGACGAGACCTCCGAGATGGCAGACCTCGTTCTTCCGGATCATCACTCGCTCGAGCAGTGGGGAGACGCCGAGCCGGTCCGCGGAACCATCTCGCTTCAGCAGCCGACGATGGATCCCGTGTTCGACACGCGCGCGACTTCCGATGTGTTGATCGCGGCGGCGAAGAAGGATCCAGGGAGTGCGGCGCGCTATCCAATGGCCGATTACCGCAGCTGGTTGATCAGCCGCTTCCCCGGAGGCGCCGCCGGACTCGCTGCCGCGCTGCCGCGCGGGATCGCTTCGGGCTCGCTGGGCGAGCCGACGACAGCGCGCCCCGTTCCCCCTGTTCGTGCCGCGACGCCGATCGAGCAGTCGAGCGGCAACATGTACCTCGTCGTTTACTCGCACCCCTTCATCGGTGACGGGCGAGGCGCGAACAAGCCATGGCTGCAGGAGATTCCGGATCCCGTCACGAAGATCTGTTGGCAGACCGTCGCCGAGATGAATCCGGTTACCGCCGAGAAGATGGGGCTGGCGAACGGTGATCTGGTGGCGGTGCAAACATCGGCGGGAAGTCTGACGCTGCCGGTGCTGCGCTATCCTGGCACGCAGCGCGACACCGTCGCGATCGCCACAGGGAGAGGACACACACACGCCGGCAGATACGCGAAAGCGGGATTCAATCCGCTCGAGATACTGCCGGTGGCCGAAGATCGCGCCGGCGGAGTCGCGTTCGTCTCGACGAAGGCAAGTGTGTCCAAGGCGGGCGGTTACGCGCAAATAGTTACGACAGAGGGGTCAGCCAGGCAGCACGGACGCGGAATCGGACAAGCGATCGCAATCGCGGATCTCAGGGCGGGAAGACCCGGTGAGGACCCGGGTGCATCGCACGTAGCGGAGGCACCGCAACAAAGCGGATCGGAGCAGGGTGCAGGGGAGCCGGCGGAGGAAATGCCCGGCGATGCGCCGCACCAATTCCTTCCAGGTCTTCGTTCTCCGGTGGCAAACGATGCTCAGGGCGAGCAAGGCGATCCGAAGTCGAAGGACAAGGGCATGTACGATCCGAATCATTGGAGCGGCATGGCCAAGCGGCGCTGGGCGATGACTGTCGATCTCGCCCGCTGCACAGGATGCGCCGCGTGCGTGAGTGCGTGTTACGCCGAGAACAACATTCCGACGGTCGGTGCCGATTGGCAGACAGGAAAGGTCCTGCCCGACAGGACCGGATTCGGCGCCAACATTCTGCGCAGCCGCGAGATGGCGTGGATCCGCATCGAGCGATACTACGAGGGCGGCGAGGACGGCGGAGCCGACTTCGATGCGCGCTTCGTGCCCATGATGTGTCAGCACTGCGGCAATGCGCCATGCGAGCCGGTTTGTCCCGTGTACGCCACCTACCATTCACCCGACGGCTTGAACGTCCAGGTTTACAACCGCTGCGTCGGGACGCGCTACTGCTCCAACAACTGTCCGTACAAGGTCCGCTACTTCAACTGGTTCGGCTACGGCGAGCCGGCGCGGCCGCAGTATGCGTTCCCCGAGCCGCTGAACTGGCAGCTCAACCCGGACGTAACGGTGCGCGGTAAAGGCGTCATGGAAAAATGCACTTTCTGCGTGCAGCGAATTCGGGAAGCCGAGAATCGCGCGACCGCCGAAAAGCGCGTGCTCAAGCCGGATGAGTTCACGACGGCGTGCGCCGCGTCGTGCCCTTCGCGCGCGATCGTCTTCGGTGACGCAGCCGACGAGAACTGGACGGTGACGCAGCTGGCGAAAGACGCGAGAGCTTACCACGTGTTCGAAGAGCTCAACACCTTCACCGCCGTCGTCTACCTGAAGAAAGTGAATCATCCCACTCCTGCGGCTGCGGGGACGGCCTGACGATGGCGACGCTCAGTCAGCCCCTGCCAGCGCGCGACGAGCCGCGCCGTCCGAACATCGCGACCGCTGACATTCAGCTTCCGGCGGTAAGGGATTACGAGCAGGTAGATCGCGAAATCGTCGGAACGCTGCACCCGACGGTGGCGTGGTTCATCGGACTCGGCATCGCCGTCATGTTTCTGCTGATCGGCATCGCGGCGTGGATGTACCAGATCTACAGCGGGCTCGGCGTAGCCGGCTACAACCCGCCGGTAATGTGGGGCGTGTACATCATCTCCTTCGTCTTCTGGGTCGGTATCGGTCACGCCGGAACGCTCATCTCGGCGATCTTGTACCTGTTCCGCGCGGGATTCCGCACGACGATTTACCGCTGCGCGGAAGCGATGACCGTGTTCGCCGTCATGACGGCCGGACTGTTCCCGGTTCTGCATCTGGGCCGGCCGTGGAAGTTCTTCTGGCTCATTCCGTACCCGAACTGGCGGTACATCTGGCCGCAGTTCAAAAGCCCGCTGGTGTGGGACGTGTTCGCGATCCTCACCTACCTCACGGTCTCGAGCACATTCCTTTACATCGGCTTGATTCCCGACATCGCGGTTCTGCGCGACCGTGAGAACATCAGTCCGATAAGAAAGCGGATCTTCAGTGTGCTCTCACTCGGATGGCGCAACACCGATCGGGAGTGGAGGCACTTCGCGAGAGCCTATCTCTTCCTCGCCGCGTTCTCGACTCCGCTGGTGCTTTCAGTTCACTCGGTGGTGTCCTTCGACTTCGCGATGGCGCTGACGCCGGGATGGCACACCACGATCTTCCCACCCTACTTCGTCGCAGGCGCGATCTTCTCCGGAATCGGGATGGTATTCACGATCATCATCCCTCTCCGGAAGTTCTTCGGACTCAAGCATTACGTCACGATCAACCACCTCGACGCGGCGGCAAAGCTCTGCCTGTTCACGTCACTCGTTGTCGGGTGCGCGTACATGACAGAATGGTTCGTGGCGTGGTTCAGCGGCAACGAGTTCGAGCAAAGCTTCTTCGCCAACCGCATCTGGGGACAGTGGTGGTGGGCGTCGGCGATTTTATATACGTGCAACATGGTGCTGCCTCTGTCGCTCTTCTCACAGAGGCTCCGGCGCAATGCCTCGTGGCTGTTCATCCTGTCGTTCACGGTGAACATCGGGATGTGGTTCGAGCGGTTCGTGATCGTCGTGCCGTCGCTCTCGCACGAGTTCGAGCCGTGGCAGTGGACGAGCTATCGGCCGACCTGGGTCGACTACGCGATCCTGGCCGGCAGCTTCGGCTGGTTCTCGATGTGGTTCATGCTCTTCATCAAACAGCTGCCGATCATCGCAATTGCTGAAGTGAAGGAGATCATTCGGCCAAAGTTGCGGATCCAGCACGCGCACGGAATGACGCCGGCCGGCGAACACTTCGATTTCGAGCCGGAGACGCCGGGAGAGCACGACTGATGCGCGGAGTACTCGGCGCTTTCCGCGAGCTCGACGCTGCCGTCAGCGCCATCGAAGCGTTGAAGAAGGGCAAGCTTGGCGCGATACACGTTTTCACTCCAACGCCGCGTCACGAGTTGGAGCACGTTCTGGATCCGGGACCGAGTCCAGTTCGGAAATACACGCTGATCGGCGGATTGTGCGGGGTCACTTTCGGATACTGGATCGCGATCTGGACGTCGGATTACTGGCCGCTGGTAGTTGGCGGCAAGCCGATAGCGTCATGGGTGCCCTACACCATTTTCGGATTCGAAGTTATGGTGCTGATCGGCGCTCTTTCGACTGTGGCCGGCCTCTTCATAAATGCGCGTATTCCCCGACTGACGATGATGGTCGGTTACGATCCTCGATTCAGCCATGGGGACTACGGAATCTGGGTCGAGTGCCCGCCAGACAAAGCGCGCACGGCGGAGGATCTGTTGCGCGAGCATGGGGCGGTGGAGGTGCGACTTGAACGCTAGAATGCGCGCCCTTGTTCTCGCCCTTCCGCTGATGCTCACTGCCTGCGAGTGGTTTACCGACTTCAAGCGCCAGCCGTCGATCTGGACCTGGGAGCCGTTGAAGGACACGCTCACCCCATCGCGCGGCAATCCGCAACAGTCTGTGCCGACGACCGGCACGGCCGTCGCCGGGTTTCAGGTTTCCTACGGCGCATTTCCGGCGACAATCGATTCGATGTCCGGACTTCGGAACCCGACGCCGGTCGGCGACTCCTCGCTCGCGAACGGCAGAAAGTATTTCCAGATCAACTGTTCTGTGTGTCACGGAGATCGGGCGATGGGCGATGGTCCAGCAACGAAATTCGGGATGCCCGGAATGAATCTCACCACCGACATGACCAAAGGCCGCACCGACGGATACATCTTCGGGATGATCCGCAACGGCCGCGGACTCATGCCTCCCTACAACCGGATCGAGGAGCCGGATCGCTGGGACGTCGTGAACTACCTGCGCGCCTTGCAGGGAGTGAACGGTCGTCAGGTCGAGGTCGGTCCCCTCGCTCCGCCAGGCGTCACCGGTGATAAGGTGCCCGGCCCGACGCGGATGGGTCCAACGGTGCCTGCTCCATTCTTCAAGCCGCGCAACGTGCTGGCCGACAGCGCGGGACTCAACGCGGCGAAAGTACCGGACAGCTCGCTGCTTCGTGAAGCAAGATCGCGATTGGATTCGGCGAAGGCGAAGGCGAAAGCAGACAGTGCACGAGGGACCGTGATCCGATGACTGCGCACGACGTGCACGTTCCGACAAGAGAAGAGGTCGTAGCCGGGCTCG
>DASYVU010000177.1:0-14376 GCA_035936715.1 Gemmatimonadaceae bacterium
CTCGCGGCGGTGTGGCTCGGGTCGCGCGTGCTGCGTGACATTTACGGCGCGAGGCCGGGGTTGCCGGGCAAGCTAGTCCAGGTGCTGCCGCCGGTTCACAAGCTCAACGATGTCGCACTCGGCATGATCTCGAATGGCAGCGCGCACGCCGGCGATGTGATCTGGCTGCTAGGCTACGGCGCGGCTTTCTTCGTACTGGGACTTCTCCTTTTGCGTCAGGGATCGCTCGCAGATTAGCGAGAGCGCCAAATCACCAGGCCCGCGGTAATGGATCCAGACAGCGTTCATAGGACAGTGCTCCCCAACGGGCTGACCGTTCTCGTGCAGGAGGACAGGTCGGCGCCCGTCGTCGCGATCGTGACGCATGTGAATGCCGGATACTTCGACGAGACCGACGAGCAGCAGGGGCTCGCTCACGCGCTCGAGCACATGTTCTTCAAGGGAACGAAGAAGCGCGGCGTCGGCGACATCGCGAAGGAGACGAAGGCGAGCGGCGGTTTCCTCAACGCGCACACCATCTACGACCATACCACGTATTACACTATTCTGCCGTCGTCGGGCTTTGCGAAGGGTCTCGACATACAGGCCGATGCGTACGGGAACTCGGTGATCGACTCCGCGGAGCTGGCGAAGGAAATGGAAGTCATCATCCAGGAAGCGAAGCGGAAATCGGACAGTCCCTCCGCGGTCGCCACCGAGACTCTGTACGAGCTGCTCCACGATGCCCACCGAATGAGGCGGTGGCGAATCGGCCGGGAGCCTGGCCTCCGATCGTTCACGCGCGACAGGATGAACGCGTTCTACCGCAATTTCTATCGCCCGTCGAACACGGTTCTCAGCATTTCTGGAGATGTCGATCCAGCCGATGCGCTGCGTCGCGTCACGGACCTCTACGGAAGTCTCGAAGCGGGAAAGCCGGCTCGAGCGCCCGGGCCTCGCGAGCCGGAACACGACGGTTTCCGCTACCGCGAGCTCACGGGTGACATCGCGCAGAGCCAGCTCGTTCTGGGTTGGAGGACGCCGGGCACCCTCGATCCGGACACGCCTGTTCTCGATGTCGCCGCGGCGATTCTCGCGACTGGGCGCGCGTCACGGTTGTACCGCTCGGTGCGCGAGAAAAAGCTGGCGTCGTCAGTAAGCGCATACGACTACACCCCGGGCGAGCTCGGCGTGTTCGTCGTTCACGCGGAGACTGAGCCGGAAAACACCGCGGAGGCAGCGGGGGCGATCTGGGATCAGATGCATCAGCTGCGGGTTGGAGCCCTCGAGGAGCACGAGCTCGAGCGTGTGCGCCGCATCTTCGAGGCGCGATGGGTGAGGCGGCTGGAGACGGCTGAAGGCCGCGCCAACTATCTGGCCGAGTGGGAGGCACTGGGCGGCTGGCGTTTGGGAGAGGAATATTTTCGGCGATTCATGTCCGCATCCGCGGACGATGTGCAGCGAGTCGCGCGGAAGTATCTCGCGGAGCAGAGGGTTGCCGCACTCATCTATCGTCCCGAGACCTCACCCGTCGTCGCGCAGGACGGCGCTGACATGCAGCGTGTCCTGGGCGCCGGCCGATCCGAGCGGCTCGAGTCGATCCCTCCGCGCGCCGTACTTGCGACGCCCCCCGAAAAAGAAGGTGCCGAATTCGAAAAGGAGGAGGCCGGAGTGTCCGTGTTTCGTACGGCGCGGGGAATTCCTGTTCTCGTCCGAAGAAAGGTCGGCACACCGATCGCTAGCATTGGGATTTACATCGTCGGTGGTGCCGTGGAAGAGGAGGAGAATGAAGCAGGACTCACACTTCTGACTGCGCGGACGATGCTCAAAGGGACGACGACCCGCACCGCTGCACAAATCGCGGAAGACTCCGAAATGCTCGGTGGGACAATCTCGGCAAGCGCGGGCAGCGACAGCTTTGGCTGGTCGTTCTCCGTGCCCAATGCGCGGCTCTCCGAAGCGTTGGAATTGCTGGGAGATGTGGTTCAGCGGCCGACGATTCCCGAAGATTCGTTCGAGACCGAGAGAGCTGTCGCACTCTCCAGCGTCGCAATGCTGCGCGACGACATGTACCGCTACCCGACACGGCTGGCGAGCTCGGTGGCATTCGGCAGCCATCCGTATGGGCGCCCTGTCATGGGAACCGAGGAGTCGCTTCGCGCGATTTCCGTGGGGCAGGCCCGCGAGTGGCATCGGT
The DNA here is from genome assembly GCA_035936715.1 of Gemmatimonadaceae bacterium. Classification (GTDB taxonomy): domain Bacteria; phylum Gemmatimonadota; class Gemmatimonadetes; order Gemmatimonadales; family Gemmatimonadaceae; genus UBA4720. Next base: position 2,177 of record DASYVU010000177.1, read on the forward strand.
CGCGGGTTCTCGAGTCCGCCGCGGTGATCGGAATCGTTGCAGATGTGGATGTCAAAGAGGCGGCGGATCTCGTCGCGCGGGAATTCGGAGTCCTGGATCCTAAAAAGAGTCCGAAGGTCGGGAAACCGCGATGGCCGAAGAGCGTAAAGATCGCGGCGGAGTCGCGCGACAAGTCTCAAACGGCGATCGCCCTGGCGTTTCCCGGACCATCGCGTAGCGATGAGGACCGCTTTGCGGCGTCGCTGGTCGGGACGGTTGCCAGCGGATTGGGGGGACGCTTCTTCGACGAGTTGCGCGACCGGCAGTCGCTCGCCTACACCGTGCACGCCGGGTTGAGCGAGAAGAGGATGGCGGGAGTATTCGTGTCCTACATAGCGACGTCGCCGGAAAAAGAAGGGATCGCACGGAGCGGATTGCTCGCCGAGTTCGCCAAACTGCGCGACCAGCCCGTTGGCGATGATGAGCTATCGCGCGCGAAACAGTACACTATCGGTACCCACGCGATCGCCCAGGAGCTGGGCGCGGCGGTTCTCGCGGAAATGCTCGACGCGTGGATGTTCGGCGCGGGCTTGCAGGAGCTCACCGAATACGAGGCGCGAGTTCGATCTGTCACGGCGGAGGCGATGCGCGACGTGGCGCGTCGCTACTTCGATCCCGCGCGGCGGGTCGAAGGCATCGTGCGCGGAGTGGGTCGAACGGTCTAAGGCCAGCTGTTTCGAGGCGCGTTTCCTCTACATCTCTGTTTGGGTCGAGGCGTGGTGTCCTCTTCGGCGACTGACTCGCTTACACGCATCGAGCCCGTCAGCCCGCCCGTGAACACCATCGATGCCGCGCGGGGTCTTGCCACCGCCGCGCTTTCACGGGGCACCGCGGGAGAGTTCACTCGCGTGCGATGGTTAAGGCCGTGCGGAAGTTGAACTCGGCGGTATCGGGCAGGGCTATCGACAAGATTGCGCGCGGGGCAGGATGCGATCGCGCGCAGAAAAGTTTGGCGAGATGCCTGACCAGCGGGCAGATCTCCAAGAAAGATTACTGCGCGCTAGACCGAAGCCCTTTCTCAGCGCGCAAGATTGCCGCGGTGGCGGGGCGCAATCGACCGCCGGGTGCTCTGAGCCCGCGTACAGTGTAATAATCACCGGCCTCGTAGACGACGAGTCCCTTGATCGGGGTCTCGGCGGTCGCCCACGCGAGCACGCCCCAGATCGCGCGCTCCTGGTTTTGCTCGCCGTGCACAAGAGGATATCCACCCGCGGCGAATACCCAGTGGTCCTTCGGGTTGGGATACATCCGCATCCATCGCTGCGCCACTCTCATGTGCGTGTCGAGAGATCGTGCGCCATCGAATCCGGCGAGCAGCGAGAAACCCATGACATCGATCGGTGACCCGCGGCGTGCCGCCCACGCGTAGAGCGTGCTGTCACGAGTCCCGTAGCTGCTGATCGGCACAGCGACCTTGATGCGTGGATAGATGTAGTGCGCCACCCGCGCCGCTCGCGTGAAGTAGTCGATCCAGTACTGCGGAGTCTGGTCCCCGAGTACACGAGTCCCTTCCTCGATCGGATCTACAGCCGGAATGAGATAGTCCGGCTTGAGGCGTCTCGCGATCCGGTCGATGTCCTTGAGACGCGCAATCGTGTAACCTTCGCGCGACTGCTTGATCTCCTTGTCGCCCTTCTTCGGGTACCCGAGCGCGACGATGATGAGGGTGCTGTCAGCGCGGGCCTCCTCGATCGAGCGCGCCAGTGAGTCCAGCGCGACCCCGCGCGCGGCTTCGGGATCGACCACTATGCTGATCGCGCCGACGTTGAGCGTATCCGCGAGCGCGAGATCGTACTCGATTGCCAGCGGTGGCGGACCGCTTCTCAGATCGGGAAAGATCTTCAGGCCGATCGTGAAATCACCTTCGGGATGCTCTTGCAGCTGGTCATTCGAATGCGCCGCATAGCTCTTGATTCCCTCGTAGGCTCCAGGCAGCTCCACTATCACTAGCGCGGTCATCGCGATCGCGGCTCCAGCTAGAGCAGCGCGCGCAAGTCTCGTAAACGCCCACCGCGCGGGAAGCGATGGCGCGAATATCGGGACTTGCAGATAGATCGGATTCCAAAGCGCCGGCGTGCCGAAGAAAGTGCCGAGCATGCTCGCCTGTGCCGCGTTGAGCGCGAGGCCGAACTCCGCGGGTGATTGTCCGCGCGTAATGACGAATTTCGTCACGGCCACGGTGGCGATGATCACGTTGTACACCAGCAGCGGGAATCCCAGCAGCGGCGTCACCAGGCGGCGGGCAAGAGCGTAGACCGTTTGCAGGACGAAGAGCAGCGCGGTAAACGGCCAAAGCCACGACACGAGGAGGATCGCGCGTCCGTAGAGCAGCGACTGCGCCGTGTATGCGACGACGAGCGCCGGAACCAGGAGAAGCCCCGCAATGCCCGTGATTGCCTGGAACGCCCGCGGCGTGCGTCGCAGCTGCGCGATTCGCCCCGCCATCAGGATATCCCATGCGATCATCGCCGCGCAGAGGGCGACGTAGAGGGCCCCGAGCAACCCGTGCGAGGTCATCGAGCGAAGCTAGACATGAGGTAACGCGCTGGCAAGCGCTCACCGCCGCTCTTACTTTTCGGTCGCATGAATCGCAGCGCCCTGTTCACTCTTCCCAATACGATTTCGCTGTCGCGCGTGGTACTCGCGCTCGCGTTCGTGCTCGTGTCGGAACCGTGGGACCGCATCGCCCTGATCGCGGTCGCGGGGTTCACCGATATCATCGATGGCTGGCTCGCTCGCCACGAAAAGTCGGAGAGCACCGCCGGCGCATTCCTCGATCCCCTCGCTGACCGCGTTTTCGTTCTGGTTGCGATTTCTACCTACCTGATAGAGGGCCGGCTAACCGCTGGCCAGTATTTCATCTTCCTGACGCGCGATTTGGCCACTGCCGTCGGGTTCGTAGTCGCCAAAATTATTCCAACGCTCCGTCCCGCGGTGTTCAGGGCGAGGATGTTAGGCAAGATCGTCACCGTCGTGCAGCTGATCACCCTCATTGCAATAATTGTGGTGCCTGAGCTCACGAGCGGTCTGGTCATGACGATTGGAATCATCTCCATCGCGTCGATCGTCGACTACACCATCGCGCTGTGGCGCGGCCGGGCGCGCTAGAGTCGAGCGCGCCTTTGCTCACAGCCAACCCCTGCCTCTCGTGCCCGATGCCGCCACCGAGTCGGAGACTCGACGCTGCGCGCCTCCCGGTGATCGCACTCGCTCTCTCGATTCTTGTGCCTACTGCGGTTCTTGCCCAGATGCCGACGCAGGCAGTCCAGAGCGAAGTTCGGGTGGATGGGATTCTCGCTCGTAGCAGCGGTGTGGAGGCCGGCTACGGTGTCAGCATCCCAGCCGGCATTTACGTGCGCACCGGTTTGGTGGGCGGGGTGGGCGCCGGTCGCCACGGCGTCGAATCACGCGCCGATTTCATCTCCCGGTTCAGCCTCGATCCCTTTCGGCAAAGCCGATGGGCGCCGTACGCCGGCGCCGGCCTGTCAGGTCGATTTCGAGCGCTGGCCGACGGCGGGGCGAAAGGGTACCTGCTCGTTTTCCTCGGACTCGAGGGTCCGCTTCCAAACGGCCCGGAACCTGGCTGGGTGCCTGCGGTTGAGCTCGGCTTGGGCGGCGGCGCCAGGATAGGGTTGATCCTCCGGAGAGGCATCAACGGAAGGCGGTAACTGCAACTGAACGGGTGCGAGTTGTCAGAAGTGTAGTGGCGAGGTGCCAGTTCACTACGCCCAGACGTAAACCCGCGGCGTTCGGAGACCGCTTGTGCCCTAACGCCAGTAATGACGTCCGGGCGTCGTGAACTCGCGCCTCAACGCTGTGCCACTGACGACTCGCACCCGTTCAGTTGCAGTTGAAAAAAAAAGGGCGCCAATATGGCGCCCTTCTCTAGACTGCCTTTCTGACTTTGGGCGGCTGAGCGAACCTCTCGCCTAGCACCCTGAGCTCTTCTAGTTCCGACGGCTTGAGCTCGTGGTAGCGCTCCGTCAGGTATGCCATCGTGTTGTCGAACCAATCCTTCTGATCTTCGGGCGCCGAGCCAACTACGCCGCAGCGCATAACCTGCTGGAACAGCTCGTCCCGGGCCTCCTCAAAGGGGGTTGCCGCTCGGACTGGCTCCTTCCTGAATCTGTTTTTCTGAGTATTCATCAATTCGGTTGGAGTAAAACGTCTATGAAATCGTGCTTCATCAATCTACTGATCTTAGACACCGTTTCATAGGAGAAAGGTTCATGCCGCCGCTCGCCTTTTGATGAAATCGAGCAGCAATTCCGATAGATGCTCGGGATTTTCCTCGGGGACCAGCCTTGCCACTCCAGCAAGTCGCACCAGTCTGGCATCTGGAATCGCATTGACCAGCCTGTCCGCGAGCTTCGGATCCACCCATTTGTCCTCGTCTCCCCAGATGATCAGCGTAGGCGCGTGGATCTCGCCGTACTCGTCCTCGTCGAGATCGGCGCGATGAACCGAGCTCGCCAGCGTGAGCAGATGATTCGCGCCGTCCTTTCCCACGAACGGAGCCAGATAGCGCGCAACCAGCTTCATCGGCATGTGCTCGGCATCCGCCACGCTTCCCTTCAGCACGCCCTCGAGGAGCGGAGCGGCTCCCATTACGCCTCGCGTGAGACTGAAGGCGAATCGCGCTGTCCGCCGCTGCATTTGCGTGATGTCTCTGGCAGGAAGCTCATCGAAAGCCGGAGTGTTGATCAGCACGAGCTTTTCGACCCGGTCCGGCCGGTTCGCCGCCAGCTTCATCGCCACATCTCCGCCAAAATCGACTCCGACTATCACGGCACGCGACACGCGAAGCACCGTCATCGCCGCATCGAGATACTCAGCCTGCGCGGCGATTCCAAAGTCCGCATCCATCGGGCGATCCGATTGTCCGTGACCAAGTAGGTCGACCGAATACGCGGTGTGCCCCGCAGCGGTTATGGCAGGCGCGATGCCGCGCCAGAGAAAATTGCATGTGCCGAAGCCATGCAGAAGAACGACGGCGGTTCCACCGTGCCCGTACCTTTCGACGTGCATCGCTCCCGGACCAACGGGAGCTCTGAGGACATCAGCTTGCATCTCTATACCCCTCTCTTAGCTTTCGCGACACAACCGACCCAGCGGTCATAGCAAACAAATTGACTACGGAAAATGCCCCCTAATAACGATAGACCGAGAGACAGGAACCTACCCGGGAAGAGCACCGTCAGGGAGGCCCGCAATGCATCAAGTCGGCCAAAAGCGTTCTATTGGCTGCTCGGTGCAATTGTGCTCGTCGGCGTTGCTGCTCTCTCCTACGTCGTAACCAAGCCGAAGAGTGGCCCCAGAGACGTCATTGAGACCGCGGACACTGCAAACGCGGGCCCCGCTCAGGGATATCTAATGGGCAAAGTCGATGCCCCCGTGAAAATCCTCGAGTTTGCCGATTTCGAATGCCCTTCGTGCGCCGGATTTTCCGTGGTGACTGAGCCCGACGTGAGGACTCGGATCATCGGACCTGGGCTGGCCAACATCACCTACTTCGATTTCCCGCTCACGCAGCATCGCAACACTCTGGCTGCCTCGAACGCGGCAGCATGCGCGGACGAACAGGGCAAGTTCTGGCCGATGCACGACCGACTCTTCCAGGCCCAGGATGAATGGAACGGCGAGGCGACCGACAGCCCGAAGCCATTTTTCAAGCGCTACGCCCAGGAAGTGGGTCTCAACGTCGCCAAGTGGGAGAGCTGTTACGACGCTCGGAAATATCAGAAGCGGATCGGTGCCAATCTCGCCAGCGGGCTGAGGCGGGGAGTGAATCGCACCCCGAGCTTCGTAATCGGGGGCAAGCTCTACGAAGGCATGGCGTCGTACGATGCCATGAAGGCCATCGTTGACTCGGTGGCCAAGACGACCAGTGCGCCGCCGGCCAAGGGAGGACCCGCAGCGGCACCGAAAAAGACGAAGTGACGAAGCGGATGATTGTGGCCGCGCTGGCGCTGGCCGGGATCTTCATCAGTCTCTACCTGACCCTCTTCAAGCTGGGAGTGATCGGGGAGCTGACCTGCAGCATCGGGTCGTGCGAGACCGTCAACACGAGCAAATGGTCGACGTTCCTGCACCTTCCGGTCGCAGCCTGGGGCCTGCTGTTCTACGCCGAGGTGTTCCTGATCTCGTTGGTGGGGACGATGCCTCGCTTCGAGAACGAACCTTTTCTATCTGCCCTGCTAGTGGCCGAGGCGGCATTTGGCGTGCTCTTCTCGGCGTGGCTCACCTACCTCGAGCTGGCCGTCATACACGCCATCTGTATCTGGTGCGTCACGTCGGCAGGCATCGTTTTGGCGATACTCCTCGTAAGCATCGCGGATTTGAGGCAATTGCGCGCTACCCCCTCTTGATGTCCTGCGCCCGCGAGGCCTCATCCAATCGAAGCCGCGGCTTTTCGGCGGCGACGTCCTCACCCTCGCGCTGCATGCGGCGGCGGAACGGTACCAGATCGCGACCCAGATGCACCAGGGCCCTGGTTGCGACTGTGCTCGCGAGCGGCTCGGGAATTCCCATCACCCGAATGTAGGTGTCGATCGCGCGGTCGAACGAAAGGTCCTCGGCCAGCGTGTCCACGAACATCAGCGCGTTGTCGACGTGACCACGAATGATCGTCTCTTCGGCCCGGGCCTGAGAAAGGCGAAGCCGCCGCTCGGCGTTGGGATTGAGCTTGCGACCGAAAATCGATTCAGGGAACAGATTGCGCAGGGACATTGGGCCTTCCATCGGGAGTGTTTCAGTACCTTGATGTTAGGCACGGAGCGTACCAGCCGATAGGCCTGCTTGGCCATTGACTTCCTACGGCGACGTGAGAGTCAGGATTACCGCAAGGCTGTAGTTGCCCGGAGTGTCGAGCGTCCAGTTGTAGAGCGTCCGGAAGTAAAGCGTCGTCGCATTGCTCGCAGTCGCCGAACCACCCACCAGCACAACATCGGTAGTTGTGAGAGCGTTGAACGTCCCATTTGACGCGGTGCTCCATTTCAGGTCCGCAGCAGGCTTGGTCGTGCGGGCGGGAGCGCCTGGTGAAGTGTTGGTTGCTGTCCACAACGCGGCGGACGCGCGGACGTGGAGCGTCCAGGCGGCGTTCGCGCTCACCGTGAGCGCCGGCCCAGTCGTGGAGTTGAAACCCGCGTCGAAGTCCGCCGGTGTCGGAGCCGTGAGTGTGGTAGACCCCGCGCTCACCTGCACCCTTACCACCCGTCCGGCAGTCATCGAGACGCTTCCGGGCAGATTACAGGTTGCCGGGGCTCCGCTGGCAGTGCACTGCGCCGCTGCCATCGAGGGGCCGGCCAATGCGGCCCCTGCGATCGTGACTAGCGCCGCGCAAAATCGAATACGTCTCATCGGGGCGTCCGCTCTACTCTAAAGGTTCCGGAAGACATGGTGCCATCCGGGGCGGAGCCGATCCAGGTTCCGGTGATTGTGTCCGCCACGATCTGACCAACGTGACGGCGGACAATATCCATATCCGCATCAAAATCGATCACGTCCGTGCCGCTCGCTGACCCGCTCACCAAGCCACCAAGCACCGAGCTCTGGCCCGTCTGCTGGTTCGCCGCGATCAGGTCGAGGCGTCCCTGAAAGCTGGTCCCCGATTCGCGCGATATCGTCAGCGTTCCCGTGAGTGCCGCACGCACCGGTACCGTTTGCACCCCCGTGTATTTCCACGCGCCACTGAGCTGGAGCACCGAAGGCTGCGGCGCTGTCGACTGGAGGCACGCTGAGGCGAGCAGGAGGGCAGCAAGGCCAAGCCCGCTCGTGGCCGCCCTCGTGCGTGACGTCGTCGCGATTCTCATGAGTGCGACGATCCCGAAGGCGCAGGCGCTTTCTCGGCGGCGGGCGCGTTGTTCTTTGGCGGTTCGCTTCCGCGCGGCGGCGATCCCTTCCAGATGCGAATGGGTCTCGGATCGAGTGTGATAGTGATCGACTTCGAGTCCTTACCGCTCACCACCAGCACCGGAACGGGCGATCTGGGTACCAGCGGCTCGCTCAGCTCGGAAAGATCGAACTCCAGCGTATATGTGTTCACGGGAAGAGACTCGAAGGTCGCCGTAGTCGGTCCGGTCATTCTCGCCGCCCATTCGCGACCGGCGCTGTCGCGCGCGATCAGGTGGGCTTTGCCGAGATCGACCTGAACTTCCGAGATCCCTGAGCGCGGAGCGACAACGAGCTCCACCTCTGCTGATGTCGAAAGTGAAACGCTGAGATCGCCGACAGCTGCTCCGCTCGCGGTCCATCCATCGGGCAGCGACGCCTCATCGATCGTTGCGGGCTGCCGCGAATCTCCTCCCACCCGGAATTTGCCGCTCGCATCGGCGACGGCTGTCTCGCCGCCGCGTCGGACGATTGCGCCTGCTACTCCCGGCTCTCCCGGATCACGACGCTGATTTCCGTTCACATCCTGGTACACGTATCCGGAGGTTCCCGGGGTGCGAAGCATCGGGACGCTCAGCGCGTGCTCGAAACGGACGCCGAGTATCCAAGGCACGCGACCGCTCAACGAGTGAAAGATCGAGTTGCGTTCCGCGTCAACCTTCAGCGCAAGCCCGCTCACGATTGGAACCGCGATGCCGGCCCGCACTATCGCCGACCTTTCGTCACCGAATCCGTTGACTCGTTGCAGCTCTCCTTCAGCTCGCAATCCGCCAAGCCATGGAAGGACGACCTGCTCGCCACGGATCCCGAACATCGTTTGCTGGTTCACGAAACCACCGCGGTCGCGCGTCTGCTCGATTCTCGTCTGCACCTCCAGAACACCACCAACGCCGGACCAGCCGGCGTTCGTCGTCCAGTAATTTCGTGGCGAGCGGTCGGTTACTACGCTCTGACCGGGAGGCGATACAGTTCGCGTCGTGTTCCCAAGGTACGCGGAGCTGTTGAGGTAGTATTGGCGGACATAGGTGCTAAGACTCACTCCGAGCTGCTCGTCCCGATTTCCGAAGCTGCCTCCGGCGTTTGATGCGGTAGGACGCGAAGTGGCGTCGAAAACGTACGAGCGGGCCTCGATCGCCAGCGTTGTGGTGGGTCGAATGGCATACTGCGGCCTGAGGGAAAAGCCATTCGCGCGGAGGCCGCTGAACACCGACGTCGCATCCGTCGTCCGCCAGGCGCTCGCACTCACCGCAGCGCGCGAGGTCAGCCGCTCAGACACATTGGCGACGACCTCGTTGGCCGCACGGGCGAACGCGTCGCTTCCCCCGGGAGCGTGAGTCACGCGAAGCTCCTCATTGCTCTCGCCACCGGTTCGCACAAGTCCGCTCGACCACCCGAACCCGCTCCCTCCCTGGAAGCGACGCTCGGCGACCTCTGCCTTGAACGTGCTGCCGAAGATCGACGGCACCGCGGCGCCGAACCCGATCGCATCGAGGCGGCGCGGGGATGGGCCCGTGTCCGCGAGATGCGAAGCGGACGTGCCCAGCTGAACCTCACCGAAGCGACGCTCTCCGCGGATCCCGACCATCGGTTTTCGCTTGCCCTCGCCCTGTTGCGCCACCGATGCAGCGCCGAGTCCGGTGAACGACCAGTTGGGATGCTCCAGATGGAGCAGTGCCCCCTGGCCATATGGGTAGAGTCCGGTCAGATCGGAGAACGAGGTTCCGGTGTTGCCGAGATTGAGTTGCCCTGACGGTGAAGAGAGCGCAACCGACGCCGAAGACTGAAATGCTCCGAGATGCGCGAAAGCGCTGCTCGCTGCACCACCGAGCGCGGAGCTCTGCGATATTCGTGCATCGATGCGGACGGAATCGAATAGCGCTCCAATTGCGCTGAGATTCACCAGAGTGTTTGGCCGCCCGTTTTCATCGCTGGCGTGAGCGATGGATGACATGAGTAGCGGCCCAGCGTGGCGTCCAATCGAGCCAGAGTTGAAAACCTCCACCGTCTTTGTCTCATCGCCAACGATTCCATCCCCATCGCGCAGTACGATCCGGACGAACGATGAGCCGGTGTTCGATAACGGCGGAACACTGAGCCTGACTCGCTTCTTGATTGCCTCCCCAGGTCCAATCGAGACAGGAGCCTGGTGCAATTCCCTCGACGACCAGCCGCTCGGCAGATCGAGCTCGATGCTCACCTTCTCCCGGGCGTTGCCCGAGTTGACGATCGCGAACGGGACGATCACGTCGCTGCCGGCCTGAGCGTTGATGGGAGCCGATCCCGGACGGAGTGCTATCTGGCGCACCAGACTGACGTCTATCTCGACCGGTACTACGAGCGTTGCGGAGCCGGGCGCGGAAAAGCGCGCTTCGGCGACGATCAGGCGACCGGCCAGCGCGCTCGCGGGAATGCCGATGGTGACACCGACACGATTTTTTCCGGCCGGGGGGAGAGAGCGAGTGCGCGGACCGAGAACAACGAATTCCCCGTGAGGAACGATCTCCAGCTCTACGTCTGCCGCGTGGGCGAATGCGTCCGGGATGGGGATCGAGACCACCTGATAGCTCCGAGGCGCGCCGGACGCGCTGACTGACGGCAGCGCAATTTCGATATCTCTCGCGGAATCTGCCTTTGGACCACTTCCGGTTGTGAGTGTCGTCGGGCGGGCATTGCCACTTGGGGCACCTGCATCCACCGACTGCGCGGCGGCCGAGGCAAGCGGGCCGGATAGCGCGACGACGAGCGGGAGTGCCCGCACCCACGACTCAATCACGGCACAGTCTGAGAAAGGGTGATCACGTAATTCGCGGAGTAGGTCGCGGGAGCATCGGTCGTCCAGCTGAGAACCATCCGGAAAAAGATCGTGTTGCTCCAGGGGTCGTTCGAACCGTTGCGAACGACGACTTTCTGTTCCACCTGCGCGTCGGTGAGCGTGATGCTGTTCCAGGTCGCGAGGTCCGAACGTCGCCACTTGAGATCACCCATCACCTTCCCACCACCAAGGTTCGCGGAGCTCGAGCGAATCGCGATGGTGGTGGTGCGGGAGGTACCGGTCTGCGCGTTGAGGGTAAAGGTCGCGCCTGCAGGGGCGTCAACGAAGCCGGCGATGTAATCAGCAGCAGCGGGGGAAGGGAAAGTGACGGCCCCGCCAGCCAAGGTGAGGATGGTCTTCTGCGCCGCGACCGGAGATGCGAACAGAGCCAGCGCCAGCAGGATTGCCCGACTGGTGCTGGCGCTCGGGAGTCTACGCGCGCTAGAGAGCACTTGGCCTACTTGGCCTGGTAATCGATCTGACCCGCGACGAGCTCGGCCCCGCCGAAATCGATCAGGGCAAGAACTACATAATCTCCCGGTGCGAGTCCTTTCGGTACGTCCACCATCAACTTCCGGACAGCGCCGGGAAGCGTGGGGAATTCAGTAATCGGGACCTGCATCGCGAGCGTGTTGTCGAGACGACGAAACTCGAGGCGACCCTTGGCGAGCAGGTGCATCCCACCGGTGTTGTGGAAGCGGATCGAGATCTGGCGCTTGGTCGCTGGAGCTGCCGCGCTTGTCGAAAGCTTGACCGGGATCGCCGATGCCGCCGGAGTTACGGGCGCATCTTCGACCGACATGTTCTCAACCTGGCCATCGCGGGCGAGCCCAGGCGGCGCGAGATACACCTTCACACCGGTGCGGAAGATGTACTGGAGCGAGTTGCCCTTGACCGCCGCGCGCTGGGGAACTTCCTCGACGAAGAAGATGTCCCAGCATTCTTTGCTCAAGCCGGCTGCGCTCCGCACGCCCAGACGGATTATCCGGGAAGTATGTGCCTCGACACGAATCGAAAGCGGTGATGCGCTCAGCATGGCGCCGCACGACGTGCCGCTGCTGCCGGTGGGAAGGAACCGATTGTCGCCGTTCTCGATGCGGTCCCAATCTTGGCGCGTGATCGTCGCCTTGATCGCGGCATCCGACGTGTTCGAAAGAGAAAAGCTGGCGGACACGCGGTTGTTGCCCGCGGTGTTCAGGGTTAGTTCGAGCGGATCTACCAGCAGCTGCGCGGATGCGCGGTGCGGGATCACCACCACCCCTACAGCGCAAAGGGCGAGCACGGTTGCCCGAGCTCGCCCTCTACGCTCTGCGCCCGCCCTTTCGGGCGAACGAGAGCAAGAGATCTTCACGGTTACGGAGCCGTCAGGGTGAAGACGATCGGCAGGGTGTACGTACCCGGAGCGTTGCTTGCTGCTGAGAATCCACCAGCCCAGCTGGTGCGAAAGAACGCAGCCGCG
>DASYVU010000178.1:0-1716 GCA_035936715.1 Gemmatimonadaceae bacterium
GGTAGTGCTCGCCTTGCTTCGCCATTCGCTTCAGGAAGTCACCGGACTTGCCGAATTCCGCGTCTGCAACGACCCACTTGTGCGGTAGCTCGCTACCGTGCCGGGCGAGCATATCCGTTGCGACCTCCCAGGACGCGCGGAAGGCGAGCTTGGCAGGCACGTCGCACTTCACGCGCTTCCCGGCGTCCTCACACCACTCCTTCGGGACAACGAGCTCATGGTCGATGAGAGTGTGCCCCTTGCTCGTCGCGTATCCGAGATACATCCCCACCTGGCAGTTTTCCGTTTTGCCGAGTCGGCCGCACCACTGCCGCTTCACGCCACACGATTCGGCACCCTTCTTCTGGAAGCCACTCGAGTCGAGCGTAATGACGCCGTCCGGCTCGCCTAGTTCCTCGACAACGTGCTGCCGAAGTTCCGTCATGACGGCTTCGTCATCCCATTTCCCGGAGCCGACGAAGCGCTGGATCGGGCGACGAGGGAGGTCGCGCTCGGTCGCGATCGGTTCGAGAGTCTTCCTACGCGCGTTTCCCAGAAGCCCCTCGAGAACAACAAGGCAGTGCTCCCTTTGTTCGCTTCGAGCAAATAGCGGCTGGTAGCGCCTTGCGAAGGTCAACAGGTGTGACACCAGCGGCGCCAGTAGTTCGCTGGGAATCTTGCAGTCATTAAGGATGACATCGGTGTTGGCTTGGGATGATTGCATGGCATAGGAACGTACAAATGGGGTGCCAATGTTGACTGCGTCGCTTCAACCTGAACCAACTTCATCGCTTGGGAGAAAACCCGACGGCTCGGAGTGCCAACAACCCGGCAGTGTAACCAATGCCAGTGCTGGAAATTGGGCACAACCATCACAGTAGAAGTACGTAGCTCGACCATGAGCTCCGCGACGAAGAGCACCGAGGAGAAGGGGGCGACCGAGAGGCTCGCGCTCTCGTGCTTCGCGCTCGAGCGCCGGGTCGCCGAGCTCGAGGCGGCGCTCGGGAACGAGCGGCGCTCGCAGGCGGCGACGGCGGCCGAGCTCGAGGCAGCGCGAGCGGTGGTGAGGCAGCGCGAGGCCGCGTACGCGCGTCTCGAGAACCAGCACATGGAGCTGACCGATACCCACGCGCGCGTGGTGCAGGAGCGCGATCAGCTCCTCAAGCGCTTTCTCGGCCGCAAGAGCGAGAAGGATCGGTCGGGGTCGGGGCAGCTCACCCTGCCCCTCGGGCCGGCTGAGGAAGGGAAGAACGAAGCGCCGGTCAAGCCCGAGACGAAGACAGACGAACCGGAGGCGGCGCCCGAGGGCGGTGCGAATACGCCCGTGAGCCCCTCGGGCGAGAAGAAGCGTCGCGGCAAGGGTGGCCGGAGGAAGCTCTCCCCGTCGCTCGAACGGAGGCGCGAGGTGATCGAGCCGCCCGAGCACCTCCGCATCTGCGCTTGCGGGAAGCACAAGGTGCAGATCGGCGAGGAGACGAGCGAGAAGCTCGAGCGCGTCCCCGCGACCCTCTACGTCCGGCTGACGGTGCGACCGATCCTCGCCTGCCCGGACGCCTGCGAGAGCTCGGTCGTCTGCGCTCCGGCCCCGCTCTCGCGGATCACGCACGGCCTCGCAGGGGAGAGTGTTCACGGGTGGGCGCTCACGTCGAAGTTCGGCGACCACCTCCCGCTCAACAGGCTCTCCGGGATCCTCGCGCGGGAGGGCTGCCTCGTCTCGACCTCGACGCTCGGCGACTG
>DASYVU010000179.1:0-11073 GCA_035936715.1 Gemmatimonadaceae bacterium
GGTTTGTCGTGATGGTTTTTGCCGCGACCATCGTCATCAACGGCGGGGGCCATGTTCTAGTCTCACCTTGGTGGCTCGTCCTCAGTTATTTGTTCCAGACTATAGGAGAGCTTTCGCTGAGTCCCGTTGGACTCAGCTCGATGACCAAGCTCGCCCCACACAAGTTCAAGGGCCAGATGATGGGAATCTGGTTCATGGCGTCCGCGATCGGGAATCTGATCGCCGGTCTCGTCGGCGGCCGCGTCGATCCGGAGAAGCTCGATCAAATGCCCCGCCTGTTTATGCAGACGTCGATCTGGCTCTTCATCGCCGCAGTGGTTTGCGGCCTGCTCGTGTTCCCGGTGCGCAGGATGATGCGCGGAGTGCCGGCAGGAGATCGATAGCGGGCCGAAGTTTACTACGGCCAGCTGAACACGTTCGCGGGCACCGACCGCTCGCGACTGTTGGTCACGTCGCGTGGCTCGATCCGGAACATCCGGGTGAAGTCGGTCACGACGATCCGCACTTCTGCTCTTCGGTCACTTTGCCCCCTAATCGGAAAAGCGAAATCCGCTCTGACGGTGCGGCGTGATTGCGGTGGAGATGCCGCGAGAATGCTGAACCCCGCCGATGCGTACAGCGGAGTGTTCACTCCAAACGGCGAATCACCAGCCCACAGCTTTCCGGCCTCCGCGAAGCCGGCCACCGCGATGCTCGCTATCTGCTTGTATCGGCCGATCAGGTAACGATCCTCGACCCTTCCGATCAATCGTCTCCCGCCGCCCAGCGCTGCCGATCTGAATCCGCGCAGACCTCCATCGCGATCAGCAAAGGTCAGCTGAAAAGGAATCCGCTGCCTCCATCCTCCGCTCCAGGTGACATCAGACATGAACGTCTGCCTGTTGAATGGCTTCATGTACAACGCGGCGCGGCCATGGGCCAGAATGCCATCCCACTTGCCAGCCTGATCGCGCCGGCCCTCGCCTGTAATTTCCAGCGCCGTGTACGCTACCTGTGACGCTGCTCCCGCATACAGACTCGTCGAGCCGAACCAGTCCTGTTCCTTTCCGCGAAGGAGCCTGACTCCTTTTCCGACCAGCGTTGCGACCTCCACACCGGTGCGCAGGTCCTGTGTGCCCTCCAGCGCGTCGAATCCGCTCACTCGCACGAAGTGAATGTTTCTCAAGCCCCATAGACCATTGATTCGCGCCGTCTGATGCGTCGTGTACCGGTTCATCAGCGCCTGACTTGTATCCGGAGTAACGGTTGAGTCGCCAATGATGACGGGCTGGGTGCCCGGCTTCTCGTCTTCGAACGAAATCGATCCGCCGATCAACGCGAGACGTCCCGGAGGTCCGATTCGCACCACACCGCCAATGTCGCTGTAGGAGCGCTCAATCCGCAGCGCCACAGGATTCGAGTCGAGGGCTGTATTTGGTCTTCTGAATTCGAAGTAACCAAGAGTATTCCCCGCGGTCGTTCGCCAGGAGATGCGCTGGAGGTCGGTGAGGAAAGGATGGCTCGTCTCCATTGCCCAATCACTTCCCAATTGGCGCCGCCCGCCTTCGAGCCGGAACTGATAGGGTCTCCCCATGAACTGGTAGTCAACGACTTTGCCCCGGTACTCATCCCGAAAGCCATACCCCGTCTTCCACCCAGCTTCGGCGTGGATGGCTCTGCCCAAGAGATTGGCCTCGCCGAGCGTGAGCGCCCGGAAATGCGGAGTCTTCGAGGTCACTCCCACTCCCAGGATCAGCGAGATTTCGTCCACGGTCGTGACGTTGAGGACTATGCCACCGTTTCCGTCCTCGTATGCGAGTACTGTTGCATCTGCGATGAATGGCTGCGCGCGCAGAATGCGCTCCGACTCACCCCGCCGCAGCTCTGTGCAGACATCACCCTCCTGAAGCGCGAGATAGCGCCGAATGATCCAGTCCTTGGTGGTGACGTGCTGCCTGGCGGCGAAACGTCCGGCGCGCTGCCAGATGTTATTGCCGTTGATCCGGAAGGGAGGACTCGACTCGACGTCGATCCGACTGATGCGCTCCCCCTTGCAGGTGACAGGCGGGCCATTCAGACTTTGAGCCTGTACCATTGTCGCCGAGGCGGCGGCGAGCAGTAATGCCAACTTACCCTGTCCAAGAGAGATCACTCGTGTCGTCCGCGCGCAAGCCGGCTCCAGCTTGCACAGTTGCTGTTACCGCTAGCATCCGCCTCGATGGCGATACCAGTCGTGTCCGGCTTACCGCCGCTTACGTGACCGCTCTCGAAAGTGCAGGGCTCATACCACTCATCGTCCCTCCTCTTTCCAGCGCGAGCGCCGCCGCAGCCATCATGGATTCAGTCTCCGGTCTTGTATTGACGGGGGGCGAGGACGTCGATCCAGCGCGCTACGGTGAAAAACGCCACGAAAAAGTACGCTCGATCAACGCTGCGCGCGATGCGACGGAGGCCGCGTTGATCAGTGAAGCAAAGGCTCGGGGAAAACCCGTCCTCGCCATCTGCCGGGGTATTCAGATCCTGAATGTCGCCCTCGGCGGAACGCTCGTGCAGGATATTCCGTCACAGTGCGGCACACAGATCGCGCACGACGAGGATTCTCCCCGCAGCACGCGCTCGCACGAGATCTCCGTCGAGCCAGGCTCTCTGATCGCCAAAGCGGTCGGCATGGAGCACCTCATGGTCAACTCGTTTCACCATCAGTCGGTGAAGCGCGTCGCTGACGGAATGCGTGTCACGGCGCGCTCGCCGGACGGGATCATCGAAGGACTCGAGTCAACCGAAGATTGGTGGGTGATGGCGGTGCAGTGGCACCCAGAGGAGATGACCGACTCCCCCGAGCCCTGGGACCGGGGTCTCTTCAAGGCATTCGCACAGAAGCTCGGAGCGTAGTGGACCAACCGCGGATTATTCACGTCGATTCCGGCCGCAGTTGGCGCGGCGGCCAACGCCAGGTCTTCCTGCTCGCGACCGGACTTCGGGATCTTGGCTATCGCGTGCTCGTGGTGGCGCCTACCGGCTCGCCGCTGATACGCCGCGCCGAACACGCGGGGCTGCCCACTTACCGGCTCACACTGCGCGGAGAGTGGGACATCCGCTCCGCGCGCGAGCTGCGCGCCGTCGCACGCGAGTGGGGCGCCAACATCGTTCACGCCCACGACGCGCGCTCTCACTCGATCGCTCGCTTCGCGCTGCTGGGCAAGAGAAAAATTCGCTTCATCGTCACGCGCCGTGTCGCGTTTCCACCGAAACAGGTCCGCCTGAAGTACCGGCACGGCGTCGACGCGTTCATCGCGATTTCCCACGCCGTGAAGGGAGTTATGGTAAGAGCTGGAATTCCCGGCAATCGAATCGACGTGGTCTATTCCGGAATCCCGGCGCCGCAGGTGAAGCGTCCACGAAATTGGCGGCGGGAACGCGGCTGGCCAGCGAGCACTGTTGTCTGCGGCGTCGTGGGCGCCATGACCCAGGAAAAGGGCCTGGACATGATCAGCGGAATTGCTCGCCGGTTACCTGGAGAGGTATTCAGGCGTACGCGTCTCGTTCTGCTCGGCGGCAAAGGCAAGGGCGGGACGAGCGTGGCCGGAGTGGAAGGTTTCGACGCCGGCTTCGTTGACGAGATTCACGACGCCATCGCCGGCCTCGACGTGCTCTGGCACCCATCGCGGTCGGAAGGATTGGGGACGTCCGTAATCGATGCGATGGCTATCGGGGTCCCACCGATAGCCTTTGCCGTCGGCGGATTGCCCGAGGTCATCGAGGACGGAAAGAGTGGAATCCTTGTGGCTCCAGGCGACCTCAGCGGATTCATGCGCGCGGCGGCAGAGCTCATTACCAACGATGCGCTGAGAGCGAGGCTTGGTGCGGGTGCCAAGGCCAGAGCCCGGGAATTCGACGCCAAGACGATGATCGAACGAACTGCTGAGGTGTACGATAGAGTGTTCGCGGGGTAGCGAGTAATCGTCTGTTACTCCTATCTTGCCTCTGACGGCTTCGCCGTCGCACCCCATTAACTCGAACTCACCTTGCTCTACATCTGTATCCCGACCTACAACGAGGGTCCCACTGTCGGTGTGCTCCTCTGGCGTATCCGTCGTGTTTTTCAGGACTACTCACGCGAGTATGAGATCATCGTGTACGACGACGGCAGTACCGACGGCACCCGTGAGACAGTCGTGCCGTACGCGGAAGTGATCCCGCTCACCGTGCTGAGGGGTGAAGAACGCAAGGGATTCGGCTTCGCTATCGACAAGCTCGTTCGCGAAGTCTCCCGGCGCACGCGATATGCCCGTCGTGATGCATTGATAATGATGCAAGCAGATTTCACCGATCAGCCGGAGCACATCCCCGAGCTCGTCAAACGATTTGAAGGAGGGGCCGACATAGTCGCCGCCAAACAGGAAATGAGCGAGGCGCCCGCAGCCGTGCAGAGGCTTCGTCGCTTTGCCGACTGGATCCAGCGGGCGGGATTGCCAAAGACCGACGCCGATCCGTTCACGACCTACCGGCTTTACCGGATTTCGGTGCTCCGCGAGATGCTCAAGACGCTCGGCGACAAGCCAGTCGTCACGAGCAGCGGATGGGCGGCAAACGCCGAGCTGCTGCTCAAGGCACGGAGATTTGCGCGCCGATTGGAGACCGTCGATCTGGCGCCGCGCTACGACGTGCGTACTCGGGAGACCAGGGTCCGTCCTTTTGCGGATGCCTTGAATCTCTTCCGCTTCAGTCGAAGGGCGCGGGTTCTTGCGGCGGCTGCCAAAGGTGCCGGGTGAAGTCCACACTCCTCTCGCGCGTCGCTCTCGTTGCCACGGCAGTCGCCACGACTGCGTCAGCCCAGGATCCCGCGACTCCCGCAGCGGCCTCTCCGTCGTCTGTCGTGGTAAATGGGGTGAAACGCGTCAAGGTCCCGTTCGGCGTGGGCGAGCGGATGGAATACGACGTCAAGTTTGGCGCGCTTAGGGTCGGCAACGCACACATGGAGGTAGTCGCGCTGGACAACCTTCGTGGCCGGTCCGCCTGGCACACAGCATTCTGGGTGCAGGGCGGAAACTTCCTCTACCGCGTCAACGACGTGTACGAGAGCTGGATGGACGCGGAAACGCTCTCGTCGCTCCGCTTCGTACAGGAGCTCGAAGAAGGCGGAAAGGGCACCGAGCGTAGATTCGAGATCTATCCCGAGCGCGCCGTTTTCGTTCAGACATCGAAGAAGCCGGCAACGGAAGAGCCCTCGGTGAGCCAGCCCCTCGACGATGGCTCATTCCTGTATTTCGTCCGCACGATTCCGCTCGTCGTCGGGCAAACCTACGACTTCAACCGGTATTTCCGTCCCGATCGGAACCCGGTCCGGATTCGCGTTCTGCGGAAAGAGCGGATCAGGGTGCCCGCGGGTACCTTCGACGCGATCGTCATTCAGCCCGTAATCAAGACGAAGGGAATCTTCTCGGAGAATGGTCACGCCGAGATCTGGCTCTCGGACGATGAACGGCACATCATGCTTCAGCTCAAGTCGAAGCTCTCCTTCGGCTCGCTGAACCTTTATCTCAAGTCCTACTTCCCATCGCCGAGCCCATAGGCGGTAACCGCGGCTCCCGTTCGCGCCCCAAGTCTTCGAAGCGACGGGAAGCGGGAGCAAAATCGGGGAGCCCGGCTTCCAGGACGATCGCGGAAGTCGATCTCTCGAAGGTCCGCACCGTTCCCATCGAGCGGCGCCCCAACAAAGTTGTCGCCGCGGAGTTTGCTTCCCCGCCCGGCAAGGATCGAAGCTTCTCCGCGTTTCTCAAATCACTTCCCGACGTCCTTGTGGCGCGTGATTTCCGTCGCGTCGTTGAGGCGGTTGCGTCGGCAAAAAACAATGGTCGAGCCGTCGTCGTCATGCTCGGCGGCCACATCGTCAAAACAGGGCTCGCTCCGCTTCTCATCGATCTGATGAATCGGGGAGTCATCACTCATCTGGCGATGAACGGATCCGCCGCGATCCACGACTACGAGATCGCCCGCTTCGGCGCCACGTCGGAAGATGTCGCACGGGGGCTCGTGGACGGCACGTTTGGAATGGCGGAAGAGACAGGACGCGGAATGAACGAGGCGTTCATCGCCGGGATGCAGAACGGTTGGGGGATGGGCGAAACCCTCGCCCGGGCTCTCGAAACGTTGCCGCTATCGAACGGGGATCTGTCAGTGATGCTCTCCGCGCACCGGCTTGGAATTCCGTGCACCGTTCACGCTGCGCTGGGCGCCGAGATCATTCATCAGCACCCGGCGACGAGTGGCGCCGCAATCGGCGACACCAGTCACCGCGATTTCCGCAGACTCGCCGCGTCGCTCCCCGCCTTGCACGACGGCGGCGTCGTGCTGAATCTGGGGAGCGCAGTGATAATGCCGGAGGTTTTTCTGAAGGCCCTGACGATTGCGCGCAATCTCAACGGCGGTCAACCGACCGGATTCACGACGTGCGACCTCGACATGCAGCGGCACTATCGTCCGCGCGTAAACGTCGTTCAGCGTCCGACTCAGGGGAGCGGCAGAGGGTACGAGATCACTGGACACCATGAGATTATGGTTCCTTTGCTCGTCTGGGGGGTTGTCGAGGCGCTTGAGGGTTAGGGAAACTGCAACAGAACGGGTGCGAGTTGTCGGCAGCGTAGCTGATAGTTGCCAGTTCACTACGCCCAGACGTTCCACAGTAGTCTTAAGGCACAGGCCTTTGCCTGTGGCCTGATCCGCGGACAGTAACGTCCCGACGTAGTGAACTGGCACCTCCTCGCTGTGCTGCTGACAACTCGCACCCGTTCAGTTGCCTTGATCTCGATCAACCGAGATGCCAGTACTCGCACCCGTTCAGTTGCAGTCGTCTTGGGACTCGGACCTAGTACCGCGTCAGTCTCGTTCCCGCGAACTTCTCTCTAAGTCGAGCCGCCGTCCCCGGCGAGAGGATACGAATCCCGAAGTACAGCAGCCCGCCGACAATGAGTACCTTGACCGCGAGCGCTACCAGCCAGAAAGTCAGGCCAATAATGCCGCCGAACAGGTTGAACACCATGCTTACGGCAAAGAGGCCCAGCATGGCAAATAGGCCGATCATGAAGATGGCGCGTAACATGACGTTCTCCAAAACGGTGACAGTTATCACTACGCTACACCCTGCCGGACAGTTTCAGAAGGGGCAGATAAGCTGAGCACCGAGGTTATCGTAGTCGGCGGTGGGTTGATCGGCCTCGCCGCCGCGATCGCCGTGGCCGAGCGCGGAGTATCAGTCACCCTGATTGGAGAAAGCAGGGCGGGCGAGGCTTCACCGGCTGCCGCAGGGATGTTGGCGCCATCCGTCGAACGAGCCGTCGGGCCAGCTCACGATTTTGGGATAGCAGCCCGTGACCGCTATCCGAGCTACATCGAGTTTCTCGCCGAGCGATGCGGGATTCGGGTACCGCTCAATCGGCGCGGCATTCTTCAGGTCGCGCTCAGCATCAAAGGCATCAAAGGACTGAAGAAGACAGCGCCACCAACCACCCGCTGGCTCGATGCGAAAGAGCTGCGAGAGCTGGAGCCGTCGCTGGCTCACGCCGCGGGAGCGATGTTCAACCCCTATGACGGCGCTGTCGACAACACCGTGCTTCTCTCCGCGCTCTTGAAGCTTGTCTCCACGAACGCGCGCATTGTGACGCTGGACGACGCAGTTACCGACGTCGAGCCGGGCGACTCGTCTGCGAAAGTCAGGACAAAATCGGGGGCGACGCATAGCGCCCGTCACGTCGTTCTCGCCGCCGGGGCCTGGGTCGGACGAATTTCGGGGGCTCGGCTAGGCACCGCGGTCGCACCCTCTCGCGGCCAGCTTGTGTCTTACCCATTCACTCCACTAGGCCACGTCGCGTACGGGCCGCGCGGTTACCTGGTCCCTCGCGGTGATTCGACGATTGGAGGCAGCACGATGGAGAATGTCGGCTTTGACGCAAGTACCACGAGCGAAGGAGTCAAGAAGGTTCGATCTGCGGCGGAAGAGATCTGTCCGAGCCTTTCACAAGGCATGACAATCCGCTCGTGGGCCGGGCTTCGTCCCGTGACTCCCGACATGCTGCCCATCCTTGGTCCCGATCCGGAGCATCAATCGCTCATCTACGCGTGCGGTCACTCGCGCAACGGCGTACTCATGGCCCCCCTTACGGGGGATTTAATCGCCGATCTCGTGACAGGAACACCACTTAGCCTCGACTTGTCACAATTTCGCCCCGACCGTTTTTGATGTAGATTGCCTAAGCTCGACGGACTCTCTCCTCCCCGCGGGCCGCAAAACGATGCCAGACACTCTTTATCAGATCATGGGGCGCCACCGCGCGGAACCGCTCCCGGAGCGCAAGCCGTCGTGGCTCAAGGTGAGAGCACCCGGAGGCCCCAACTACATGCGGCTCAAGCACTTGATGCGTGAGCTCGACCTCCATTCCGTGTGCGAGGAAGCGCGCTGCCCGAACGTCGGCGAATGCTGGGAACACGGCACCGCGACCTTCATGATCCTGGGCGATGTGTGCACCAGAAACTGCCCCTATTGCGCCGTCGCTCACGGCCGTCCGCCCAAGTACGACATTGCGGAGCCCCATCGCGTCGCGCAGGCGATCGCCGAGATGGGACTACAGCATGCGGTGATAACCTCGGTTGATCGCGATGATCTCCCGGACTTCGGCGCCTGGGTCTTCGCCGAGACGATCCGCCAGATCCACGAGCGGATTCCGGGTTGCTCAGTCGAGGTGCTGGTCCCGGATTTCCAGGGGAACGAGGACAGTATCCGCACCGTGCTCGAAGCCGGACCCGAGATCTATAATCACAACACCGAAACGGTACCACGATTGTACAGGAAGGCGCGGCCGGGAGGTCGCTACCCGAGGGTGATGGAAATCTTCCGCTACGCCAAGCGTATTGCCCCGGATATTCCGACCAAGACTGGCATGATTCTCGGGATGGGTGAGACTATTGAGGAAGTGGTCGCGGTGATGCGCGATCTGCGCGAAGTCGATGTCGATATCCTTACCCTTGGACAGTATCTTCGGCCGTCCGACGCGCACATCGCGTTGGATCGCTACTACACTCCGCAAGAATTCAGAAAACTGTACGAGATTGGAATGGAAATGGGATTTCGGCACGTTGAATCAGGTCCGCTCGTTCGCTCCAGCTATCACGCGTGGGAGCAGGTGCAGGCGGCTGGCGTATGAGTACTGAAGCGAAGCGCCCCCCCGCGCCCGCCCAGAAGCGGAAAGAGAAAGGCACGCCCGGCGACAACGGCGCCGATTCCGCTCCGGCGAACGATCTCGCTGGAACGACTCCGGAGCTCCGTCGCGAGCTGCTTCATTCCATGCTCCTTCAGCGACGCTTCGAGGAGCGGTGCGCCGAAGCCTACGCCCTCGGAAAAATCGGCGGATTCTGTCATCTCTACATCGGACAGGAAGCGATCTCTACCGGTGTGATGTCGATGATTCGCCCTGATGATTACGTAATCACCGCGTATCGCGACCACGCTCAGGCGCTCGCTCGCGGAGTGAGTCCGCGCTCGGTTATGGCGGAGCTGTTCGGCCGTGACACGGGATGTTCGGGCGGCAAGGGCGGCTCCATGCACATCTTCGATGCCAAGACCAACTTCCTCGGCGGACACGGTATCGTCGGCGGACACGTTCCGATCGCGGCCGGTGTCGGATTCGCCATCAAGTATCGCCGCGGCAATCAGCTTTGCGTCTGCTTCTTCGGAGAGGCGGCCGTCAACATTGGTGCGTTTCATGAAGCGTTGAATCTGGCTTCTCTCTGGGATCTCCCGGTCGTCTTCATAGTCGAGAACAATCGCTACGGAATGGGAACGTCGATCTCGCGCTCGACAGCGAACGAGGACATGCTCATTCGCGCGAAAGGCTACCGAATGGAAGGTGAGACGGTCGATGGTCAGGACGTCTTCGCCGTGCGCGAGTGCATGGCGCGCGCTGTAGAGCGAGCGCGCAAGGAAAAGAGGCCGACTCTGATCGAGATGAAAACCTACCGCTTCATGGGCCACTCGATGTCCGACGCGGCGAGCGGCACTTACCGCACGAAGGACGAGCTGGAAGAGAACATGAAGCGCGATCCGATTCTTGTCCTGCACAACAAGATGTTCGAGTCAGGCGAGCTCACCGAGGGTGAGATGCACAAGATCGACGACGAAGCGAAGGCGATCGCGCAGGACGCGTGGGATTTCGCCGATGCCAGCCCGGAGCCGCCCCTCGAGAAGCTTTACACCGACGTCTACTCGGACACGAACTCCTGATGGCAGTCCTCACCTACCGAGACGCACTGACGCAGGCGCTCCGCGAGGAGCTGCAGCGGGACGACCGCGTCTTCCTCATGGGAGAGGAAGTCGCGCAATACAATGGGGCGTACAAGGTCTCGAAGGGATTGCTCGACGAGTTCGGCCCGATGCGCATCGTCGATACTCCGATTACCGAGCTCGGCTTCGCCGGCGTCGGCGTCGGAGCGGCGATGGTCGGCCTCCGGCCGATCGTAGAATTCATGACCTGGAACTTCGCGCTTCTCGCGATCGATGAAGTTGTGAACGCCGCGGCGAAAATGCTCTACATGTCGGGTGGACAGTACAAGATGCCGATTGTGTTCCGCGGCCCCAACGGCTCCGCACTTCAGCTTTCCGCGCAGCACTCGCAGGCGTGGGAGAGCTGGTTCGCGCACATTCCGGGGCTGAAGGTCTGCACGCCCGGCACACCCGCCGACGCGAAAGGACTCCTCAAGTCTGCCATTCGCGACGACAATCCGGTTGTCTTCCTCGAGGGCGAGATGCTCTACAATACCAAGGGCGAAGTGCCCGACGGAGAGCACATCGTTCCGCTCGGAGTGGCGGAGCTGAAGCGAGAGGGTGATCACTGTTCGGTGATCACTCACGGCAAGATGGCACTCGTAGCCATGCGCGTGGCTGACGACCTGGCAAAGGAAGGCATCAACATCGATGTGGTCGATCTCCGCACCGTAAGGCCGATCGATGTGGATGCGATCGCGCGCTCGGTACAGAAGACGAACCGCGCAGTAGTGCTGGAAGAGGGCTGGGAGATCTGCGGCATGGGCTCGCAGGTGGTCGAT
>DASYVU010000180.1:0-5649 GCA_035936715.1 Gemmatimonadaceae bacterium
CTTCACCGTGCGATCCGGCGCCTCGTCCATCAGTCCCGCGATTGCGGGCCGAAGAGTGCGAACGCCATTGATCGCGACGACGATGGATGCCACGAGCGCCGCCCAGTCGTCCGCTGCCTCCCAACCCCGGCCACCGATCAGCGCGATGCTTATTCCGATGAATGCGGCCAGAGAGCTGATCGCATCCGCGCGGTGGTGCCAGGCGTCGGCCGTGATAGCCGTGCTGCCCACTTCCTTCCCAACGCGCGACACCCGCCGATAGAGAATCTCCTTTATGAAGATCACGCCGGCGGCTACGAAGAGCGTGAAGGGAGCGGGCAAGTGATGCGGCGCGCTGATCTCCCGAATAGCCATGGTCGCGATTCCGGCTGCCGCGCCGAGGAGCATGAGTGAGACGACAGCGGCGGCGATCGACTCTGCCTTGCCGTGTCCATAAGGATGATTCTCATCGGCTGGCCGTGCGGCAACGCTCAGCCCCATCCAGACTATGAGCGATGAAAAAATGTCGGCCGAGGACTCGACCGCGTCGGCGACGAGAGCGTTGGCGTGGCCGACGATTCCCGCGATGAATTTGACGAGCACGAGCACCGCGTTCGTCAGCAGGCCGGCCTGCGCCCAGCGGATGCTCCTCCTCGTCGCGCTTTTCACCGCTGTTCGAGCCCGCTAGAAATCAGCTTTCTCCAGACGCTCGGCCGCGGCGTTGATTCGGGCCGCGTATGCCTCGGGATCCTCACCCGGCACGCGCTGAGGAATGACGAAATCCGGGTCTTCCGGCGGATGCGACGTCGGGGAATTCACAAACAGGTCTCCGCCTCGCGCGATCACAGCCGCCTCGAAGTGATCGACGGCGGTAAGCAGGTCGTCGAGTTGGGCGCCGGTTTCGCGCCCGGTGAGGAGCACGCCCTTCTGGCGCAGGCGCCCCGCAATCTCGAGCGCGGCGGAATCGCGCTCTTCGCGGCGATGCGGGTCGAGCGCCTCCTGCTGCTCCTCAAAG
Source organism: Gemmatimonadaceae bacterium (assembly GCA_035936715.1). GTDB lineage: Bacteria > Gemmatimonadota > Gemmatimonadetes > Gemmatimonadales > Gemmatimonadaceae > UBA4720. The sequence continues at coordinate 995 of DASYVU010000180.1, forward strand.
GATTCCTGGTTCATCCATCCTCCACGTTTGTTGGGTTGCAGTCATTGATCTGCAATTCCCGTGATAGCGGCGTGAAAGCTGCGACATTTGATCAGTTCCGTCGAGGGTAACCGAAATGTCGCGCGCATTCGTGAAAGAAGATGCTGGATGGGGCGATCCGGGGAAGCGCTATTCCCTCCCGGCTCGCAATGATCCCGGCTACGACGAGGCCGCAGCTGAAGCGCTCCTCGAGGCAGCGCGCGCCGGAGACACGGGAAGCGCGGAGAGCGCGACGGGCTATTATTGGGGAGAAAAGCAGCTCCGTCCCTTCGTCGAGAAGATTCTCGCGCGCGCCGAGAGCGAAGGTGACGAGCGCCTGGCCCAGCTGGCGACGAGATTTCTCCGCTAGGAGCTGCGCCACAACAAACCCCGGCGCACTTGCCGATTGTTTGACGCGGCTCTACATAGTAGCGGTCATTCAACCCGCCGTTGGAGATTTCATTAGTGAGAGTTAACGCCCGTCGCTTTCTCGTCGGCGCAGGCCTGACGACCGTATTGGTCCTTCCCTTCAACGCCAGCTCGCAAAACCCGCCCGGAGGGATTACCGGGCGTGTCAATCCAACCGTACCGATCTCGCCGGCCTACGACTCCTCGGCGTTCGCCGCGCTGCGCTGGCGCGAGATCGGACCATTTCGTGGCGGCAGATCCGTCGCGGTGGCCGGCTCGAGCAAGAGACCCAACGAGTACTACTTCGGGACGACCGGCGGCGGAGTGTTCAAGACCACCGATGGCGGGATCACCTGGGCGCCGGTAACGGACAAGTATTTTGGCGGGACGATCGGGGCCATCGGGATAAGCGAGTCCAATCCGGACATCGTCTATGTGGGCGCGGGCGAATACCCGATTCGCGGCAACGTATCGCACGGCGATGGAGTGTGGCGCACCGCTGACGCCGGAAAAACCTGGGTCTCGCTCGGTCTGGCCGACACGCGGCAGATCTCGCGCGTGCGCGTGCACCCCACGAATCCGGACATCGTATACGTAGGCGCACAGGGGCACGTCTTCGGCCCCAGCGCGGAGCGCGGAGTTTACAAGACCACCGACGGCGGCAAAAACTGGAGAAAGGTTCTCTATCGGAACGACTCCACTGGCATAACCGATCTGGTCATGGATGCGAAAGATCCCGAGACGCTCTATGCGGCGTTCTGGCAAGCGTGGCGTACTCCCTGGCAGCTCGTGTCCGGCGGAGCGGGGAGCGGAATCTTCAAGTCGACGGACGGAGGCGAGCACTGGACAGAAATCACCCGCAATCCTGGCCTCCCGCAGGGCGTGATCGGCAACATCGGTCTCGCAGTCTCACCGGTCAACCCGAGTCACGTGTGGGCCATCGTAGAGGCCGATTCCGGCGGCGTGTACAGATCGGCAGACGGGGGAGCGACCTGGACCCGCACAAACAGCGATCGCAAGCTGCGCCAGCGTGCGTGGTATTACACGAGAATCTTCGCCGATACCAAGGATGGAAACTCGGTCTACGTTCTGAACACCGGCATGTACCGCTCAACCGACAACGGAAAGACCTTCCGCAACATCCAGGTGCCGCACGGCGACAATCACGACCTGTGGATCGCTCCCAACGACGCTCAGCGGATGATCGAATCGAATGACGGCGGAGCGAACGTGTCGTTCAACGGGGGCAAATCCTGGAGCGAACAGGACCAGGCGACGGCACAGTTCTACCACGTCGCCACCACGAATCATTTCCCCTACCGGGTCTGCGGAGCGCAACAGGACAACTCGACGCTCTGCGGGCCGAGCAGGAAGAGCGGCGGAATCGACATCAGCGACTGGTACGACGGCGGCGGCGGTGAGAGCGGGTACATCACCGCGCGTCCGGACTCTCCCGACGTCGTGTTCGCGGGATCGTACGGAGGTCTTCTCACACACAAGAACATCAACACGGGATTCGAGCGTGACGTCAACCCGTGGCCGAACAATCCGATGGGTCACGCCGCCGCCGATGCGAAATATCGCTTTCAGTGGACGTTTCCAATCGTCATCTCGCCGCACAACCCGAATAGGATGTACATCGGCAGCAACGTGATCTTTCAGTCCGACGACGAAGGGCAGACGTACAAGGCGATCAGTCCCGATCTCACCCGGCACGATCCGCGGACGCTCGGCTCTTCGGGTGGTCCCATCACCAAAGATCAGACCTCCGTCGAGTACTACGCGACGGTATTCACGATCGCGGAGTCGCCGCGCACCGCTGGAGTGATCTGGGCGGGAACAGACGACGGGCTCGTGCAGGCCACCCGCGACGGCGGCAAGACATGGAAGAACGTGACCCCGTCGGGCTTGCCGGAGTTGGCGCGCATCTCGATGATCGAGGCGTCCAACTTTGGCCCGGGTACGGCGTATGTCGCCGCGAACCGTTACCAGCTCGATGACATGAAGCCGTACCTGTACAGGACGAACGACTACGGTGCGACCTGGACTCCGATCACCAATGGAATTCCGGCGATCGAGTTCACCAGAGTCGTGCGCGAAGATCCCGAGCGTGCGGGTTTGCTCTACGCTGGGACAGAGCGCGGGGTCTGGGTGTCATTCGATGGCGGCACAAACTGGCAGACACTCAGGCGCAATCTGCCGATCGTGCCTGTCCACGATCTCGCGATCAAGGAAGGCGATCTCATCGCCGCAACGCACGGTCGGTCGTTCTGGATACTCGACGATCTATCCGCATTGAGGCAGATGCAACCGGATATCACGCGCTCTGCGGCGTATCTGTTCAAGCCGCGGAAAGTGTACCGCGCGGGGTTCGGCGGAGGGGGAGGCACTGGTGCCGCGGGTGGACATCCATCGGGCGCAAATCCATCGTTGGGTGGCGTGCTGTACTACTGGCTCGCACAGCCCCGCCAGCTAGTAACGATGGATTTTCTGGATCCGCAGGGCAAAGTGATACGGAGCTTCACCAGCCAGCCGGACCCGGCGGTCGCGGCCGATTCGGTTCGCGGCGACAGCATCAGGACTGCGCGAAACGACAGTATCCGGCGCGCGGGCGGTACGCCCGACACGACGACGAAGTCGGAGGCGCGCGGGGAAGAAACGCCTCCGGGCGACGACGATCCGCCGCGACGCCCGCCGCCGCCGCGCGTTGCGAACAAGGCAGGCCTCAACACGTTCGCATGGAATCTCCGTTATCCGGATGCCTCCGTGTTCGAGAACATGATCCTGTGGGCCGGCGGCACCTCGGGCCCTGTGGTTCTTCCAGGCAGTTACACCGTGCGCATGACAGTGAATGGCCAGAGCTATCGGCAGCCACTGACCGTCGTGAAAGACCCGCGCAGCGCCGCCAGCGACGCAGATCTCCGCGAACAATTCGATTTCCTGATGCGTATTCACGACAAGACAACCCAGGCGAATGACGCCGTGAAGATGATTCGCAACATGAAGGCGCAGCTCGCCGACCGTACGAAGAAGATGCCGCCAGACAGAAGCGCGGCGTTTGCGGCCGCCACGAAATCGCTCGTCGACCGGCTCTCGGCGATCGAGAGCGAGATCTATCAGGTGAAGAACCAGTCGGGTCAGGACCCGCTCAACTATCCGATCAGATTGAACAACAAGATTGCGGCGCTTTCGGGAGTCGTGGGTGGGACAGATGCGAAGCCGACCAGTCAGTCGTACACGGTGTTCAATGATCTGTCGGCGCAGCTGGATCGACAGCTCTCGGCGATGCGCGGCGCCCTTATCATCCTCCCGAATGTCAACGCTTCGCTGAAGGCGGCTGGACTTCCACCGATCGTGTCGGGTACCGAGGAGATAAAAGCTGCGCCGGCGCGGGCAGTTCCTTCGGGAAGCGCCGAAGACGAGGTCGAGAAGTAGGCATCATGCGCGCACGTGTAATTCTTCTGCTGATTGGCGCGACTGCGGTATTGGCGACGGGCGCGTGCAACAGAAATGGAGAGGACGAGAGCCGCACGCGCATCAACGTGCTCGATTCCGCGTTCACTCAGTCGTGGCAGACTATGCAGGACACTGGAGTGGTATACCGCATCGAGGTGATCTCGCCTCTGGGCGCGGACACGATTCGCAACGTCATTCCGCCCGCTCCAGTGGTAGTCGGGGATACGCTGGTCATCGGTCTCATGCAGGTCTCGGAAGATTCATCCACTCCGCAGCGACAGATCTTTCGGGCGCGCCTCGGCCAGCATCGGATTGAAACGAAGCCGATGCCTGCCGATGTCTGGGCTTCCTATCAGGATGTCCTCGTCTCTCCCGACGGGCGCTACATCGCCTACGCCGGTGAGGATACGACTCCCGAAAATCCCGGGACCTACGCCGTCGTGCGCAACCTCGCAAATGGAGAGATCATGGCGAAGGGCCCTGGTGGTGGAGGCTGCGACTGCGACGAGGACTTCAATCACGCACGATGGTTTCCGCCCGACAGCTTCGAGATCGCGGTCGCCCACACGAACACGAAAGGCGGCTGGGAGCGCATCTCTGGAAAAGCGTCAGCACGGCGGATCCACGTTGACACCCTCACCGACGAGCCAGACTGGCATTGAGAGATCCAGGGCGTGACCTGCTCCGCCACACCCTCGCCACCGTGGCGTCTGCGCGATCGGACATAGTGGCGGGACGAGTGGGGCGGGAACAAACCCCGAGCCAGTTCGAGT
>DASYVU010000181.1:0-3598 GCA_035936715.1 Gemmatimonadaceae bacterium
TGATCCTCGTCGGACTTCCGGGAGTTGGCAAGACGACGATCGGCAAAGCCGCGGCGCGCCGGCTGGGAAGAGCGTTTCTCGACTTCGATCGCGAGATCGAGCGAAGATCGGGTATGGAGGTGCGAGAGATCTTCCGCCTGAAGGGGGAAGAGCACTTTCGAGCGATGGAATCCGCCCTGACGCATGAGCTGAGCACCGGTGGCGGAATGGTGTTGGCGCCCGGCGGGGGCTGGATAACGCAAACCAGCTCAGTCGAACTTTTGCGTTCGACTGGACGTATCATATACCTTAGAGCGTCACCCGAGGCAGTTGCCCGAAGACTGCGCCGGGTGGAGACCAGACCGCTCCTGGCGGGCAGAGACCCGCTGCTTGCTCTGCGGGAGCTGTACGAAAAGAGGCGGGCCCTGTACGAGACCGCGGACGTGGTTCTCGACACGGAAAAGCTTGTGAAACAACAACTTATAACGAAAATCGTCGAGCTGGGCTCGACCATCAAATAACTGGAACGCCATTATGGACGAACGAATTCCAGGGCAGACCACATTCCGGGTAATGGGACCGCACGAGCGGGGGCGTTTCGCACCCGATGCGTGGGGACATCTCCTATCCCTCAACGGCTCGGGGGCGATCAACGGCCTCGAGCTGGAGCACATCATCGAGCGGGCGCTAATGCAGTTCGAAGGGCGAATCGCTCTCGATGATCTCCGCGGATTGCTGGAAGGAACTGGCCTGGAAGATTCGTCCCCAAGCGGCGACAACACGACGGTACACTAGAGATGGCGAAAGCCAAGACTGCTAAAAGAAAAACCACGGCGAAGCGCGTTACAAAGACAACCGCGACGCGCGGCCCGACCAAGTTGCGTAAAGCGTCGTCACAGGACGACGGCGAAACTTTCGAGGCTGGCTCGACATCGCTCGTCATCGTCGAGTCGCCGGCGAAAGCCAAGACCATCGGCAAGTATCTCGGCCGCGCGTATCGGGTCCGCGCGACGATCGGTCACGTCCGTGATCTCCCCGAAAAGAAGATGGGGATCGACATCGAGAACGGATTCGAGCCCGAATACGTGACGATTCCGGGAAAGGAGAAGACGGTTGCTGATTTGAAGTCCGCGGCGCGGGATTCGAGAGAAATCTTCCTCGCGACAGATCCTGATCGCGAGGGCGAAGCGATCGCGTGGCACGTCGCGCAGCAGATCAAATCGAAGAACGGTGCGCCGGTCAGGCGTGTGCTCTTTCACGAGATCACGCGCGAAGCGGTGCAGCTGGCGATCGCCAACGCGGGGCAGATCGACGAGCGCAAGGTCGATGCGCAGCAGGCGCGTCGGGTTCTCGACCGACTCGTAGGCTACAAGGCAAGCCCCGTTCTCTGGAAAACCGTGAAGAAGGGGATCTCGGCGGGACGCGTTCAGACTGTGGCGCTTCGGCTACTGGTCGAGCGCGAAAGGGAAATCCGCGCGTTCAAGCCGGTCGAGTACTGGACGGTCGAGGCGCTGCTGGAAAAAGACAAGCAGCAGTTCACCGCGAAGCTCCATCTTCTAGACGGCAAAAAGCCCGTCATCAGCAACGAAAAGGAAGCCAACGAGATTCTCTCCGCGCTCACGTCGCGCAAGACGTTCGAGGTCACGGAAGTAAAGCGTCGCGAGCGGCGCAAGAATCCGGGCGCGCCATTTACGACGAGCACTCTGCAGCAGGACGCGGCGAAGAAACTCAGCTTCGGCTCTAAGCGGACGATGCGTCTGGCGCAGGATCTATATGAAGGTATCGAAATCGGTGAGGAGGGCGCTGTCGGACTGATCACGTACATGCGCACCGACTCCACTCGAGTTGCGCCCTCTGCTGCAGATCAGGCGCGCGAGTACATCAAGATGATGTATGGGCAGCAGTATCTGCCCGATGCCCCCCGGCTGTACACCGACGGCAAGGCGAAAAACGCCCAGGATGCGCACGAATCAATTCGCCCGACGGATCCGACGCGCAGGCCGGAGCACATCAGAAAGTTCCTCAAGGAAGATCAGTATCGCTTATACGAATTGATCTGGCAGCGGTTCATGGCGTCGCAGATGTCGCCAGCTGTCTTCGACACCACCACGGTGGATTTCGATCTGGGCCGATTCCTGTTCAGAGCTACCGGCAGCGTCGTCAAATTCGATGGATACCAGAGGCTCTACAAGGAGTCGCGCGAAGCCGAGGAAGGGAAAGCGCTCGAGGAAGAGCAGGGACTTCCGGTTGTCGCGAAGGGCGAGGACATTCCCGTGAAGGCGATCACGCCGTCGCAGCATTTCACCGAGCCACCGCCGCGATATTCCGAGGCGAGTCTGGTGAAAGAGCTGGAGCGGCTGGGAATCGGCCGCCCATCCACGTACGCGTCGATCGTCTCAACCCTCGTCGACCGTCGCTACGCACAGCTCGAGCAGCGTCGTTTCTTCCCGACCTTCCTCGGCGAGCAGGTCGAAAGAGTGATGGTGAAGAGCTTCCCGGATGTCTTCAACGTCCAGTTTACCTCTCACATGGAAACCGACCTCGACAAAATCGAGGAAGGCGATGTGAACTGGCGCAAAATGCTCGGCGATTTCTACGGGCCATTCGCGGCATCCGTGAAGGGCGCCGATATCGAAGCGTTGATCGGCGAAGCTCACGATCTGTCCATGATCGCGACCGAGAAATGCCCAACATGCAACGGAAAGCTCGTCCCCCGCGGAGGATTCTTCGGACCCTTTCTCGCGTGCGAGAATCATCCCAAGGATTGCAAGTACACCAGACCGTTGCGCGGCGATCGCAAGGCGGCGGAGCCGACCGACCAGATCTGCCATGAGTGCGGTGCCCCCATGGTCATTCGTCACGGGCGCTCCGGGGAGTTTCTCGGCTGCAGCAAGTTCCCGAAGTGTCGCGGCACCAGATCGATGCCTACGGGAGTCAAATGTCCGAAGGACGACGGGGATATCGCCGTGCGCCGTTCGAAGAAACGGGGTAAGGCGTTTTACGGTTGCTCCAATTACCCCAAGTGCGATTTCGTGGTGTGGGACAAGCCCGTAGCGGAGACATGCCCGGAGTGTGGTTACGTTGGCGCGGAGGCGAAGTTTACCAAGACCCGCGGCGATTACAGGCGATGCATCAAGTGCGCGAACGAGTGGGATGTCGCGCCCACGGCCGAAGCCGTGGCGGTGTGACCCAGGGCGTAACGGTCGTAGGCGGCGGTCTCGCCGGGTCGGAAGCAGCCTGGCAGCTGGCCAGTCGCGGGATCCAGGTCTCGCTGCACGAGATGCGCCCGATCACGACGACTCCGGCGCACAAAACCGACGGACTCGCCGAGCTGGTTTGCTCGAACACCTTCAAGAGCACGGAGCTCACGAACGCCCACGGTCTGCTCAAGGCCGAGATGCGTCTGCTCGGCTCTCTCATACTCGAGGCTGCTGACGGCGCGCGCGTAGCTGCCGGGAGTGCTCTGGCGGTGGATAGAGATGCGTTCTCCCGCAGGGTGACAGAGCGCATCTCCGGCGAGCGGCGCATTTCGGTGGTTCGCGAAGAAGTCACGACCATACCTTCGCCCACGGTCATTGCGACTGGTCCTCTCACTTCCGACAAGCTCGCCGACGCAATT
>DASYVU010000182.1:0-4015 GCA_035936715.1 Gemmatimonadaceae bacterium
GGAGTCAGCTCCGGATTGTCGATCAACGCGGTCAGCGCGGCGACTACTTCGCCGAGGTTATGGGGCGGGATGTTCGTCGCCATTCCGACAGCGATTCCGGAAGACCCGTTGACGACGAGATTTGGAATCGCGGAGGGCAGAACTTTCGGCTCGAGCAGCCTGTCGTCGAAGTTCGGCGCGAAATCGACGGTGTTCTTGTCGATGTCGGCCAGCATCTCCACGGCAATCCGTGTGAGACGCGATTCGGTGTAGCGGTACGCTGCGGCAGGATCGCCATCCACGCTACCGAAGTTTCCCTGGCCGTCGACCAGCGGATAGCGCAGCGAGAAATCCTGCACCATGCGCACGAGCGCGTCATAGACCGAGGAATCGCCGTGCGGATGGTACTTGCCGAGCACGTCACCGACGACGGTCGCCGATTTCTTGTAGGGGCGGCCGGGAACGAGGCCCAGCTCGTTCATCGCGTAGAGAACGCGACGGTGCACAGGTTTCAGTCCGTCGCGCACATCAGGCAGTGCGCGAGAGACAATGACGCTCATCGAGTAGTTGATGAACGATTCTTTGATTTCTTCGTGAATGAGGCGCGGAAGGATGCGCTCTCTGTTGTTCGGAGCCGTCATTAAATGGAGTCGGTGCTGCCGTTTCGGAGGCGAGGGCGGAAGGGCAAAAATGCCTTCCGTTCGAGTAGCACTCAATGTACTGCTTGTGGGGCTGGAAATCAACCTCAAAGTGGTGGGTTAAGTCTTTGTAAGTTATAGACTTAGAACCCGACTACTGTTGAGCTTCAAGTGACTTCTCGGGTCGCGGCACAATTGTGACCCCGGCGACGTCAGGTGTTTCCCGCAGAGTAAACATCTCCGCCGATTTTTGTTTCCTGTGTCTCCGAAGAATCCCTGGTAGCTCAGAGGGCGGTAAATCGTCTTTTACGTGATGACCACGTCCCTTGATGGTGTAACGCCAATCAGGCCCACGTCGCCCGTGAACGCGACCACTCCGCGCGCGCGCGCTAAATACCTCCCTTTCCCTCGACTCGAGAGCATTCGGAGCAGAGTTCTCGCGTTCGCTGTTGTCGCGGCGCTTCTCCCGTCGGGCGTCATGCTCGGTATCTCCTACAATCAGAATCGGCGCGCGCTGGAAAAGAAGATCACTGAGGATCTGCTTTCGGAGAGCGCCCAGAGCGCGCGCGCAACCGGCGTCTGGCTCAAGGAGCGTTTATACGATCTGCGCGTGTTCGCCGGCTCGGATGAAGTCGCGAACACACTAGACCGTCCGGCCACCGGCGCTCGGAGCACCGCGATTGCCACCTCCCAGGCAGAGGGAAGGCTCCGCGACTATCTCCTGTCTCTGCACGAGCGATTCAGCGATTTCGCGCAGCTCATGGTGGTGGATCTGGATGGAAAGGTCGTGGCGAGCAGCGGAGAGATCAGCCAGCTCCGACTTCCCCGCGATTGGCAGGCGACTCTGCATTCGGAAACGCAGATTGTCGGCGACGCGTACTGGGATCCGAGGGCAGGAAGAGCCAAGATGGTGGTGGCGGTCCCTGCCCAACGCGCAGATGGACGAATCATCGGAGCGTTCGCAGCGGAGCTGAATCTGGCGCCCGTCAGGCTCCTGCTTCGAGCATTCGCCCGCGACAGCACCGGAGCGATTTTCCTGGTCAACAGCAAGGGCTATCCGATCGCCAGCTCTGAGGGGATGACAGAGGTGCTCGTCAAGACGCGGATGGCGCCCCCAACGATGAAGAAGCTGCTGAAGAGTGCGCGCGCGCCTTTTACTTACACCAGCTTTGGCGGTCGCGACGTCATCGGAACCCTCGAGTACGTCCCGCAAGTTAGTTGGGCGATCATATCGGAGATATCGGCCAAGGCAGCCTTTCAGCAGGTGCGCCATTTCCGTGACGTCTCGCTTCTCGTCATTGCTCTTCTGCTCGTTCTCGTGGCGGCAACCGGCTATCGCCTGGGCCTTCTGATCGCTCGCCCTCTCGACTTGCTCACGAAAGCCGCCGGCGAGGTTGCAGCTGGAGACCTTGCAGTCGACTTGCCGGAAGCGCCGGGTGGCGGTGAGGTTGGGTACCTCACGGATGTCTTCAATCACATGGTGTCTCGTCTCCGCGAAGGACGTCGTGAGCTCGATCTCATCCACGAGACGCTCCGCAAAAAGAACGAGGAGCTCGAGCTGCTCTCCACCACCGACAGCTTGACCGGTCTCGACAACCACCGCGAGCTAATGCGGCGCCTCGACCACGAAGAGGCCCGGTGCAAGCGCGAGCGCAGAAGCTTCTCGGTTCTGGTCGGGGACGTCGATCACTTCAAGCAGTACAATGACGCGTTCGGCCACCCCGCCGGTGACGAAGTCCTGAAGGCCATCTCCGAGATCATGCGCGAGGCGGCCCGACCCGTGGACTGCGTCGCCCGCTACGGTGGAGAAGAGTTCGTCGTCATGATGCCCGACACCGGTCCCGTCGACGCGCTGGAGCTTGCGGAGCACATCCGGGCCCGCGTCGCCGCCAAGAAATTCACCGGTCGCAAGATGACGCTGAGCATCGGTGTCGCGACGTTCCCCGAGGACGCCGACAACGCCGAAGGGTTGATATCGATCGCCGACGAGGCGCTCTACCAGGCTAAACGAGAAGGGCGCGATCGTGCGATCCGCGCCCGGAAGCTGGCAAAGACCGGAAGCTGACTAGGGTCGGGAGACGAGCGTGCGGAAGATCCAACCGCCGCGCCCTGTGTCGTCACTGATCCGGATCCACTCGTCGGCGTAGGAATAGCCGGTCAACGTCGTGCCTGACTCCGCGGCGAAGACAATCGGGAACCCAGTGCCGGGACCCCCACGAACATTTCCGCGAGTAGTAGTGATCAGCTTGAGGGGGACCGCGAAAGCCGTCTCGCCTGGCCGCGCATTTTCGCGGGCCCCGGCCGACAATCGCCCACGATACGCAGACGCCAAGGTTTTTGCCTGATTCGCCAGGTAAAGCGCGCCGCCATAGTTCGCCTTGTTGAATTCGGTCGCGGCCAGGCGCACGAATCGCGTGATCTCCGCGGCTTCGGGCGGCTCTTCCTGCGAGCCCGATTTCATGGTTTGGAGCGCAACCTCCGCCTCCGCCATGGCCGACGCCGCCTGGGCGCGATTGGCCCCCGACTGCAGCTTGGCCATCGCTCGCACCACTTCAGCCCGCGTCTCGTCGAGCTTCGCCTGAAGATCCTCGATCTGCGCGTCCTGCGCCAACAGCTGGAGCTCGAGGCGGGCAATCCGCTTGTCCTGTTCCGGATCCCGCACGGCGACAGTATCGCGCACCACGCGCGGCGGTGGCGCGGGCTTCGATTGCGGCTGGCAGGCCGCGCCAATAGCCGCGACGGCCAGCAGTGCAAAGCATGAACGCAAGAGCGAAATTCCTCGCGGGACTGAGAGTCTCAAATCTGGCAAGCGGAGCGCATTTCGGCGATGCTCGGACCCGCTGAGAGCGTAATACAAGAGAGTAATACAATAGTGGCGATGGTCGCCAGTCCAGTCCACCTTTCCGCATGATAACAATGCTTCAACAAATCCGTCGGGCCGTCTGGGCGTCAGGTCTTGCTGCGCTATCGTGTGCGCAGGGTCCGCGAGTGACCGGTTTGGCGGGCTCCGCGCCGCACACGCCGAGCACGGGCATCTGTTACGAAGTCTTTGTCCGCTCCTTTGCCGATGCCGACGGGGATGGCGTCGGGGATCTGCGCGGTCTGATATCACATCTCGATTACATCAACAACGGAAACCCCCAGAGCTCCACGGACCTCGGCGCGAGCTGTGTGTGGCTGATGCCGATCGCCAAATCGGTGAGCTATCATGGCTACGATGTCACCGACTACTACCACGTGGATCCACGCTACGGCACCGACGAGGATTTTCGCGACCTGGTCAGAGCCGCGCATAGCCGCGGCATCCGCGTCATCGTCGACTTCGTTTCCAACCATTCGTCGAGCGACCACCCCTGGTTCCAATCGGCGCTGAAAGATCCCGCGAGCCCATATCGCTC